>JAZNDF010000167.1:0-8375 GCA_045587925.1 Faecousia sp.
CCGAGGACTCCTCCTCCACCTGCTATCTCCGTCCGGAAACAGCACAGGGCATTTTCGTCAACTTTGCAAATATTCAGCGCACCACCCGTAAGAAGCTGCCTTTTGGTGTCTGCCAGGTAGGTAAGGCTTTCCGTAACGAGATTACCCCCGGTAACTTCACCTTCCGTACCCGTGAGTTTGAGCAGATGGAGTGCGAATTCTTCTGCCAGCCCGGCACGGACCTTGAGTGGTTTGCCTACTGGAAGGACTTCTGCAAGAACTGGCTGATCTCTCTGGGTATTAAGGAAGATTCCTTGCGGCTCCGGGACCACGAGCCTGCAGAGCTGGCCTTCTACTCCCGGGCTACCACCGATATTGAATATCAGTTCCCCTTCGGCAATGGCTGGGGCGAGCTGTGGGGCATTGCAGACCGTACCGATTACGACCTGGGCCGCCATCAGAAGGAATCCGGCAAGAGCCTGGAGTACTTCGATCAGGAAAAGGGCGAGCACTATATCCCCTATGTGATCGAGCCCTCCCTGGGCTGTGACCGTGTTGCTCTGGCATTCCTGTGCGAAGCCTACGACGAAGAAGTTGTGGGTCAGGATAAGAACGGCAAGGACGATGTGCGCACCGTTCTGCGTCTGCATCCTGCACTGGCTCCCTTCAAGGCTGCTGTGCTGCCCCTTTCCAAGAAGCTCAGCCCCAAGGCAGAGGAGATCTACCACGAGCTGCAGAAGGACTTTATGGTGGACTTTGACGATTCCGGCTCCATCGGCAAGCGTTACCGCCGTGAGGACGAGATCGGCACACCCCTTTGCATCACTGTGGACTTCCAGACTGTGGGCGATGACAATACCCCCGCAGACAACTGTGTCACCGTCCGTGACCGTGACACCATGGAGCAGATTCGCATTCCCATCAGCGAGCTGAAGAGCTACATCGCTGAAAAGTGCCGTTTCTAAGAGATATTAAAAATAGCCAACCGCTTGTGGTTGGCTATTTTTATATTTCTCAGTCCCTCAGCTTGCAGGCGTAGAAATATGCCTGCTTGTAATCCTCCAGCTCCCGGTAGCATTTTTCCAAACCGGCATACATAGCTTTGGGATCGTAGGCTTCTGATCGCTGAAAATACCCGATTGCCTGCTTGTAGTCACCGGTCTGCAAATGCGCCTGTGCCAGCAGCAGGCAGTGCTTTTCTGTCAGAGTCTGTGCTGCCTGTAAAAGACCGATACACACCTCCGGCTTGTGCTGCTGAAGGGCTGCCTGGGCAGTTAAAAATAAGGACCAGTCATCCATATAAAGCGCCTGGGCAGGCAAAAAACCTGCTTCGTATAATAAAAGCTGTCTGCGATGCATCAGTTCCGGGGTATAATAAGGGGTGAGCGCGCCTGCTTTTTCTGCCCGCTCCAGTAATGCCCGGGCATATTCCTTTTTACCGTCATCCAGTGCTTGCCGCGCCAGCTCCAGGCAGGTGAGGGCTTCCAAGAGCCACCGCTCCCGGTCAAAGAGAGGATCCGGTGCTTTGTATGCTTCCAAAGCCTCCAAAACCGCCTGTCCGGTGGCATTTCTTGCCTGCTCCATTACAGACTGATTGGGGGATACCATTGCGGTTTCTTCCAAAAAATAAGACATAGGCTTTCCCAGCCGGGCGGCAAGATACCGCAGAGTATCCATAGAGGGGCGGGCAGTGCCGTTTTCGATTTGGGAGAGCATATTGCGGGTGATCTCGTCACCGCACAGCTGCCGCTGGGATAAGCCTGCCTCCAGCCGCGCCTGCCGTAATAGTGCGCCTAATTCCATAGCTGACCTCCATAGGGAGTAAATATTTTTTACCATTTTACCACAGCGTCCGTCTTTTTTCTACTGTTTGCAAAAAATTCATTTGCTATTTTCCTGCTTATGCCGTATAACTATATAATAAATACCATTTTTTGGAGGTATACTATGGGTATTCGCGACAGGAAAAGCTTGAAACAAGAAGCTTTGTCCCGCCTTGCTTTGGTTCCCGGTGATCCCCGGAAATCGGTGCTGATCCACACAGCGGTGTCCTTCGGCATCGTTCTGGTGGTTGCACTGATAAATTATCTTTTGCAGTTGAAAATCGATACCACCAGCGGCTTGGGCGGTATTGGACTGAGAAGCTTACTGACCACTGGCCAGTCACTTTTACAGCTGCTGCAAATGTTTTTGCTCCCCTTTTGGCAGATCGGCATTTTGTATGCAGCACTGCGGTTTGCCCGCAGTGAGCCGGTGACCTTCCGGGAGCTGAGTGCCGGCTTTTACCGGTTCGGACCGGTGCTGCGGCTGAAGCTGGGACAGGGTGTTTTGCTGGCTTTAGCAGTAATGCCTGCTGTGTTTATCAGCTCCAGTATTTTTCTGATGACCCCCTTGTCCAAGGACTATATGGAGCTGATGACACCGATCATTGAGCAGGCAATGCTCACCGGTCAAATGATCGAGCCGGATGTTGCCACCATGGAGGCAATGACCCAGTCCATTATGCCTATGATGTTCATTGTCCTGGTGGTCTTTGCATTGATCGTCCTGCCCTTTGTGTACCGGCTGCGGCTGGCAGAGTATGTGATCATGGAGGGAAAGACCCGCAGCGGACTGTTTGCCATGCTTGCCAGCTGGCAGATGACCAAGGGAGAGGGCTTTTCTCTGTTCCGGCTGGATCTGAGCTTTTGGTGGTTCCATGCACTGGTGGCACTGTCGGTGGTGGTTTCCTACGGCGGTCAGATCCTGTCTGCTCTGAATGTGGCATTGCCGATTTCTGCGGATGTGGTTTCCCTTTTGTTCTATGTTGGGTATATGCTGGTGCAGCTTTTGGTGTACTGGCGCTTTGGTGGGTATTACTACACCACCTATGCTACGGCTTATGAAAAGCTCAGTGAAAATGTGCCTATTCCCAAGATGCCCCAAATGCCTCAGATGGACGCATAAAATACAGGCGTGTCACTAGTTGGTGACACGCCTTAAAAATTGACTTTTTTCGGATTTTGGAGTAAAATGGAAAAGTTATGAAAAAGCCTTTTCTCTTTCTGAAAGGAGTCTAAAATATGTACTTATATATCGACCCCGGAACGGGCAGTATGCTCTTTACGGTTTTGCTGGGTCTGGTGGGCGCAGCTGTGTATTCTGCGCGTATGCTTTGGATCAAGCTGCGGTTTTCCGGGGGCAAAAAGGCAAATAAAAGCGATGAAAAGCTCCCTCTGGTGATCTTTTCTGACGATAAGCGGTATTGGACCATCTTCGCTCCGATTTGCCGGGAGCTGGACAAGCGGGGGATGGATGTGGTGTATATGACCGCCTCCCCGGATGATCCGGCGCTGGACAATCCCTATCCCCATGTGCGGGCAGAATTTATTGGTGCAGGAAACAAGGCCTTTTCCCGGCTGAACTTTCTAAAGGCAACCATTGTGTTCTCCACCACACCGGGTCTGGATGTATATCAGTGGAAGCGGTCCAAGGATGTGGACTACTATATCCATATTTTCCACACCGCAGGCGAGGTGACCCGTTACCGGATGTTCGGCATCGACTATTACGATGCGCTGATGATCGCCGGTGCGCACCAGGAGCGGGACATCCGCCAGCTGGAGCAGCTGCGGGCTCTGCCTGCAAAAGAGCTGGTTATGGTAGGCATTCCCTATATGGACGAGATGGCAGCCCGGCTGGCAGCTGTCGGCCCGGCTCCGGACCATCCCCGTACTGTTTTGCTGGCACCCACCTGGGGACCCAGCGCCATTTTCAGCATCCACGGGGGTAAGATCATCGACACCCTTTTGAAAACCGGCTACCACATTATCATCCGTCCCCATCCCCAGTCCTTTACCTCCGAAAAGGAAATGCTGGACAAGCTGATGGCAGAATATCCTGCATCGGAACAGCTGGAATGGAACCGGGATACGGACAACTTTGAGGTGTTGCGCCGCAGCGATATTCTGATTTCTGATTTTTCCGGTGTGGTCTTTGATTTTTCTCTGATTTACGATAAGCCGGTGATCTACACCGATCCCAACTTTAACCTGGCTCCCTACGATGCCTGGTTTTTGGATCATCCCCTTTGGACTCTTTCTGCCCTGCCCCGGATCGGACAGGAGCTGAACATTGAGAATATGGAAAACATTAAAGAGCTGATCGACAGCTGCCTGGAGGATGCCCGGTACGCCCAGGGCAGACAGGAAGTACGCAAGGAAACCTGGGCCCACTACGGCGAGGGTGCGGTCCGTGCAGCAGATTATATTCTTTCCAAGTATGAAGCGCTGACCCGGAAAGAAAAGGAAGGGGAGATGGAAAATGTCACTGTTTGAGATCATCGGTGCAATTCTGATCGGCCCTTTGAAGCTGTTCTTTGAGATCATTTTCTCCATAGCCTATGACCTGCTCCAAAATCCCGGTCTTTCCGTGATCGTGCTGAGCCTTGCTATGAATATTTTGGTGCTGCCCCTTTACCGGCGGGCAGATGCCATCCAGATCCAGGCCAGGGATACGGAAAACAAGCTCAAGGATGTGGTCACCCACATTAAAAAGACCTTCTCCGGCGACGAGCGGATGATGATTTTGCAGACCTATTACCGGCAGAATAATTATAGTCCATTGTCTGTTCTGAGCGGTTCTGTCTCCCTGCTGCTGGAGATCCCCTTCTTTATGGCAGCCTACCAGTTTTTAAGCGGGGTAGATGTATTTGCAGGCACATCCTTTGGCCCGATTACAGATCTGAGCGTTCCGGACGGACTGATCACCCTGGGCGGTTTTACCGTCAATGTATTGCCCATTTTAATGACCGTGATCAATATGGTTTCCAGCTCCCTGTACTTAAAGGGCTTCCCGCTGAAAACCAAAATTCAGATGTACGGTATGGCACTGTTTTTCCTGGTGTTCCTTTACAACAAGCCTGCAGCCCTGGTGTTCTACTGGACGCTGAACAATACCTTCTCCCTGGGAAAGACCCTGTTTTATAAGATTAAGGAGAAGGTACTGGAAAAGAAAGAAAAAAAGCAATCTGCACCCAAGGCAGAGCCTGTGCCCAACAAAAAGCTTTTCATTATGGGCGGAGTGTTTCTGACCGTTCTGCTGGGCGGACTGATCCCCAGTGCATATATTGCCGCATCTCCCCAGGAATACATCGATGCCTACCAGTTTTATCATCCTGTTTGGTATGTGGTAAATACCCTGTGTATTTGTGCAGGCACATTTTTGGTGTGGTTCCATGTGTTCTACTGGCTGGCAAAGCCTAAGGGGAAGGTGATCTTCACCCGGATCCTTTGGGTGCTGTGCGGTGTAATGCTTGTCAATTATATGTTCTTTGACAAGCTGGGCGTGGTATCTCCGGAGCTGACCTATGAAACAGGTGTGGGTTATCTTCTGAAAGACCAGCTGATCAATATTTTTGTGATTCTTGCCCTGGGGGCAGCGCTGTATTTCCTTTGCGTAAAATTCTCTAAAAAGCTCTCTGCTGTTTTGCTGGTGGGTGTGCTCGCCTTGAGCGGTATGGGTATTTTCAACACCGTTAAGATCATCACCGTTACTACAGAAACCGTTGGACGGCTTTTCGCGGACAACTCTGCAATGCCGGAGTTTGATCTGAGCAAAAACGGCAAGAATGTGGTTGTGATCATGCTGGACCGGGGAATGGGACCCTTTGTGCCCTATATTATGGAAGAAAAGCCGGAAATTAAGGAACAGTTCGACGGATTTACCTACTATTCTAACACATTGTCCTACGGCGCTTACACCAATTTCGGCTCGCCTCCCTTGTACGGCGGCTACGAGTACACCCCGGTGAATATGAACCTGCGGGCGGATCAGAAGCTGTCCGAGAAGCACAATGAAGCGCTGAAGGTGGTTCCCACCTTGTTTGCAGAGGAAGGGTATGAGGTTAGTGTGATCGATCCTTCTTATGCCGGCTACCAGTGGATTCCCGATATCAGTATTTATAATGATCTGGATGGAGTTTCTGCCTACAGAGCTGACGGTCGGTTCAACAATATGCAAAGCAGTCAGCAAAGCATCCTGGCAAGGAAGCGGAACTTCCTGTTTTTCAGTGTGATGAAGGCAGTCCCGCTGTCGATCCAGTCTGCGATCTATGACGAGGGCGCATACCATGCATTGCCGATTACCGTTACGGAGGATATTACCGAAGGTGTGAAGCCGGCATTTATGGATGCCTACAATGTGATGCTCAATATGAATAACATCACAAACATCACATCCGATGCCAAGAATACCTATATGTTTATGCGCTCGGACATCACCCACGAGGATGTGGTGCTGCAAGAACCGGATTACACACCCTCAAACCGGGTGGACAACAGTGCCTATTACCCCGCAGAAGGCAAAACCATTACTGCCGGGGACCAGTCGTACCTGCTGGATAATGAATATAAGATTTCCCATTATCACATCAATATGGCGGCATTCCTGCAGCTGGGCAACTGGTTTGACTATCTGCGCCAAAACGGTGTTTATGACAATACGAGAATTATCATCGTGTCGGACCACGGACGGAATTTGGAGATTTTCGACGATCCGGACTACTATATGCACGATATTGAGTTCTACACACCGCTGCTGCTGGTGAAGGATTTTAACGCAACCGGCTTTACCACCAGCGATGCATTTATGACAAATGCAGATGTGCCGGTCCTTTCTCTGGAAGGCTTGATCGAAAACCCGGTCAATCCCTACACCGGCAATCAGATCACCAGCGAAGATAAGGAAGGGGTGCAGTATGTGATCCTTTCTGACGATTGGGATCTTGCGAATAACCACGGCTATCAGTTCCTGGAGTCCACCTGGGCTGCCGTTCGGGAGGATATTTGGAACAAGGATAACTGGACCTATTATTTAGATCCGGCTCTGCTCCCTCCAGATATTGCAAATTAAAAAGCACATCCACCGGCTACCAGACCGGTGGATGTGCTTTTTTTGTATAATAAAAATCAGCTGACGGGTCCGTCCGCGGGTTTTTTGCGGTTTATTACTGGTTATTTTCCATTTCCTTCAGAGCGTCCTTGCGGCTGAAGTTTGCACGGCCCTTCTCGTCGAAGCCCATGAACTTCACCCAAGTCATATCGCCCAGGTTCAGAACATCCTCAACCTTTTCCACGCGGTGGTTCTCCAGCTTGGAGATGTGAACCATGCCGTCGTGACCGGGAGCGATCTCAACGAACGCACCGATGGGCAGGATGCGGACAACCTTGCCGTAGTACAGCTTGCCAACCTCGGGCACGAAGCAGATGTCGTCGATCATCTTCTTTGCCTCGTAAGCAGCAGCGGAGTCCACAGCGGAGATGAATACGGAGCCATCGTCATCGATGTCTACCTTAGCGCCAGTATCAGCGCAGATCTTCTGAATGGTCTTGCCGCCGGAGCCAATGACCTCGCGGATCTTGTCCACGGGGATCTTCAGGCTGATCATCTTGGGAGCGTACTCGCTGACCTCAGCCCGGGGCTCGGAGATGCAGGGCAGCATAACCTCTTCCAGGATAACCATACGGGCCTTGCGGCAACGCTCCAGAGCGTCGGCAATGATCTCCATGGTCAGACCCTTGTTCTTCAGGTCCATCTGGATAGCGGTAATACCCTCGGAGGTACCGGCTACCTTGAAGTCCATTTCGCCGTGGAAGTCCTCAACACCCTGGATGTCGGTGAAGGTTCTCCACTCGCCGGTCTCCTGGTCAGAGATCAGACCGCAGGAAATACCTGCAACGGGGCGCTTAATGGGCACACCGGCATCCATCAGAGCCAGAGTAGAGCCGCAGATAGAGCCCTGGGAGGTAGAGCCGTTGGAGGAAAGAACCTCGGAAACCACACGGATGGAATAGGGGAACTCCTCAACGCTGGGGATCACAGGCAGCAGAGCCTTTTCAGCCAGTGCACCGTGACCGATCTCACGGCGGGAAGTGGAGCGGGCAGCTCTTGCTTCACCGGTGGAGAAAGCGGGGAAGTTGTAGTGGTGGATATAGCGCTTGTTTTCCTCGGGGTAGATGGTGTCCAGCTTCTGAGCAGCAGACAGGGTGTTCAGAGTACAGATGGACAGAACCTGTGTCTGACCGCGGGCAAACAGACCGGAGCCGTGGACTCTGGGCAACAGGCCGACCTCAGCGTCCAGGGGACGGATGTCGTCCATACCGCGGCCGTCAACACGCTTGCCAGCCAGCAGCCACTTCTTAACAACCTTCTTCTGCATCTTGTACAGGCAGACCTCGATGTGTGTTTCGAAGTCCTCGTACTTCTCACCGAACTTCTCCTGGAAGTCCAGGCGGGCAGCAGTCAGCCGCTCTTCCCGGATATTCTTGTCATCGGTGTCCAGAGCGTTTTCGATCTGGTCCATGCCGTAGGCGCACAGGTCGTCCAGCAGGTCGTGGTTGACAGCGGCCTTCTCGAAG
>JAZNDF010000168.1:0-2395 GCA_045587925.1 Faecousia sp.
ATCAAGGGTAATCAGTATATTGATTTTTTGGCAGCCCGTTTCTGCGATGCTGCAAAACTGGCGCTTGCTGATCTGAAACCCGCGAAAATGGGCTGGGCAGTTGGCAACGCACCAAATGTATCCTTTATCCGCAGATATGTAATGAAAAATGGCAGTGTTCGTACGAATCCTGATGGCTACGAGAAGGATATTGTCCGTCCTGTGAATGTGGCTGACGACCGGGTGAATGTACTTCGTTTTATCCGAGAGGGCGGCAAAGAGATCGCACTGGCTAACTTTGGTACCCACGCCTGCACCTTGCTGGATGACAATAAGGTATCTGCTGATTTCCCGCGTTTTGTTCGTGAAACTGTTGAAGCGGTATTACCGGTTCACTGTCTGTTTTTCACAGGTGCACAGGGCGATTGCAATCATAAAAATTTCCAAAGAACAAGATTTCTTGACGATCCCTATGTGCTTGCACACGATGATATAGACCGGGAATATAATTACACCGGCTGGAGCTATGCTAAGCACGTTGGTCGTGCAGTTGGCGCCGCAGTGCTCCAGGTATACGGCGATATGGAATGGGTCGATGTGGATAATGTTTCCTCTGTTTGCACAATTTGTTCCGTTCCAACCAATAAGGCAGACCCCAGCGAAATTCCCTGGGCACAGAAAGTTATGGATCTGCACAATGCAGGCCGCGACAGCGAGATCGAGCACGATCCTGAGCGCATTAAGGTCGGTCATATCGTTGCAAGAGCAAACCGTATGCTTGTCCTGCAAAACGGTCCGGACACCTTTGATATTCCTGTTTGTGCAGTCCGTATCGGACCTGCCGTTCTGGTGGGTATTGCCGGTGAGCCTTTTAATGATGTGGGCGTAGCCTTGAAGGAAAACTCCGGCTATGAGATCACACTGCCGATGTGCTGTACCAACGGATATCAGGGTTATTATCCTATGATGGCTTGCTATGAAGAGGGCGGTTACGAAGCCGGTTCTTCTCCCTTTGCGCCCGGCTGTGCAGAAAAGCTGATCGAGGTTGGTCTTGATTTGGCAAATCAGTTAAAATGAGGTCTTTGCTAATGAAAAATACATTGCAGGCCGGTTTTGCCCGGGTTGACATTACACCGCCTCTCGGCACACCGCTTTTAGGCTATTTTAATGTGGTCGAGCGTTTGGCAGAAACCATTATGGATCATTTGGAAGTCAATGCTTTGGCAGTTTCCGACGGTAAGAACAAGGTTGTTATGCTTTCTGCGGACCTTACAGGTATTAAGCAATGCGCAGATGAATACAGACAGCGGATTGCCGATGAAGTGGGGCTTCCCATAGAATCGATCATGCTGTCGGTTACCCACACCCATAGTGCGCCTATGACATTTAAGTCTGAAGATAATGAACACCGTATTCGCGGTAATAAATATGTGGATTTCCTTGTTTCCCGTTTTTGCGACGCGGCAAAGCTGGCACTGGCTGATTTAAAGCCTGCAAAGATGGGCTGGGCAGTGGGCCACGCACCCAATGTGTCATTTAACCGCAGGTACTTGATGAAAAATGGCTGTGTTCGCACCAATCCTGACGGCTATGAAAAGGACATTGTGCGACCTGTAAATGTAGCAGATGACCGGGTAAATGTGTTGCGTTTCCTGCGTGAGGGCGGTAAAGAAATTGCGTTGGTGAATTTTGGTAACCATCCGTGTACACTGCTGGACGATAATAAGGTGTCTGCGGATTATCCTCGGTTTGTTCGCGAAACTGTGGAAGCTGTTCTGCCTGTGCATTGCGTGTTCTTCACTGGCTTCCAGGGCGATATTAATCATAAGAATTTCCAAAGAACCAGATTTCACGATGATCCCTATGTGCTGGCGCACGATGAGATCGATAAAGGCTATAATTATACCGGCTGGAATAATGCAAAGCATATCGGTCGTGCTGTTGGTGGCGCGGTTCTGCAGGTCTATGGTGATATGGAATGGGTAGATGTGGATACAGTTGGTGCAGTTTGCAGTGAATGTACGGTATCTACAAATCGCGGAACACCGGAGGAAATTTGCTGGGCTAAGCACATTATTGAGCTTCACCGGGCACAGAAGGATGACCAGATCGAATACGATCCGGAACGGATCAAACTCAGTCATATTATTGCAAAGGCAACCAGAATTCTCCGTGTGGAAAACGGTCCGGAAACCTTTACAATTCCTGTGTGTGCTGTTCGCATTGGTCCTGCTGTGTTTGTGGGCATTGCAGGAGAACCCTTTAACGACATAGGCGTTGCAGTGAAGGAAAAGTCTCCTTTTGAAATCACATTGCCTTGTTGCTTAACAAATGGAGCTGTTGGCTATTTTCCAATGCAAGCCTGCTATGACGAAGGCGGCTATGAAGCTGGTTCTTCACCCTTTGCACCCGGTGT
>JAZNDF010000169.1:0-4193 GCA_045587925.1 Faecousia sp.
TGTGCTCAAATCTATGATCGATGCCGGACACAAGAACATTTACCTGATCCCCCATCATCAGACAGAAGGCGCAGGCCTAATGCCTATGACCATCGCCTGCCATAAGGCAGCCAAGAAAGTCACCATGGAATATATGGAGAAAAAACTGGGTGTTGGCTGGTGGGGAAGCGATGATTACGCCACCTACTACGAGAATATGGGCAGCGAGGACGATCCTTTCTCCTATATCAAAGTAATTCCCCTGATCGGTGCCGAGGCCCAGATCCAATGCGGCGGCTTTGACCACGCCGGCAAATGGGAGACCTCCCTGCTGATGGGCACCTATCCGGAGCTGGTAGACCTGTCCCGCTGTGAACGCAATACCGAATGGTTCGCTCAAAGTGCCAAAGATGCCAGTTGCGAAATCGGCAAGCATATGGTAGAATGTACCTTGCAATGGTTACGCCAAGCTATTGTTTGATTTTCAAAAAGGAGAACCGCTATGGAAACTTTATGGAATGGCTTTGCCTGTGAGGAATTGGAATTTGAGGGTATGAAGGCCTATATCGTGTCGCCGAAGGCCGGCACAGAGGTTGGTAAGCTGGCACTGAAGACCCTTTACTGGAATGCATTTCCGGACATTGAGATCAATCTGGTAAAAAACGGCTATCACCTGGCTTATGTGGACAGGACTACCCGTTTCCCCACCACCCCGGAATGTGACCGTATGGCGCGTTTTGTAAAGTTCGTGTCCGAAAAGCACAATTTGAACGGCAAGTGCGTACCCATCGGTATGAGCCTGGGCGGTGCACGGGCAATGCGTCTGGCAGGCCTGTACCCAGAGCTGATCAGCTGCCTGTACCTGGATGCGCCGGTGCTGAACTACTGTGATTTCCCCTGCACGATGGGACATCCCTATCGGGAAAAGGTTTGGGAAGAAGAATTCCTGAAGGTCTATCCCGGTATGAAGCGGTATCAGCTGATGGGCTTTACAGAGCATCCCATCAATGCCATCGACACTATTATGGAGCATAAGATCCCTGTGCTTCTTGTCTGGGGTGCAGAGGATAGCACCGTTGTTTACAATGAGCACGGCAGACTGATGGAGGATGCCTACGAAGGCTCTGACCTGCTGACTGTGGTCTGCGTGAAAAACCGCGGTCACCATCCCCACGGCCGAATTGGCGACAACTCCGATCTTGTGCAGTACATTCTGGAACATAGCTAAAAACCATAAATTTGACAAAGAGCGCGTTGCATTCGTTTGCAACGCGCTTCTTTTGTTCTCTTGCCGATCTCAATCCGTTCCGGAAGCTGTCGAAATGCCACCCGGCTGTGCAGACTCCCGGCCGTTTAGATTGTTCACATAGTCTATTGCGGCTTCCCAGCAGCTCTGGGACAGCTCTTGGGAATATTTTTCTTCGTTTGCCGCCACATCCCCAAATGCAGAAGCAAAACGCCTACCCATTTCTTCATCGTATTCATAAGAATACTGGGGTCTTAAAAAGCTTTTTAAGGTATATTCCCCGAAAAAAGCTCCACCAGCACCGCCTCCTCCGGAGAGAAATAATCCTCCAGCTGGCTGCTGTAGCCTGCCGCTCTCCACGCCCGTTCAAAGGAAATATTAGGAACATTGCTTAAATACACAAAGGTAGAATCCACTGCCGCATTGTGCATCCGTCCGGTAACCTCCAGCCGGTACTGATAGGTGATGCCGTTATATTGCCAGGTTCCGTCCGCATTTTTGTAATAGATCTTCAGATTGCCCCTGACCGCTTCTGCCGCCTCGTTGATCTCCACCCGGTAAACCCTGGATATCTGTGCCGGATAGGTCTCCTGAATTTCACCGCTGTAAACAACCGTCACCATATCTCCCGTTTCCGGAATGGGCCAGGACTCTTTTTCTTTCAGCTGTATCTGAATTTTACTTGCGCTGTCCCGCTCCCGGCTGTTTTCGTCAGGCTCCACCAGCAAATAGGTATCGTGTACCTCCAGAACCTTTGCGGTAAAGCGGTATTCCACCTCCGAGTCATCTGCGCCGCCTACTGCGGAAAGGGAGCTGTCAAATCTTGCGCCGAAAGCATAAACCACCCCATCCGCTTCTGTGGAGAAGGTCGCCAGAACGATATATTCCCGGCCGGGGTCTGCGTTCTGGAACAGGTAGGTTTGAGGGTCTAAGCCGGAAGGGATGTGATACTTTATCGGCGCAAATGTCTCGGCATCATAGGCATTGTACCAGCCATGGACCTCCTCCCCATCCTTCCAGACAGTAAAGGGCACAAGTGCCTCACCGGGATCCACCGTAATCCACTGCACATTGTCTGCATAATCCGAAATTTCCGTCTTTTCGGAAAACGAGATCATTGATACAGTATTCTCTCCGGACTTTACAATATAATCACTTGTAAGGACCTGCGGCTTTGTTTTCGGATCGGTCAGAAAGCAAACTGCCACTGCAGCGCAGGCGATCACCGCCGCAATTATGAGCCAGAAGGCAGGCTTTTTGTAGTTCATCACCGACTTCACCCGTGTCTTTACCCCAACCTCGCCGAAGGCAAGAGGGCAGGCGGCAATGCTGCGATGGCTTACACTGCAGGCGACCAGCGCCTGGGTGTAATCGGCTTTTGCCTCGCTGTCCATTGTCTTTATGACCTTTTCGTCGCAGGCAAGCTCAATATCCCTGCACAGCAACACATACCCAAGCCACATCAGGGGATTGAACCAGTGCAGCGCCAGCAGCAAAAAGCCAAACGGCTTCCACCAGTGGTCTTTGCGGCGAATGTGTGCTTCTTCGTGGCAGATCACATATTCCGTATTTTCGCTGTCCATCCCAAACGGCAGATAGATCCGCGGTCTGATGATCCCCAGCACAAAGGGTGATGCCACGCTTTCGCTTTGATAGATATTATTTTTCAGGAGGACTGCTGTCGCCACCCTGCGGCGCAGTAAAATATAACTCACCGCTGTATAGATCAGCATCACTGCCGTTCCTGCCGACCACAAAACTGCGGCAACGGAAAGGAAGGTCTGCAAGGTATTTCCACCGGTCTGTTGCACAGGTACATAGGCATCAGAAACGGTGCCTTCAAATATTTGAATTTGGGCAGGAAGCTGGGGCGCGGTATCCGTTATGATCTCAGGATCGACGGTCTGTGCCCTGGGGATCAAGCTCAGCGCACTTTCAACAGAAACCGGACATATCAGTCTGACAGCCACAAATCCCCACAGCAGGACACGGATCCATTTCGGGGCTTTTTTCAAAACCAACCGCAGAAGCAGCACTGCAAGCACAAGCCAGCTTGCGGATATGCTCATATTGACGATTTTCAGAAAAAAGGTGTTCATAATCATTCTCCTTTCCGAATTTGATCGATCATCCTTTGCACTTCCTCCAATTCCGCAGAGGAAATATCCTTTCGCTTGGTAAACGCCGCCACAAAAGCCGGCAGAGAACCCTGAAACTTCTCCTCCACCAGTTCATCGATCTCTCTGGCTTGGGCAGCTTCCTTGGAAACCAGTGCCGTAACTGTGCCATCCTCATTTTTCAGAACGCCCCGCTCCCCCAGCCGTTTGATAACCGTATAGGTCGTGGTGCGTTTCCAGCCAAGCTGCTGCTGACACAGCTTTACCAGCTCTGCGGCCGTTACCGGCTCATTCTCCCACATAATCAGACAAAAACGGTATTCACTTTCGTGAATTTTCGGTGTATGCATTCTTCCCTCTCCTTGTCTACTCCATTAGACTTCACCTATAGTCTAACCCATTAGACACCAAATGTCAATAGGATTTGCAAAAAAATCGACAGGTCAAAACCTGTCGATTTTTGTATAAGGACTATAAAAAAGATATTTTCGATGAGTATGCGTATGAGTTTGAACTCTCACAAAAATCACGGCGAAGCCGTGTATATCATCAATGCGGAGCATTGTATATCACCAACACGTAGTGTTGTATATCATCATTGTGAAAGCTTTTAATACACATCTAAAGGTGTGATGAGATACAAAGGCGGCACGCCGTCTTTGATGATATACACGCTAACGCGTGATGAGATACCACTGCTTTCGCAATGGATAAAAAATCGACAGGTCAAAACCTGTCGATTTTTGGTGGAGGCGATGCGTAGATAGCCAACTTCAATAAGAATAATTAATGGATATCCTTGCTATCCCGGACTATATGACCGAAACGGCAAGGATCGTCACAGCATATTT
>JAZNDF010000170.1:0-14207 GCA_045587925.1 Faecousia sp.
AGTTCCGGAAAAAGGTAGGGCCTGCAATGAAACCGACTGCGGTTACAAAGCAGATCAGACCGATATTTTTCAGAACATCCGGCGCCATCAGCTTAAAGTGACCGAAGACCAGCGCCACCAGCAAAATACCGGAGGTGCCCAGGCTCAGGCCCTTGATCTTCACACTGCCCACCAGATAACCCAATGCGGCAATGGTGAAAACGATCACGATCGGACTGGTAAAAACGGTTTTCAGCCAGTCGAGAACAACACTCATTTTTTGTTTCCTTCTTTCTAATTGCAAAATTCATATGTATTTTACATCTTCTTCCTGGAAAATGCAAGGCATAGACACAGATGGAAAAGAAAAAAGATACAAATATACAATGGAAAAGCCAGATAACCAATTGAAAAATGCCGCAGATTTGCTATAATGAAAATATCAATACAACTGGAGGATATGATTATGAATATTTTATCCATTGGCAATAGCTATTCTATGGATGCACAGAGGTACTTACACCAGATCGCAAAGGCAGACGGTGTGGAGCTGAACAACTATAATTTGTACATCGGCGGCTGTTCTCTTTCCCGTCATTACCGCAATATGCTCAGCGAACTGCCGGTATACGGTCTGGGTATGCACGGTGAGGATGTGGGTTTCCCTGTTTCCTTAAAGGAGGCCCTTCTGAACAGGGATTGGGATGTGGTCACCGTTCAGCAGGCGAGCCACTTCTCTGTGGATTACAAAACATACCAGCCGTTCCTTAAGAAGCTGGTAGAATACATCCGTCTTTGCGCTCCCCAGGCAAAGATCTATATCCAGCAGACCTGGGCTTACGAGCAGGACAGCCCCCGGCTCAACGAAAAAATGGGCTATGCCGATCATAAGGATATGTTCAACGACCTGAAAAAGGCTTACGATCAGGCGGCGGCAGATGAAAAGCTCGATGGCATCATCCCCTCCGGTGCAGTGTTCCAGGCTTTGCTGGCAAACGGCATTGAAAAGATCCACCGGGACACCTTCCACGCAAGCTTAGGCCTGGGCAGATATGCCCTGGGTCTGATCTGGTACAAGGTCCTTACCGGAAACAGTGTTGCGGACAATTCCTTCTGCGAATTTGACGAGGAAGTGACTCCCCAGCAGATCGCCCTTGCCAAGAAGTGCGTGGAGGAAGTTTACAGCGCATATTATAAATAAGAAAATTACCGCCCGGCCTCAGCCGGGCGGTACCTGTTTATCCAAATACATCAAACAGAAATTTGATTTTGCAGCTGCTGGGCCAGAAGCTGCATTTTTTCTGCGTCTGCCTTGCAGACCTTTCGGTCGTAGGTGAGCAGTCCGTTGATTTCGTCCTCCACATCGCTGACCTGCGTGTAAATGGCGGCGCACAGGCCCTTGGGAATTGCGGGCAGGATCCGCGTGCGGTACAGCGCATCCAGCTGTGCCTGAAAATCGGCCAGATCGGTACAGGTTTTGTAGCCGTAGGACTTGTCTGTATTGAACAAGTGCCCTTCCGATGCGTAGGTATAGCCACCAAATTCACTGAGCACCAGGGGTTTATCTGAGGGCTTGAGCCTATGCCACAGGTTAAAATAAATATGCAGGCTTTCCACATCTGTGTTCTTTTGCCGGAACCAGCCGGAGGTGGCGTCAATGATGCGGGAGCTGTCCAGGGCACGCAGCTGCCCGTAAACAGCATCGCTGTCAAACTGCCCCCAGCCTTCGTTGAAAATGGTCCAGTACAAAATGCAGGGATGATTTTTCAGCTGGCGCACGGTGGATGCCATACCTGCCAGGAATTGCTTGCGGGTATCCTTGTCCTTGTGCATACCCTTATCCCGCAATTTCTGGAAACCGACCGTCGGAAGCGCGGTATCCCGCAGGAAGGAATAGTCGCCGTTGTTGACCATATCCTGAAAAACCACCATACCCAGTTTGTCGCATTGGTAGTAAAATTCCTCGCTTTCCACCTTGATATGCTTGCGCAGGGTATTGAAGCCCAGGTTTTTCATTGCCAGAATGTCATCGGCATAACATTCCGGCGCGGCGGGGGTATAGATCCCATCCGGCCAGTAGCCCTGATCCAGCAGGCCGTGGAAGAAATAGGGCTTGCCGTTAAGGCACAGCCGGGGGATGCCGTTGACGGTTTTGGCTTCTATGCGCCGCAGGGCAAAGTAGCTTTCCACCCGGTCTGTGGGTGTTTCCACTGTAAAGGTATATAAATAGGGATCCTCCGGACTCCAAAGCCGGGGCTTTTCCGGTTGGATCACAGCCTTGCCGTCCAACAGGGGATATGCCTTGCCGTCCAGCAGTACCTGCCCGTCTTGCTTGGGGAAGACGGTAATGGTGGCGCAGGCGGTGTCTGTCTGAATATCCAGCTCCTGAATATAGGTTTCCGGAACACTTTCCAGCCAGACGGTTTGCCAGATGCCGGACACCGGGGTGTACCACATCCCGCCCCGCTTTTGTGTCTGCTTGCCGTAAGGATACCGGGAAAGCTGCAGATCGTCCATACAGCGCAGCTCGATCACATTTTCTTCCTCCAGCGCCTGGGTGATATCGAAGGTCATTGCCCAGTAGCCGCCAAAGTGTGCGCCTACCTGCTTTGAGTTTACATAACATTCAAGTATCTGGTCCGCACCGCCGATATGCAGAAGAACTCTGCCCTTGCAAAAGCTTTCCGGAAGGGTGAAGGTCCGCCGGTAATGGAGAAAGCTCCCCTCGTCAAAGTGCTGGTGGATGCCGGAAAGGAGACTTTCCGGGCAGAAGGGGACACGGATGGTTTTGTCGTAGACCGGTATGGCATTTTCGGAAACACCGAATTCCCACAGACCGTTTAGGTTTACATAACTATCCCGCCGCATTTGGGGACGGGGGTATTTTTCCCAGGGTGTGCCGCAAAGGGCTTCTCCCCGGACCGTGTATAAATCGTGCAGCATAAATAATCTCCTGACAGGAAACTGTCAAATCGGTTTTTGTTTCTTCTTCAGCATTGCAAACAGGGGGATCAGGACCGCCCAGATCAGGCACGCGGCAACAAATGCCCCAAGGAAAATATTCTCGTTGGGGATAAAGGAGGTCGTTCCGTCCTCGTTTACGACGGTCTCTGCGTTTCGCAAGATGCGGGCGCCGATGGCAGGACCGATAATGCCGGGGATCAGCACCTGTCCCACGATCCGCTGACCCTGGAACATACCGGCTTTGCCTGCTGGCGTGTAGTCCCGGAGCATTGCCCCAAATACCGCCATACCGGAAAGATAACCGCAGAGCATCAGCAATGTGCCGATGAATACAGGCGCAGAGGCCCGGAAGAAGTACAGCACCACAAAGCCGGCCATCAGCAACGAAATTGCAGGTGTCACGGAGATGCGGAAGCCCTTGCGATCATAAACCTTGCCGTAAAGAGCAGTAAAGGCGGCGGCCAGAAGGATCGCCGGGGCAAAAAGCAGCACATAGTTGTCCATACCCAGGGACTCTGTATAATACAAGATCAGGTAGGGCATAAAGATCTGTATGGCAATGCCAAATACCGCATATGCCAGCAGGGTCACATACAGGGGCTTGTGATTGCGGATCACCAGGGGCCGGAAGCCGTAGAAGATGTTGGAAAAGTATTTTTCGTTTCCCTGGGTGCTGACAGGCACCTCCCGGATCAAAAAGAAGCCTGCCAGACCGATCAGAAACACCACGGAGCCAATTACCAGAAAAATAACGGTCCAGCTTTCCTGCAGGCCTTGATCCAGACCCATAAAGCCGCCGAACACCACCAAAATGGCCAGCAGCGGCATCATTGCATTGATGCCCTCTGCGGCACCCCGGTTGGTTTCGTCGGTGGAGTCCGTCAGCCAGGCGTTGAAGGCGGCGTCATTGGCGGAGGAACCGAAGAAGGTCATTACGCAGTCCATAAGGATCACTAAGGTCACGCCCACACTGGCGGCAGAGGCTGCAGCCGGGAACAGCGCACCGATCACATCCATACGGATCAGGCAGAAGCTGAGAATGGACACGCCCCAGCACAGATAACCGCCGCAGATGAACAGCCTTCGCTTGCCCAGCTTGTCGGACAGGGCGCCGATCATCAGTGTGGTTACGGTTGCGGCAATGGCGGATGCAGATACCATAGCGGAGATCGCCTCGGCACTGGCGTTGAACATTTTATAGATGAATACATTCAAATACATATTCTCCATAACCCAGGCTACCTGACCGATCAGGCTGAAGATCACCAGAGCGACCCAGAATTTGGGAGATTTTTTGGTTGCTTTCATAAAAACACCACCCTTTATGATCGGAGGAAATTTCCCCGATGCTGTTTGTGTTGATTATAGCATACTTTTGCAGAAATTACAAAACGAAAGAAACCGGAAGAGAACGGGAATTTGACAAAATTTGGGAGGTGCCCGGTTTCGAGCACCTCCCAAAATTAGTTATTCACATTATGGTTTTTGCTGTCGATATGCCCTTGAAGCTTACAGGCGCTTCAGCTTCATCTTCCGGGCAAACAGTGTCAGCACCAGCAGGATGATGTACAGACAGCCGATGGTGATAAAGATCGCCGGCCAGCCGAATTTCTCCTGCACAAAGCCAAAGACAACCGATTGAATGGCTGCGCCCATATACACAGCCCAGTCCAGAACGCCCACCACGGTGGAGGAAAGGGCTTTTCCACCCATATCGCCAGCGATAGCCCAGATGACACCGGTGACCATACTGAACACACCTACCACAAACAGCATAATCGTTGCGGGCATCTGTGTTTTAAAGAAGGGGAAGCAGATCATACCGGCAAAGGCTACCACGGCGGCAAGGATCAGCATCGGTTCCCGTTTACCCCTGAACACCTTATCGGTGATGAAGGGGAAGACGAACATTGCACAGGCTTGGCCCAAAGGCAGTACGATATAGGTAAACATATCGTCTTTAAGCGTCAGTCCCAGTGCCTCGGTAAAATAAGTAGGGATCCAGGTTAAAAGACCGTAGCGACCGATTCCTGCAATGGCAGAGATCAGGCAGAACATAATAACTTTCGGCTCACTGAACAGCAGCTTGTAGGGATAGAAGAAGCCTTTTTTTGCAAGCTTTTCTTCCAGCACTGCATTGCTGGCATTAAGTGCCTCGTTTTCTTCCCGGAAGGGGGCAAGGCCCACACTTTCTGGCTGTTCCTTGAAGAAAAAGATGAAAGCGATCACAATGACGACCATCGGAACGATGGGGTAGCGGAAACCTGCACGCCAAGTCCATTCGGGATTTAAGATCAGACACCAGTTCACCGTCAGGTAGGTGACCGCCTGAGCAAGTCCGGAGAAAGCGGTTGCCAAACCGGAAGCAAAGCCCCGCTGTTTCTTGGGCCACCATTTATTGATGACGCCCAGACCGTTGGACCAGACCATTGCCTGACAAAAGCCGTTCAGGCCCCACAAAATGGCGATGGTGACCAAATTGCTCTGGAAAGAGATCAGCAGATTGAGCACTGCGGAAGAAAAGATACCGCAGATCATCAGCTTGTGGTAGCCAAGAATGGATCCCAGCCGTCCGCTGACAAGCTGACCGAAGGCATAGCACCAGAACAGGGCAGAGGATACAATACCCAGTGTGCCAAGATCGGACTGGAATTCCTGCTTCATAAGGGGCAGCACCAGATTGATGTTCTGCCGTCCGTTGTAGAAGAACAGGTAGGTAAAGCCGAAGCACAAGAGGGTCAGCCAGGCATACTTGCGAAATTTCGCATATTCTGCCTTGGTGTAGCCGTAATAAGAAAGACTGTTTTGTGTTTTCTGTGTCACAGTAAAGCTCCTTTCTGAACAATAAACAATTTTACTTCCTTTATAAACTATTATACGACAAGGAACGAAAAAGTCAATTTCCTGTTTGACGAACAGCCCAATGTAGGGGCGGCAACCTGCCGCCCACCGCCAATTTTATTAAAATTTGCGGGTTTCCGCCTTCGGCGATGTGATTTTGTGTTTCAAAATCACGCGGGCGGCTAATAGCCGCCCCTACGACGGGTGTTTATCAACAGAAATTTGGCAGGGAAAAGGCGTGCCGCAAATAGGGGCGGCGCGCCTTGGTTTTTGAATATTAGCCGAAGATCTTGGCATCTGCCTCGTCGAAAGGCAGGATCTCTGCAGTAACGCGGGCGTAGTCGTCCAGATTGTCGATCTCGTCAATGTAGTAATCTTCGTAAGAGAAGGCGTGGATGTTCAGAGCGGGGAAGATCTCGTTGAGGGCATTTTCTGCATAGCACTTGTCCTCGCCCTTGTGGATGAACTCCACCACCTTGCCGATCCAGGCAGATGCAGTGGCCTTGCTCATCTTGTAGAAGGGCTGGAATGCAAAGCAGTCCTCGTCGAAAATGTTAATGGACACCTCCAAAAGCTGTCCGTCTTTCACTCTGCCCTTGAAGTCCTTTTCCGGCAGTGCCTTCCGGTAGTTGATGGTGGCAATGTTGCCGTCTTCATTGGTGAGCACATCGTGGACCAGCTTCCGGTTAAACACCAGATCGCCGTGGAGGAAGATCAGATCGTCGTTCATATGCTCCCGCGCCAGGTACATAGAGTAGATGTAGTTGGTCCTGTCGTAAATGTCGTTGCGGACGAAGGTGAAGTTCAGGTGGGGGAAGTCTGCGGCCTGCTCTTTGAGCTGATCCTCGAAGGGGCCGGTGGTGACGATAAAGTCTGTAATGCCCTCCAGGCTCAGCAGACGGACCTGACGGTGGAAAATGGTCTCGCCGTTCTTCAGCTGTGCCATAGACTTGTGATGGGTCTTGGTAAACTCGCCCATACGGTTACCCAGACCGGAATCGAAAATAACTGCTTTCATATAAAATATCTCCTTAACAGATGATAATTGGTCGAAATTTGGAAAAAGCGCAACCGCGGTTCATTATACACTGCCGGAAAAGTTTGTCAACAAAAAATCAACACAACTTAAAAAAACAGCCTTGAAAATCACACTATGTTGATTTATAATATACAAAAAGCCATAATGAGGTGATTTTATGCCTGTAGGAACCAATATAAAGAAACGCCGGTACGAACTGCGGATGTCTCAGCAGGAGCTGGCAGAGGCAATGGGCTATAAGACGCGATCCACCATTGCAAAGATCGAATCCGGGGAAAACGATGTTTCCCAGAAAAAGCTCCAGCGGTTTGCCGAGATTTTGGACACCACTCCGGAAGCGCTGATCACCGGTTTTGATCTGCCCCGGGTGCAGGCGGCAGAGGTCCTTACAACCATCCCGGGAAAGCAATATAAAAATGTAGCCATTATTTTGGCAGGCGGCAAATCCGGAAGAAACCGCCAAAACATCCCCAGCCAGTTTATGGATGTGAATGGCAAGCCGATCTTGGTATACAGTATGGATGCCTACCAAGCCCATCCTGCGGTGGATGATATTTATGTGGTGTGCCTGAAGGGGTGGGAGGATATTGTTAAGGCCTACGCCCGTCAGTTTGGCATTACCAAGCTTAAGGGGCTGGTCCCGGCTGGCAGCAGCGGTATTTTGTCCCTGAAAAACGCGGTGGATCACATTCGGGAGCAGTATCATAAAAAAGATATGATCCTCATACAGGAAGCCACCAGACCTATGGTGACCACAGAAATGATCTCCAATCTCCTGCAGGCCTGTATTGAAAGGGGAAGTGCCACCATCTGCCATAATATGAACGAATATGTGCAGTTTGATGTGTCCGGGGGAAAGCCCAAATATGTGGACAGAAATGCCGTTATCGCTATGCAGTCTCCGGAGGCACACCGGCTGGAGCTGATCGATCAGGTGTTTGCAGTGGCGCAAAGGCAAAATCACCCGCTGACAGAGTCCTGCTGTACGATGCTTCTTTATAACCTGGGCTATAAGATCAACTTTATTGAAAGCAGTGTCAACAATATAAAAATCACCAGGGAAGAAGACATCGCTGCCTTCAGTGCCCTGGTGAAGCTGTGAAAACTGTTTTCATTTATCGATCATATGAATATTCATATGGGGGTAGCTGATGGTAATGCCGTTTTTGTCGAAGGTGGGCTTGATGGCGTCCATAATGTCAAAATAGACGGTCCAGTAGTCGTCCCCGCCGCACCAGGCCCGTGCCACATAGGAAATGTTGCTTTCGTTATACGCGTTGATATGCACCGCAGGGTCCAGTCCTTCTCCGAACAGCACCAGCGGATGATCGTGGAGCAGTCCCAGCAGTACGGCTTTTACAGTTTCTACATCGTCTGCGTAGGATGCGCTGACGGTGATATCCACCCGTCGGTTGGGGGCGCTGGAATAGTTGGTAATGTTGGCGTTGGCGATCACACTGTTGGGCACCTGAATGAGCTTTTTGTCCGGGGTGTCCAGCTTGGTGTAAAACAGACCAACTTCCTTTACAGTGCCGGATTCGCCGCCGGCCTCCACAAAGTCCCCAATGCGGAAGGGCTTGTTGGAAATGATCTGAATGCCGCCGAAGACATTGGACAAAAAGCCCTGAATTGCCAGAGAAACTGCAACGCCGACTACAGAAAGGGTGGCAACCAGTGAGGAAACAGATACACCCAGACTGCTGAGGATGATGATCGCGGCAATAAATAAAAGCACCATTTTTACGGAGATCCGCACGATCTTCCATACCAGCGGGTCCATATTCGACCGCTTCACAAACTTGTCAAACACAAATAAGATCAGCTTAACAACTGCCAGACAGGCAACGGTCAGCACAGCCACCGACAATGCCTTTTCAACGGGGAAGTTCTTAATAAAATCCAAAAGCTTTTCCATATCCATTCTCCTTTGCGTAAAAGTTATGGATTTATAGTACCATTAGAATGCCCAAAAGTAAAGAAAAAGAAAGTTCCCGGCAAACAGAAATTTGACGGTGTATCATAAATAAACAAGAAGTTGACATTTCAACTTCTTTATGTTATACTGCAGAAGTTGTAATTTCAACTTTTGGTTTTTAAGGAGTTAAGGATTATGTTAGACAGATTTGAACGGTTTTCCTTTGCCATCTCGGAGATCTCCCGATGCTGGCGTAAGCTTGCCTCTGAGGAGCTGGCGAAATACGGCTTAAAAAGCCCCCACGCCACCTACCTGACCACTATGTACAAATACCCGGAGGGCATTACCGTGCCCCGTTTTTGCGAGGTCAGCGGCAAGGATAAATCCGATGCCTCCCGTATGATCGCTATTTTGGAGGAAAAGGGACTGGCTTGCAAAAAGGATGTGGACGGAAGTTTGTACCGGGGATTGTGGGTACTTACCCCGGAGGGAAGAACTGCCGCGGAGCAGGTGAGCCTTCGGGCAAGCAAGGCGGTCGAGCTGGCAGGAAAAGACCTGACCGATGAAAACCGGGATGTTTTCTACAAGGCCCTGGACTCCATCACCGCAAATTTAAGCCTGCTGAGCAAGAAGGGAATTCCGGAAGAATGAATATCTTATCAAAAATCTATTGCAGAACATTCCAGGGGGCATTTCGTGCGGCACTGCCTGTTTTGCCCTATCGGGAGCCTGAAATTATAAAATCACGTGCAGACCTGAAGTGCGTATTTACGAAAGGGGGGGTCAAATCGGTTCTCATTGTGACCGATCAGGGCGTTCTTAACAACGGACTTACAGAACCTGTGAAAAAGGTCCTTTCTGAAAATCACATTCCCTTTGCGGTTTATGCCGATACACTGCCCAATCCTACGGTTAAAAATGTAGAGGATGCATTGGCTGTATATATTAAGGAGGGATGTAATTGCCTGATCGCCATTGGGGGCGGTTCGGCAATGGACTGCGCAAAAGCAGTGGGCGCACGTGTTGCCTATCCCAAAAGAACGGTCAATCAGCTTGGGGGCAAATTGAAGGTATGGCGGAAGCTCCCTACCCTGATCGCCATTCCCACCACTGCCGGCACAGGAAGCGAAACCACCCTTGCGGCAATGATCACAGACACAGAAACCCATCGCAAATATGCCATTATGAGCTTTCCTGTTATTCCTCGCTATGCGGTGCTGGATGCAACACTGACATATTCCTTACCGCCCCATCTTACAGCATCAACAGGTATGGATGCTCTGGTGCACGCAGTAGAAGCGTATATCGGACGCTCTACCACAAAGGAAACAAGACAGCTTGCTCTTGCGGCAACGAAGCTCATTTTTGAGAATGTTGAAAAAGCCTATACGAACGGCAATGACCACATTGCCCGGGAGAATATGCTTCACGCTGCATACAAGGCAGGAATTGCATTCTCTAAGTCCTATGTGGGATATATTCACGCCCTGGCACACGCCCTTGGAGGCAAATATGGCACGCCCCATGGTCTTGCCAACGCAGTGATCATGCCCTATGTGCTGGAAGCCTACGGAAAGTGCGTTCATAAGAAACTCCATAGACTTGCCATTGTGGCAGGTGTGGCAACAAAGGAAGATACACCCCTGGTGGGCGCAAGTAAATTCATAAATGCGGTCGAAGCCTTAAATGCCAATATGAATATCCCCAATAAGCTTTCAGGAATCAAAAAGGAAGATATCGGGGCGTTGGCAAAGCACGCCGCAAAGGAGGCAAATCCCCTCTATCCGGTGCCGAAGCTATTGACAAAAAAGGAATTGGAAAGTTTTTATTATCAAGTGGCAGATTGGAGTTAAAAAATGACAAGTGAACAAATTACCGGTCTGGTGGAAAAGCAGAGAAGCTATTACCGCAGTGGCGTAACCGTTCCTGTTTCCTTTCGCATCGGACAGCTTAAGAAATTGTATGCAACCGTAAAGAAATACGAAAAAGAGATAAATGACGCACTGACTGCCGATCTGGGCAAAAGTCATTATGAAGGCTTTATGTGCGAAGGTGGGCTTGTTCTGTCTGAGATCTCCTATATGATTCGTCACACAAGGAAATTTGCAAAGAAAAAGAGGGTCCACACCCCCCTTGCCCAGTTTGCTTCCAATAGCTTTATGCAGCCGGTGCCTTATGGAAACACCCTGATTATGAGCCCCTGGAACTATCCCTTCCTGTTGGCCATCGATCCCCTTGCAGATGCCATTGCCGCAGGCAATACCGCCATTGTAAAGCCAAGTGCATATTCCCCAGCCACAAGCAAGATCATCGAAAAGATCATCACCGAATGTTTTGCCCCGGAATATGTAGCGGTCGTTACCGGTGGACGGGCGGAAAACGCCGCCTTGCTGGAACAGAAATTTGACTTTGTGTTCTTTACCGGCAGTCAGGCGGTGGGAAAAGAGGTTTTGCGACACACGGCAGAGCATTTGACACCTGCTGTTTTGGAGTTGGGCGGCAAAAGCCCCTGTATCGTAGATGCCAGCGCAAATATAAAACTGGCCGCAAAGCGCATTGTGTTCGGAAAATACTTAAATTGCGGACAGACCTGTGTTGCACCTGACTACATTCTTTGCGAAAGCTCCGTAAAGGATGCTTTTGTCAGGGAAGTTGTCAAGCAGATCAAAAAACAATACGGGGAAGACCCACTCCAAAACAAAGACTACGGTAAGATCATTAATCAAAAGCATTTTGACAGACTTTGCGGCTTGATCGATAAGGATAAGGTTGTCATTGGTGGAAAGGTCAACGCCGAAACCTGCCAGATCGCCCCTACAGTTATGGATTATGTAACATACGGTGATAGGGTTATGGGCGAGGAGATCTTTGGACCCATTATGCCCGTTCTTACTTTCGACAACTTTGATTTTATGGTTGACAAATTGAAGGATAAGGATAAGCCCCTTGCGTTGTATCTCTTCTCAAGTGATAAAAAGCACATAAAAAAAGTTACCACCGAGCTGTCCTACGGCGGCGGTTGTATCAACGATGTGGTGATCCACCTTGCCACAAGTGAAATGGCCTTCGGCGGCGTGGGAGAAAGCGGTATGGGCGGCTATCACGGAAAAGCCGGCTTTGATGCCTTTACTCATTATAAAGCCATTGTAAATAAAAAGACCTGGATGGATCTGCCCATGCGCTATCAACCCTACAAGAGTAAGCTGTATGAGGCATTGCTCCATTTGTTTTTAAGATAAAAGGACGGACAAAATGAAAACAAGAATTATTGCAGACTCTACTGCAGACTTAATGCCTGCATACAAAGACCGTGTGCAGGTTGTGCCCCTGACCGTGCACTTTGGGGATCAGGAATATATTGACGGTGTTACGATCGACCACAAAACCTTTTATGAAAAGCTTGTGGAAAGTGATGTGCTCCCTGCTACGAGCCAGGCCACGCCTGATGCTTTTATGAAGGAATTTGAAAAGGCGAAACAAGCCGGTGAAGCGGCAGTGGTCATTACCCTGGCATCGGAATTTTCCGGTACATACCAAAGTGCAACCATCGCCGCCGCAGAATATGATAATATTTATATTGTAGACAGCTCCAGTGCGGCAATGGGCAGCGGTATTCTGGTAGAATTGGCGTTCCGGCTTCTGGATGAAGGAAAAAGCCCGGAGGAAATCGTGGCAGTGCTGGAGGAAGAAAAGAAAAAGATCGTTGTGGTTGCGCTGGTGGATACGCTGGAATACCTGAAAAAAGGCGGTCGTGTATCAAAAACAGTTGCTTTTGCAGGTGGCCTGTTAAATATAAAGCCGGTGCTTTCTGTGATCGATGGCAAGATACGGATGCTTGGAAAAGCCCGGGGCTCTAAAATGGGAAATAATCTGCTGGTGCAGGAGATTGAGAAAGCAGGCGGCGTGGATTTTACAAAACCTGTTTTGTTGGGCTACAGCGGAATTTCCGATGCGCTGTTATTAAAATATATTGAAGACAGCCGCCATATCTGGGAAGGCAATCTGCCCGAAGTGCGTTATACAACTGTTGGCAGTGTGATCGGCACCCACGCCGGCCCCGGCGCAGTGGTTGTGGCGTTCTTTAAGAAGTAAGCAGGAAATTTACAAAATTTGGGCGCGTTGCAAAATACTGCAATGCGCCCTAAAACTATGCAATTGCCTACATCCAGCGGATGTAGGGGCGGTCATTGACCGCCCGCAGGCGATTAATAATCGCCCTTACATATTCTACCGTAGATTTTGCGCATTTTGCAACACGCCCGAAACATTCATTCACTTTGGATCAATATGCGTTTCTTTACAGCCCCTTATTGCGGAAAATAGATTGTAATATATTCCTGCGTTATTGCAGCATCACCGGTCAGGTAGGAGATTTTTGCAACACCCTCTGTTTCAAAATCCGCTTTACTAAAGGAGTCCAAAACAACAAGTTCGTCATCAACCCGATACTCCTGCGTAAGAGCTTTGGGATTGAAAATATTTCGGCAAATAATAGTATGCACCTGGTTTTCGTAGTTAACATAGAAAACATACCCGTCTTTTGCACCTAAAACATAATGGAAAGTTTCAGAAACATTACTGTTTTTTACATCGCAGAAAACAGCCCGGTTGGTGGACAAACCTGTTCCGGCTTGCGCGGAAACTTCCAAAACAGATGAGGATAAAGGTTTTATCGTGGGAGCTTTAATGACAGATGATTCTGAATAGATAACATTTCCTCTTAAATTCATAATTTCATAGGAGTATGTCAAATCGCTGTTGGTGTGAATTTGGTAGCAGTCTTCTATATTTTTTAGCGTATCATTCTCTGTGCAAGCGCTCATTGTTAGCAGTATTGCTACAACAACAATTATATAAAAAATACGCGTGTTCGTTTTTGTAGCCACGACAATCACTCCTTTCGATTCAATAATAACATAGTGGTTGTAAAAAGTAAATACGACGGTATAATCTCCGTCAGTTTACAGATACTAACAGCGTAATTTGCAAAATGATTGTAGACCGATACATAGCAAAAGCGAGGGGAATTCTGAAGTGATAAAATAATGGTAGACACGAAAGTGCCTACCATTATTTTTATGTTATTATAGGAATTGGAGGTGGTAATATGCCCAGAAAATACACGATGCGGAGTAAGGAAGAAAAGCTATCTATTGTCAAAAGGAATCTTGCAGGCGAATCTGCAATGTCCCTGGCTCGAGAAATCGGCAGCAGTGATTTTCAAGTTAGAACATGGGTCAAGATATACTTGGCCGAAGGTGAGGCCGGTTTAGAGACAAAGAAGAAACCTGGTAATCCTTTATCGAGATATGAGCGCCGGAAGGAATTGACCTACGAGGAGCAGCTACAGTATCAGATCGAACTGCTGAAACGAGAGCTGGTCAAGAAAGAGGCGGAGGTGCTTCGCCTAAAAAAACTGAACGAACGAAAAGGGGGCGATGCCCAAAGAAAATGATTCAGGAAATGTAT
>JAZNDF010000171.1:0-23546 GCA_045587925.1 Faecousia sp.
CCGGATTATATGCAGTCGTTGGAGCGTCCCCGGGCAGTTGCATTGCGGTTTAATCCACTCAAAGGGGAAAAACCCAACCTGCCCTTTGTGAAAGAACCCATTGGCTGGGAACCGATGGGCTATTACTATGACCCGGAAAGCAGACCCGGTCTGCACCCTTATCACGAAGCGGGCGTATACTACTTACAGGAAGCCAGTGCAATGTCTGCGGTGGCACTGCTGGACCCCCAGCCGGGCGAAAAAATTTGCGACCTGTGCGCCGCACCCGGCGGCAAGTCCACCCAGATCGCCGGCAGGCTGGCAGGGGAGGGGTTCCTTCTTTCCAATGAGATAAACCCCAAACGGGCAAAGATCCTCAGCCGCAACATAGAGCGAATGGGCATTGCCAATGCGCTGGTTACCAACGAGCATCCCCGGACCCTGGCAAGCAAGCTCCCCGGCTTCTTTGACCGGGTGCTGATCGACGCACCCTGTTCCGGTGAGGGAATGTTCCGCAAGGAGGAGGCGGCAGTTACGGACTGGAGTCCGGAAACGGTTCAGATGTGTGCCCGGCGGCAGGCAGAGATCCTTCAGTCGGGTGCAGCACTGGTCCGTCCCGGCGGGCGGCTGGTGTATTCTACCTGCACCTTTGCACCGGAAGAAAACGAACAGACGGTGGAGCAGTTTCTGCAGAGCCATCCGGAGTTTACCGTGGAGTGCCCGGAGGCACCCTGGTTTACACCGGCAGGGGAAGGTATGTTCCGCCTGTGGCCCCATAAGCTGCTGGGTGAGGGACATTTTGTGGCGGTCCTGCGGAAAAATGGGGGAGAGGCAGAGGATATACCTGCCCAATCCGGGGAAAAAGCGCCGAAGCAATGGCTGGATTTTGCCAGGGAGCTGAATATTTCCCTGCCGGAGGGCAATTTCTTCCGGTTTGGTCCGAGCCTGTACTGTATTCCGGCGCAGATGCCGGATATTCGTGGCATCAAGGTACTGCGCCCCGGTCTGGAGCTGGGAGAACTGAAAAAGGACCGTTTTGAACCGGCACACGCCCTGGCTCTGTGGCTGAAAACCGCCCGTGTCACGCAGGACTACCCGTCTGACAGCGATGCAATGGCCGGATGGCTCCACGGAGATGTGGTGCCTTCGACACAAAAGGGCTGGTGTCTTGTCACCGCAGATGGCTACCCCATCGGTTGGGGAAAAGGTGACGGAAAAGTTCTTAAAAATCATTATCCGAAGGGCTTACGCCGATAAAGGGCGGAAATTTGTGCTTTACATAATAAGCGGCCTGTGGTATAATTCTATAAGAATTTAAACAAGGAGTGACTCGTCCTTGACTCGATATGAAATGAAAGGCGGTAACCTCTTAGAGGGTACTGTTACCATCAGCGGCGCGAAAAATGCGGCAGTGGCCATTCTGCCTGCAGCCCTTCTGGTAAAGGGAAAATGCCGCGTAGAGAATGTGCCGGATATTTCCGATGTGCGTATTCTTCTGGATATTCTGGCAGACCTGGGCGCCAAGATCCATCGGGAGGCCCCCGGTGTGGTGGTGCTGGACTGTACGGATATTTCTTCCAAAGAGCCCAATCCAGAGCTGGTTCGGAAAATGCGCGCCAGCTATTATTTGATGGGTGCACTGCTGAGCCGTTTCCATAAGGCAGATGTGGCATTGCCCGGCGGCTGTAATTTTGCATCCCGCCCCATCGATCAGCACATCAAGGGCTTTATGGCTTTGGGCGCAGATGTGATCGAAACGGAAGATTATGTAAACCTCAAAGAGGGTTTGGGCGGACTTCACGGCAACCGCATCAGCCTGGATGTGGTCAGTGTTGGCGCGACTGTGAATATTATGCTGGCGGCGACCTTGCTCCCCGGTCAGACGGTGATCGAAAATGCCGCAAAAGAGCCCCATATCGTCGATCTGGCAAACTTTTTGAATACGATGGGCGCCCACATTTCCGGTGCCGGTACGGATACGGTGAAGATCCGCGGCGTGGAAAGCCTGAAGGGCGGTACATATGCCATTATTCCCGATCAGATCGAAGCCGGAACCTATCTGGCGGCGGTCACGGCGGTAGGCGGCAATGTGCTGGTGCAAAATGTGATCCCCAAGCATATGGACTGCATTACTTCCAAATTGCAGGAAATGGGCGCAAAGTTCATTAACTATGACGATGCCATCCGGGTGCAATCGGACGGAAAACTGCGGCATACCACCGTTAAGACCCGCCCCTATCCCGGCTTTCCCACAGATATGCAGGCGCAGATCTGTGTGTGTATGACCATTGCCCAGGGCATCAGCCGCCTGACGGAGAGTGTGTACGAGACCCGTTTCTTTGGCTACTGCTCGGAGCTTTCCAGTATGGGCGCGGATATTTTGATCAACGGCAAGACTGCCATCGTGACAGGACAGCCGAAGCTCAAGGGCGCCACCGTAAGGGCCCACGATCTGCGCGCCGGTGCGGCGCTGGTGATCGCCGGACTGGTGGCGGAGGGCACCACCCAGGTGGAAAACATCCATTTTGTGGAACGGGGCTATGAACGCCTCGTGGAGAAGCTCAGAGCTCTGGGTGCAGACATCCGAAGAATTGAAGATTGATGATAAAAACAACAGGTCGGGACGATGTAAACATCGTCCCGACCTGCTATTATCGATCAGCCCCACAGGGCGGACAGCATAGGAATTACCTGCTTTTTGCGGCTCATAATTTGGGGTAGGAATACGGTGTTTTCCTTGGGATGTACACTGAAGGCCTGCTGAATGATCTCGTCGTTTCCAATGTAGATCAGCTGTGTACCTTCCAGCAACACATCGGTCAGCATCAAGATCACCATAGAGAAGTCTTTTTCCTTTGCCAGCTGTTTCATCAGCTGCAGGAATTCATCCTTACGGGCAAGCATCTGAGGGCTGTCCATACAGGTGATCTGCGCCACAGCCAGATTGTGGCCAGCAATGTGAAATTCCTTGTAGTCTGCAAAGAGCAGATCCTGTGCGGATCGATTGCCCACAGAAGCAGAGAAGATTTCCTTGCCCAGCTCCTCCAGGGAGATGTTGGCAATTCGCGCCATACGCTCGGCGGTGCGAATATCCCGCTCTGTGCAGGTGGGGGATTTGAACATAACGGTGTCGGAGATGATTGCCGCCGCCATCATACCTGCCATATTGGCAGAGGGGATCAGACCCCGGTCCTGGAACATACTGGCAATGATAGTGTTGGTAGAGCCAACGGGCTCGTTGCGTACATAAATGGGATTGTTGGTCTGAATGTCTGCTAGGCGGTGGTGATCTATGATCTCCAGAATATCAGCCTCTTCCAGACCGGGAACAGACTGGGAAAACTCGTTGTGATCCACAAGCACCACCCGCTTGCGCCGGGGACGGAGCAGATGATATCGTGTCAGCACGCCTACGACCTTTTCCGAGTCATCCAGAATGGGATAGCAGGGGTCCCGGAATTCCAGCACCTTTTCCCGAACCGCATCCAGGCGGTCTTCCAAATGGAAGCAGATCAGATCCTCCGTCCGACAGATCCGACCGATGGGGGCAGACTGGAAGATCAGACGAACGGTGCGGTAAGCATCGTAAGGAGTGGAAATGACGCAGGTTTTGGTGGGAAGCTGCTGCAGCTCCTGGGGAAGCTCGGCCTGACAGAGAACAAGGCAGTTCACATTCATTTCCAAGGCCCGCCGGATCATATCCGGCTGATCGCCGCAGATCACAATGGACTGAGGGTCGTTAAACAGAAGATTGGCTTGGGATTGGGGCAGTGCCACAGAGACCTCGCCGGAGATCATATCGGTGCTGTCGCCGGCATCGTTGAGAATGCGCCCGTCCAGCACGGAAAGCACATTGAACAGGGGAACGGCGTCCAGATAGCCGGAGGAGATCTGAGACATATTATAGCTTGCCACATTTTCTCTGGAGAGCATACCGAACAGGGTGCCGTCTTCGTTGGCGACCGGAACCGCGGCGATATTTTTTTCCTCCTGGAGAATATGCCAGGCAGTGCCTACGGTGACCGCCGCACTGAGCAGAGGCGGAGTGTCAAACTCCAGGTCACAGACCTGGGTGAACATATTATAAATGCGTTTTGGAGGGCGAAAGCCAAATCGATCCAGCACCATCTGGGTTTCGTCGGAAACGTGACCCAGGCAGGCTGCTTCGTATTCCCGATCGCCTACAGCATTGCGCAGGGCAGTGTAGGACATAGCGGCGACGATGGAATCCGTATCCGGATTTCGGTGACCGGTTACATAAATAGGGTCCATATCAAAACCTCCTGTTGTAGGATTTAAGGATGAAACAAGGGCGTAGACAAATAGCGCTCGCCGGAATCCGGAAGCAGTGTTACAATGGTTTTGCCTGCGTTTTGGGGAAGCTTTGCAAGGGAAATGGCGGCGCAAAGGGCGGCACCGGAGGAGATCCCGATCAAAATGCCTTCGGTTCTTCCTGCCAGCCGGGCGGCGGCATAGGCTTCTTCTTCGGTTACGGTCAGGACCTGATCGTAAATATGGGTATTGAGAACGGCTGGGATGAAATTTGCACCAATTCCCTGAAGCCCGTGCTTGCCTGCAATGCCCTTGCTGAGCAGGGGAGAGCCTGCCGGTTCTACGGCAACGATCCGGATGTGGGGATTTTTCTCCTTCAGATATTCCCCGATGCCGGTGATCGTTCCGCCGGTGCCTACGCCGGCTACAAAAATATCTATCTGACCGCCGGCAGCCTCCCAGAGCTCCGGGGCGGTGGTTTCGCTGTGCGCCTGCGCATTGGCAGGATTGTCAAACTGAGAGGGGATGAAGCTTCCGGGAATTTCGGCACAGAGCGCGTTGGCTTTGTCCACAGCACCCTGCATACCCAATGCTCCGGGGGTCAGGATCACTTCTGCGCCGTAGGCGGTCATCAAAAGCTGACGCTCCCGGCTCATACTGTCAGGCATAACGATGATGGTACGGTATCCCTTGACCGCGCATATACTGGCAAGACCGATGCCGGTATTGCCGGAGGTGGGTTCGATGACCACACTGCCTGGCTTCAGCAGCCCCTTTTCCTCTGCGTCGCTGATCATCCGGAGGGCGGCACGGTCCTTTGCAGAGCCGGTTGGGTTAAAAAATTCCAGCTTTGCTAAAATTCTGGCATCCAGATTTTGGGATCCGGCAAGCCGGCGCAGCTCCATCAGCGGTGTGGCGCCGATCAATTCTGTTACACAGCTGTAAAGTTTTGACATACGGTTACCTCCTTTATAGAAAAGGTATATTTATTATATATTCCGCCTGGAAATATTGTCAATAGAAATATTGACAATTGGCCACGGGTATGATATGAAATAAGGAACGATTGGAGGGGTTTTGATGACACCGATAGAAGATAAGATCGAACAGGTGGTCGACCGGATACTGAGCGATTACCAGGGCGGCCGTGATATTGATAAAATTGAGCGCTTCCATCAGCCGGACCGGGATGTGATCGTCACCTTGATCGAGAAGCTCCGCAGAATTATTTTCCCCGGCTATTTTTGGGACAAAAACTACCGTGTGTATAACGCCAAGCATAATTTATCTATGCTCATTGAGGATGTGATGTATCATCTCAACCGGCAGACGGCACTGGTGTTTCAAAGCGCCGGTGAGTCGGAGGAAGCGGCGCAGGAACACGCACAGCGGGTGAGCATTGCCTTTTTTGAGCAGATCCCCGATGTGCGCACAATGGTGCAGACCGATCTGGAAGCGGCCTATGCCGGAGACCCGGCGGCTACCGGTATGGCGGAGATCATTTTCGCATATCCGGGCTTGTTTGCCATTACCGTGTATCGCCTGGCACATATTCTGTATACCCTTAATGTCCCTATGCTTCCCAGAATTATGACAGAGTATGCCCACAGCATCACCGGTATCGATATCCATCCCGGTGCAACCATTGGAAAATATTTCTTCATTGATCACGGCACCGGTATCGTTGTAGGCGAGACCACGGTGATCGGTGAGAATGTGAAAATTTATCAGGGCGTGACTCTGGGTGCACTTTCTACCCGTGGCGGGCAAGATCTGCGGGGGATCCGCCGGCATCCCACAATTGAAGACAATGTGACGATCTATGCCGGCGCATCTGTGCTGGGCGGCAATACGGTGATCGGCCGGGATTGTGTGATCGGATCGAATGCTTTTATTACCAAATCCATTGCACCGAACACAACAGTCAGCATCAAAAACCAGGAGCTGCAATTCAAAGGACACCTGTAAAAATATTTTCAAAATTCCGATGAAGCATCTGTATTGACATTAAAAAAACTGTGTGTTATAATACTATAGCTTATGACACGGAAAAATTGGATATTTTTCACAAAAGATACTCCCAGGCGTGAAGGGTGATGAATATATGGAAAATTCTGTAGAACTTAACTTAAAAGAATTATTTGCGACGATCGTCCGGCGTCTGTGGCTGATCGTGCTGAGTGCTGTTTTGGTGGGTGGAATGGCTTATGTGTACACCGCTAAATTTGTCACGCCCCTTTATGAGGCTACTACAAAGCTTTATGTGAACAATACCATATACGGGGAAAAGGACGGTATTACCAGTAATGACCTGACCGCTTCCCAAAAGCTGGTTGGTGATTATGTTCAGGTGATCAAGAGTGACACCTTCCTGGATAAGGTTTCTCAGTCCCTGGACGGTAAGGTCAGCACTGTGGAGCTGGTCAAATCCGTGAGCACAAAGAAATCCAGCGAATCCCAAATGTTCTCTGTTTCTGTTTCCAATGCAGATCCCAAAATGGCGGCACAGATCGCCAATACCATTGCGGATCTTGCACCTGTGGAAGTGCCCAAGATTGTGGATGGCAGCTCTGCCCGCGTTGTGGACTACGCAAAGGCACCTGCAAGCCCGTATTCTCCCTCTTACACCAAGAATGTGACCCTGGGTGCCTGTATTGGCGCAATGCTGGTCATTCTTGTGCTGGTCATCCAGGTCCTGATGGACCTGCACATCAAGGGAGAGGAGGACCTGAAGCGGTATTCCGATGCGCCGGTTTTGGGTCACATTCCTCATTACGATGCGGTAAGCAAATCGACCGGCTACGAATATGAAAGCACGACCTCGCAAAACGGTAACGATAGTGAGGTGGTGGACGGATGAGCCGTATGAGTAAGAAAACGCCCCATACTCAAAAGACCAGCTACACCGCACAGCGCCGCAACATTCTCAATGCGAACACCAGCTTCCACGTCCGCGAGGCTTTCAAATCTCTGCGTACCAACATTCGCTTTTTTCAGGCCAGTGAGGGCTGCAGAAAATTCTGCATTACCAGTGGCGTCTCCAGTGAAGGTAAGAGTATTACCATCCTGAACCTGGCGATCACTTTTGCAGAAACCAATCAGCGGGTCCTGCTGATCGATGCGGACCTTCGCCGTCCCAGCCTTGCCCGGCTTCTGATCGAAAATGCATCTCCGGGATTGAGTAATGTGCTGGCAGGTCTGTGCACAGAGGAAGAGGCCATTCGCAAGAGTGCCTATGCAAACCTGGATGTTATGTTCTCCGGAGAAATTCCCCCCAACCCCTCTGAGCTTTTGAGTACACCCAAGTGGGCGCAGATGATCAGCAAGCTTTCCCAGAATTATGATTATATTTTGGTGGATACACCTCCTGTTGGCATTGTGGCAGACGGCTGCCTGATCGCATCTGCGTTGGACGGTGTGCTGTTCCTGGTCCGCCAGTATAAGACGGAAAAGGACACCCTGGCCAAGAGCCTCAGACAGCTGCAAAATGCAGGTGTCAAGCTGATGGGCTTCGTGATCAATGGCTATGAGGATGAGCGCGTAGGCTACGGTAAGTACAGATATAAGTACCGCTATTACCGGTACCGTTATAAGTACAACTATGAGTCCCACGCACCGAAATCAAAGACCAAGAAGCAGGCATCCAAAAACGAAGCACCAAAACATATTGCAAAAAAATAACCCTAAGGGCGCGTTGTAAAACGCGCCCTTATTTGTTTTATAAACAGGAATTTGACGGTATTTTACTTTTCGTCGCTGGACATAGACTGCAGCAGGGGATACAAAAGCCCTGCCTGCTCCGGGAGGAGTGCCTTCCAGGGGTGGCCGTTTTTGGAGAAAAATTTATTTGCCTGCTGGCGGTATATACTGGCAGCGCCGTTGGCATCATATACAATGATCAGATAGCTGTCCCCCTGAATTTGCTCCGGATCGGTGTTGCTCGTACTGCTGGATTTGAGCAGCCGCAGATAATTGAGAACAGATGCAATTTTATGGGGCTGAACATATACCCGGTTCAGGGTGAAATTTCCCCGATGGCAGATTACTTGTACCTGGGTGACCGGAGCAAGCCCACCGGATTGGGCACAGACAGTGCCGATCAGCAGACACAGCAATAGTATCAAGATAAGCCCTTTTCGAAGAAATACCACGGCCATCACCTGCGCTTTCATTATTAGAATGGCATAATCCACAGAGAATATGGCAGGTAAATATTGAAAAAAGCATCTTAAAACAGAAATTTGATAAAATAAGGGGGCAGCTCTCAAATCGAGCTGCCCCCTTAAAATATAGAATTTCAGGATACAGGAGGTAAGGTTATGGGAAATGTATACGGTTATGTGCGGGTATCGAGCATCGATCAAAACGAGGGAAGACAGCTTGTTGTTATGGACGAAAATCATATACCAAGCAAAAACATCTATATTGACAAGCAGTCCGGAAAAAATTTTGAACGACCGCAATATAAGGCGCTTGTGAAAAAGTTAAAGCAGGGAGATCTTCTTTATATATTAAGTATCGATCGACTTGGCCGCAATTACGAGGACATTCAAAAGCAGTGGCGAATATTGTCAAAGGACATTGGCGTAGATATTTGCGTGATCGATATGCCATTGCTGGATACCCGAAACGGGAAAGACCTGATGGGCACTTTTATTGCCGACCTTGTTTTGCAGATCCTTTCCTTCGTGGCCCAAAGCGAGCGGGAGAGTATCAGAAAACGGCAGGAGCAGGGGATCGCCGCCGCGAAAGCAAGAGGCGTTAAGTTTGGCAGGCCGGAAACACCTGTTCCGGCGGAGTTTGATGCTTTAATAAGAAAATGGGAGAATAAACAATTGGCACTCAGGGAGCTGCTGGCTATCTGCAAAATAAGCGAAGCCACATTTTATCGCCGCCTGTACAGGCTAAGATCGAAAGCAAATAAATGAAAAGACTCTCAAAAGGTACACTTTATGATAAGGGTCATCATTCTTTGCCCGGACAGCATTTTCTTTGCCCTTTTTAAGTATTGCCGGCTATATATCCTTCCGCATTTGGGTTTTATGCAGAATTTTTCTGAAAAAGGTCTTGCATTTTATTTCCTTTTATGTTAAGATATCGTAAATAAAATGGCTCTCAGAAGGTGTACTTTTTGATAACAGCTGTTTTATGAAGAAATAACCCGATCATAACGGGAAATAGGAGTTGTTGAAATTGTGTGTTATTCTTTTGCCCAGGGGACAGCCCAGTAGTAATTTTTCAGAAAAGAAAATGAAAATAAAGACCTAAGGAGGAAAATTATGAAAAAATACTTTTCTAAAGCCCTTGCAATGCTTTTGGTAGTGGCAATGCTTGCTTCGCAGATGCTGTTGCCCACATTTGCAGAGGGCGCAACAGAATGCACCTGCGATATTAAAACGCGCACTGGTGTGGTAGTTGACACGGTAGCTGCTACCTGCGGCGACTATGGCTACGATGTTTACAAATGTGATGCTTGTGCAGGAGAATATACGATCCTGACTGCGGTTCCTACAGGCGCGCACGATTATGTGGATTATGCGCACAAGGATGCTGTTTGCGGCGAAAACGGCCACTATGCATACCAGACCTGTAACAACTGTGACTACAGCAGCTATGAAGAAATTCCTATGCCTGCCCAGGAGCACGATTGGTATGAGACCGGCAGAGTGGAAGCGGACTGTCTGACTGACGGTCATATCGACTATGCTTGTAACAATTGCTCCGCAACGAAGCAGGAAGCAATTGTATGCAGAGGTCATCACGATTACGATAAGGCAGTTGTCAACGGCGACTGTGAAAATGCCGAGTATGCATACTATACCTGTAAGGATTGCGGTTATGTGCTTGAAGAGCTGCTTGAGGAGCCCCTGGAGCATATCCCCGGCGAGACAGTGATCGAAAATGCCGTTGCACCTGACTGCGAAAATGCCGGCTCCCACGATGAGGTCGTCTACTGCCAGCGGGAAGGCTGTGGCAAAGAGCTGAGCCGCGATAATGTAATTGATGAAGCACTGGGTCATAATGACGAAGTGGTTGTCACACCTCCTACCTGTACCGAGGGCGGCTACACCACCAAGACCTGTCAGCGCGAAGCGTGTGGCCGCGTTGAAATCGTGGATCCGGTTTCTGCAACCGGTCACACTGAGGATGAAGCGGTAAAGGAAAATGTGGTGGAGCCTGACTGCGTAAACGAAGGCTCTCACGATGAGGTCGTTTACTGTACCGTGTGTGAAGCAGAGCTGAGCCGCGTTAATGTGGTTGACGCAGCTCTGGGTCATACCTATGAGGGTGTTGTAACCGGCGCTACCTGTACAGCTGAGGGTTATACAACCTACACTTGTCATTGCGGCGATACATACATTGATGACATCGTGCCCATCGACCCCCTGTCTCACAGAACTGTTATCGCCAAGCCTGCTGTGGAAGCAACCTGTACCGAAACCGGTCTGACCCACGAGCTGGTCTGCGGCGATTGCGGACTTGTTCTGAAGAAACAAACTGTAACTCCTATTAACCCCGATAACCATAATGCGGCAGATGCAGTAGAAGAGAACCGTAAAGAGCCTACTTGCACCGAGGCTGGCAGCTATGAAAGCGTAGTTTATTGTGCCGATTGCGAAGCTGAGCTGTCTCGCGAGACAAAGACCATCAAAAAGCTGGGTCACCATACGGTTACCGTGAAAGCACAGGCAGCTACCTGTACGGAAGTTGGCTGGAAGGTATATAAGTACTGCGACCGCGAAGGCTGCGGCTATACTACTTATAAGGAAATTGCTGCACTGGGTCACATCGTAGTGATCGATGAAGCTGTGGCACCTACCTGTACAGAAACCGGCTTGACCGAGGGTAAGCACTGCGATAGATGCAAGGAAGTTCTGGTTGCCCAGATCGAGATCCCTGCAACCGGTCACGCAAACCGCGAGACCCAGGGTGTTGTTGCACCTAAGTGTGAGGAGCAGGGCTATACCATCTGGAAGTGCCTGGATCCGGCTTGTAATCTGATCTTTAAGGACAACTATGTGGATGCCCTGGGTCACGATTGCCAGGACCACGAGGCACAGGCACCTACCTGTACGGAGATCGGCTGGGAGGCCTATCAGACCTGTAACCGTGAGGGCTGTGAATACACTACCTATGCAGAACTGGCCTCTCTGGGCCACGATATGCAGGCAGTGGAAGAAAAAGCACCTACCTGCCTTGAAAACGGTTATAGCGCACATCAGGCTTGCTCCAGATGCGACTACACCGAAGGCTACATTGGCATTGCGGCTATCGGTCACAATATGGAGAAGCTGCCTGACCTGAAGCCCACCTGTACGGAAGCTGGCTACACTGCCCACGACAAGTGCTCTGTCTGTGGCTTCGAAACCGAGCACAATGTATTTGAGCCCATTGGTCACAATATGATCTCTGTAGAGGCTCAGGCACCTACCTGTACCGAAAACGGCTGGCCTGCATATCAGTATTGCGACAGATGCGATCTGAGCTATGAAAAGTGCATTCCTGCCCTGGGTCATACTGAGATCATCGATGCGGCTGTTGCACCCGATTATGACAACACCGGCCTGACCGAGGGTAAGCACTGTGATGTCTGCGGCGAGACACTCATTGCTCAGGAAGTGGTTGCGGCTTTGAACGAAGTGATCACCTTCTCCTACGATGCAAGCGGTATCAACGGCAGCAATGTGGCTGTGAACTCCGGCTATATTACTCTGGATGTTTATATGAATGTGCAGAGCGATATTGCAAGACTGTACGGTCTGGACTTCGACATCAACTTCAACGAGAACCTGACTCTGATCAATGTGCAGGGCAAGGTCTTTGATGTGACTGCCAACACCTATATCGACGAAGCCAACAGGACCCACAAGATCGAGCTGGGTCAGAATATGGGATACAACTATGTGGATAAGGAATTCCAGAAAGGTCAGTACCTCTTTGCGACCCTGACCTTCAAGGTCGACAAGGCCTTTACCGGCGTTGCTGACTTTAACATCGTTCCCGGCACCGCTTCCCGTAACGATGACGGTAAATACATCAATGAGCTGATCGTGGACTTTGGCACCTATGCAGGCATCAATGTGGCTATGCTGGGCGATGCCAATAATGACGGCATTATTGACACTGTAGACACAATGAATTTTGCAAAGTGGTTCAACTCTGCGGAAGCCTCTGAGGGCGCATACGAGACCGTATATGACCTGGACAAGGACGGCTATGTAACAGCTTATGACTTTGCTCTTCTTCACAATGCAGTTGTTGGTAACGATGACTATTTAGGTATGTGATTTGGAGGAATAAGAGATGCAACTAAAAAGAATCTTTGCGATCCTTTTGGCTGCTACTCTAATCTTCTGTGCAGCAGCTCCGGCTGGCGCCGCAGCTGCTGACGCAAGCGGAATATTCGAGGTGGGAGTGGTGGCGGAAACCACCGCTCCCGTTTCCGTATCGCCCGCAGTTTACCAAAGCGGCGATGAAGTTTCCGTTAAGATTAGTGCAGTTCAAAATACCGGAATTACTATTCTTAAATTCTCTGTTAAGTATGATGCAGATGCCCTTGCGCTGATTGACTGGGAGAGTACAAATCTCTTTGGCAATCAGAAAGAGTCCGTTTATGCGGATGCCAACAGTATTCGCTACACCGTTATGCTGAACAACACTTCAACAGCCACCGGCGAAATGCTGACCCTGAATTTCAAGGTCAAGGATGACTTCTGCGGGGATGTTCGCATTTATGCAGAAGTATTTGAAGGACAGCCCAAGAACTGTATCAACGGTACCGATGTGGTTTCCTTTGCTGGCGGCAATGCGGTCTTCGGGGCGCATAAGGTTGATGTGGAAGCCGGTGTTGTAACCGATCCTGCCTGTACAGAAGAGGGCTACACGACCTACCACTGTGCCCTTTGTGACAAGGATGTTATCGGCAATACAACAGAAGCCCTGGGACATTCTCCTGCCGAAGCAGTGGAAGAGAACCGTGTGAATTCCACCTGTACCGAGTACGGTACATACGACTGTGTGGTTTATTGCGCCGTTTGTAACGAGGAGCTTTCCCGTGAAGCGATCGCGATCGAGCCCACCGGCCACTTCCCTGCAAAGGCAGTGGAGGAAAACCGCGTAGATGCCACCTGCACCGAATACGGCACCTATGACAGTGTTGTATACTGCTCTGTGTGTGATGCGGAGCTTTCCCGTGAAGCGATCGCGATCGAGCCCACCGGCCATTTCCTTGCAAAGGCAGTGGAGGAAAACCGCGTAGATGCTACCTGCACCGAATACGGCACTTATGACAGTGTGGTATATTGCTCTGTGTGTGATGTGGAGCTTTCCCGCGAGGCAATGACCATTGCGCCTCTGGGTCACGACCTGATCACACACGCAGCACACGATCCTACCTGTACCCAGATCGGTTGGGATGCTTATGATACCTGCTCCCGTTGCGATTACACGACCTACGAGACAAAGCTTCCCCTCGGTCACAAGCCTACGGTCTTTGCTGAAGAAAACCGTGTGGAAGCAACCTGCATTACGGACGGTTCTTACGATTTTGTAGTATACTGTGCCGCCTGTGACGAGGAGCTTTCCCGTGAAGCGAGAGTGATCGATGCGTATGGACACAATTACACAGTGGTGTTTACCTGGTCTGAATATCATAAAGCCTGCACTGCAGTCATCACCTGTGATGGCGGCTGTGGCCTGAATACTGCGGTAAACTGCACGGTAACGGATAATGAGCCCAATGAAACACAGACGGTTCATGTTGCGGTCGCAGAGTATGACGGCGTAAGATTTTCCGATGTGGTGACCTGCAACAAGTATTTGGTTACCTTTAAGGACTGGGACGGCAGTGTGATCAGCGCAAAGAGATATCACCTTGGGGATGCGGTGGCAGTCCCTGCAGACCCTGCCAAGGAAGCAGACAAGACTTATACCTATGCGTTTGCCGGCTGGAACAAGCCTGTTGTTGACTGTGCCGGTAATGCGACCTACACTGCAACCTATACCTCCACCTATATTGACTATACAGTCGTATTCCAGGATGAGGACGGCAGTGTGATCAGCAGCAAAACCTATCACTACGGGGATAAGGTAACTGCACCCAAAAATCCTTCCAAGGCGGCTGACAATACCTATACCTATGCATTTGCCGGTTGGGACAAGGCTGTGGTTAAATGTGCTGGTGATGCTGCCTACACTGCTACCTATAGTGCAACCTACATCGATTATACAGTCGTATTCCAGGATGAGGACGGCAGTGTGATCAGCTCCAATACCTATCACTACGGGGATGCGGTAACGGTTCCTGCCGATCCTGCAAAGGAAGCGGACAATACCTACACCTATCCTTTCGCAGGCTGGGATAAAGCGGTTGTTGACTGTGCAGGTGATGCAACCTACACCGCAACCTACACGCCCACCTACATTGAATACACGGTAGAATTTGTGGATTGGAACGGCAGTGTCCTGTCCTCTGCTGTCTATCACTGGGGCGATGAGGTAGTCGTACCTCCCAATCCCAGCAGAGTGGCAGATGCCGTATCCTCCTACAGCTTTATCGGCTGGGATCAGGAGATCACAGTATGTGACGGCAACAAGACCTACACAGCCCTTTACAAGAGCTGGATGTTTGCAGATGTGGACCCGGACAGCTGGCAGTTCAGCGCGGCAAGCTATGTGTTTGCAAATGACCTGATGACAGGTAAGGGTAAGGACGAAAACGGCCATATTCTGTTTGATCCCAATAATTCCATCACCCGTGAGGAGTTCGTTCAGGTGCTTTACAATGCAGAGGGAAAGCCCGCTGTGAGCATCGAAAATGAATTTTTGGATGTGGCAGATAACGGCTGGTATAAGGATGCTGTTCTCTGGGCAAAGGAAAATGATATTGCCAACGGCACGCCCGACGGCAATTTCGGCGTAGGCAAGAATATCACCCGTCAGGATATGGCAATGATGCTTTATAAGTATGCCAAGCTGAAGGGCTGCTCCCTGACAGCAAACGCAGGGGAAATCAACCAGTTTGCTGACGGCGATATGGTCGCTGACTATGCAAAGGAAGCTATGGACTGGGCGGTGACCAACGGCATCCTCAGCGGTAAGGGCAATGCAGGTGCGGATATTTCCACCTTCCGCTTAGATCCCATTGGCACAGCTACCCGCGCAGAATGCGCCGCAATGCTCAAAAACTTTATGACAGCTTTTGGTCTGTAAAATATGAAATAACGAACAGGGGCGCGTTGCAAAATACTGCAATGCGCCCTAAAACTATGCAATTGTCTACATCCTGCGGATGTAGGGGCGGTCATTGACCGCCCGCGGGCGATTAATCGCCCCTACAGATGGTATCGATGCCCGTTTGTAGGGGAGGGATGATTTTCGCATTTGCTTAATTTTACGGCGATTGATACTTTTTTAGCTTGCAATTAAGCGGGCAAGGTTGTATGATATTAAAAAGTATGGAATATCCGCGGATATTCCGCAAAATACATATTAGGAGTGGATGAGATGGCAAGAAATATGCATAAGTATGAGGAGCTGACTCCTTATGAATTTGACCGTGAGAAGGAACGGGCTTCCATTATCTATGTGGGCGCAGGTCCGCTGGAGTATCACGAGGAGTGCAATGTTCTGGGCGCGGATACCAACAAGGGCTATGCCTGGTGCCTGGAGGCTGCTGAGCAGACCGGCGGCATTGTATTCCCGATGCTGCCTATCGCCCCTGCGGCACACCGTCCTCACTTGAGCCAGGAGCAGCTGCGTGCGGCTTATAAGCTGCCTCATTTCAGAGAGGAATACACGGAGAGCTTTGCAAGCTTCTATCCCAGTATGTTCTTCAGCCGTGAGGCCTGCTATGGTGTTTACGAGGAAATGCTGGAAATGTTTGCGGACGAGCTGGGCTTTAAGCTTTGCGTGTTTATCGGCTCTCACGCCCCCGCCAGCGAGCTGATCAAGGAGATCATTGCGATCCATAACGGTGTAGAGCCGCCTCCGGTACACGGCGGTGGTGTGGTCGTGGGCGATTTCCACGGTATGCGCGTGATCGCGGCCGGTTCTGCAGACTATAACCGCGAATTTGTTGAGGAATATTACAAGACTATCGATGTTCCCACGAAGATGCTGTTCCACGGCGGAATGTGGGAAATGGCACTGAACTATGCGCTCAATCCGGAGTACTACCATCCGGAGTATCTGGATGAGACCAAGTATCCCCAGCACTACGGTGCCCTCCAGGAGGATTACACGGAAGAGAGCCGCCGTCCCACCAAGGGCGAGTTCAGAAAGTTTGACCCCCAGTGGGCATACAAGCTCCACGAGCATACTGTCAAAAATCTGGTTGCGGATGTAAAGAAAAATTACGCAGAGATCCTGGAAAACGAAAAATAATAAGCAAATGAAAAATTGGGAGGTGACGCATTCGCGCCACCTCCCGGATTTTTGTTTTGGGTAAATATTAGGTCGTTCGGATGTCACCCCTCAGACGATTGCCTAAATCGGCAATTGCCCAGCTCCCCTCACAGGGGAGCCTTTTTATCGGAACGGATAGACTCCCCTGCATTGGGGGTGGGACGCCAGGGTCGTCGTCCCCTACGGTTTAATTTTCAATTTCTTCCTTTTTCTTTTTCTTGAAGAGCTTTTTACGGAAGATCAGAGCAATTGCCGCCAGGTCTACCACCACGATCGCCGGGATGCCCCAGGTCTGCAGAGCACCCAGAATAAATTCTGCCCGCTTGAGCTTTGCTTCCTTGGTGACAAACTGCAGTGCGGTATCGTTCAGGGCGTCGAACGCATTTCTTGCTTCGGCGATGCGTTCCTTGTCGCCCAAGGTGACGATGCCGATCTCCTTGATCAGGGCGTCCACTTCTTCCGCGGCTGCTTTTGCCTTCAGCAGGGTTCTGAGCTTGCCTTCTGCGGATGTGAGCTTACTGTAGGACACTTCCTTGCGCTCGTTCATATAGAGCTTATCGGCGGCCTCTCTTGCCTCTGTAATGGCAGGCTCTGCATCCAGTGTGATCTCCTTGGGGATCGCCTGGATCAGGCTTTCCACATACTTGACAAAGTCTGCACGAAGGACCTTGATCTGTGCTTCCGCCTCTTCCAGAATGGCGGTGTCCACCAGCACTCTCTGGCTTGCGGTCAGTCCGTTGAAGTCGGTGCGGATGCCTACCACCTCTTCTTCGTGTTCAAGGGTCAGCGGGAACTTGGGCTGCAGGGCGTCGATGCGCTTCTGCATTGATGCGGCGACCAGCTCGTCGTTCAGACCGCTTGCCTTGATGTAGGCGGCGCTGAGTGCATCGTAGTTCTTTGTGTACTTCTGCTGACGGCTGGTAAAGCCGTTGTAGATGTCCATATAGCCCTGCAGGAGCGGCAGGCTGTCCGCCGTTACATCTTCATAGACGATGGTATCGATCTTGCACTCCAGAAGGTCGGTTTCCGCCTCCTGCAGAGATTCCAGATTTTGAACCAGTGCCTTATAACGCAGGGACAGATTGTCATAGGCAGAGCGGGCTTCCTTGATGGCTGTTTCGCTTTCCAGTGTCACATCCTTGTAGGCTTCCAGGATCATATTGTCCACTGCTTCTGCAATTGCCCAGTCCTCATCCGTTACATTCAGAGGCAGCATCATCAGATCCGTGCCGCTGCCGAAGTAAATATCTCCATCCTCACTGAGCAGGCACATTGATGCCCGCAAGTTCATAATGCGGTCATTATGCGCAACCTTCACCTGACCGATAGGCGCATCCCAATCCTGCAGCACGATTTGCTGGAAGCCGCCCTTGTCATCGAAGGTGACATAGATGGAATTGGTATTTACATCGAAGAGCATATTGCGGCAGTTCATCATACGACCGCCACCGTCATAGATCGTGGACTTGTCGAAGGAGATGACCTCCTGCACATCGAAGGTCAGCTTCTCCTTATCAAAGGTGAAGCAGAAGAGTGTCTCGGAAACGATAGACCAGAAACGGCCATCCACTGCCGGATCCTTCGCGATACATCCGATCAGCGGAATCTGGCTGGGCAGACCGGAGATGTAATCTCTGGGATCCAGGGTTGCAATGGTTTCCCGCTTTTCATAGTCATAGACAAGAATCAGGGAAGAAAGCTTGCTGGAGTCGATGTTGTTGACCGCATAACCGCCACTCATTGTGGTTGCGGCAAACAGCAGCTTATCGTGATACACCAGCTGGGGAATTGCCAGATTCATAGAAGCTTCCCGATCATAGAACCAACGACCGGTACGGGTATCGTAGACAACAAATGCACCGCCCACATACTGGGTGTCAGGAATGGTACCTGCGAAGATGTAGCCATCGCCGGCAGTCAAACCGTGGACACGCTTCTGACCGGTTTCTTCGTGATCCAGTCTCCAGCGCTGGATCCATTCTTCCGTATCCACATACATTTCGTTCAGGGTTGTGGAAGAATAGGAACCCGTATAGTGCTTGCCCTCGTAGAAGATCTGAGAGTCGGTCTGACCGGCAGCCGCGCTGATCTTTGTAATTTCGTTTGTCTCGGTGTTATAAACCGCGATCTTATGGTTATTGAATGCGCCGATGTAGATCTCGTTGGAACCTTCCGGGCCGTTGGCAAGACCGCGGACATCGGATGCACCGGTACCGTATCCACTCAGGTTTGCCCAGGTCCGTTCCTCGTGACTGACCATATCATACAGACGCAGTTCCACGGATTTATTAAAGGTCATCAGATATTCCTGTCCATCGATAGTTACCTGGGTGTTGGAAGACTTAAAGCCGATTGCGCTGTTCATACCCGGTACCTTGGCAAATTCCTTGGTGTTTACATCGTAGGAATAGATGCCGTAGCCACTGACAACAAAATACTGCTTTCCGTCGATGGGCTCAGATGCTCTGCCGGAAACCATATTGGGAAGATCCACTTCCACAAATTCCATTGTTTCCGGGTCGATAGCAGTACAGCCTGCATTGGTGCTGCCGGGAGTACCCAGCAAGAACAAATCGCCATCGCCCAACATCATCAAGCCTGACACATAGGTCTGGGTACCCTTGCGGTCAGATACATCCAATTCAGCAACGACCTGCTTTGTGGTCAGATCAAACTTATAGACCATATCGGTGACATCGTTGGACGCGGTAAAGTACAGATAGTTACCGATCTGCTGAATACTGCGGGTCTTGGTGGCACCTGTATAAACGCTGCTGTCTCTTACGCTATACAGTGTTTCATAGGTGTCGGTTTCCGGATCGTAGGAGTGGAGTCTGCCGTCATAGTAGGTGCAGAAATAAACTTTTCCGTCCTCGGAGGGATAGACACTGTAACATCCGTTTGCGCCTGTCAAACCGGAAACCTTTGTAAAGTTCTTGGTCTTGAACACTTCACCGGTAAGGGGATTATAGCGAACAAGGAATTTACTTTGTCCACCGATCCAAATGTTTCCGTCCTGGTCAATAGCGCAGGTTTCCGGACGCTTAAACAGGCCCGTAACTCTGCCAACCAGCTCATCGGTGTCCACATCGTAAATGATCATACATTCGCCTTCCATAGGCACGAACAGATACTTGTGTCCGCCGATCTCGGAAAGAACTGCACCGGCAGTTGCGTCACCGGTGACCATAATGTTATCTGCCGCCACAATGGGAGCTACTTTCTTTTCTGCTTCGTCGGTTTCATATTCCAGCTTACCCCGCTCGCAGATGAGCTGGGAGAAGTTCATATAGCTGTAGGTATTGTAGGGAGAGATCTCGTAGGACTCAAATACCACAATGTATTCCTTGCCAGCTTCAAAGTCCCAATAGCCCAGATAGGTATGGATGCCGTCGACCATCGTATCCGAGCCATCGTTATACATAACCACCTTGCCCACACGGTTTTTGGGGTCCATTGCCTTTTCAATATCCTCCGTGTCACCGGGCAGAATGTAAACGGCAGTAATACCGCCGGACACCATCTGTGCGTGCAACAGGCTCAGGGTAAATGTACCGGAGCCGGGGCTCTTGATGCGGAATGCACTCCACGCGCCTTCTGCAGTGCCGTATACACGGTAGCCGCCAAATCTGTAGAATCGGTTTAGTCTTTGCGCAGGGGTCACATTGCCGTTTTCATCCACTTCGATCAGTCCGTCGCTGGCGTTTTCCCACTTCCAGTTCAGCTCCCCGGTGCACCACATAGTATCCAGCTTATCCAGCACATTGGAAACATAGGTATTTGCACTGGTGAACACACCGTTAAGCTGGTCGCCCTGGTCGAAATCATACACAGTGCCGTTGTAGATTTTTTCCTTCTTTACAGTGCCGTCGGCTCTTACGCCGTCCTGGCTCATAATGATTTCCTGGATGTACAGGGTAGAGCCCTTCTGGAAGTCGAATACCAACACATACTCTTCTTCCATACCGAAGGTGTACTCGCCTAAGTAGAAGGTATCCTTCTTGTCAAAGATCGCACCCTTGACCAGCAGGTTTTCGCTTGTCATTGCAGCCTGGATCTTCTCTTGGGTCAAGATCACTTCATTGGGTGCGGGGATCAGATAGATGTTCGCCACAGACTGGCTTGCCGCACTGGTGACCAGACGAATGTCATAAGTATCTGTGCCGGGATTTTTGATACGGAACGCATACCAGGCGTTATCAAAATTCCGGAAGTTGCCGGACTTGTTTCTAAAACGCAGACAGCCGGTACGGAAGGTAGGTGCATTGATGGTACCGCCGGAGGTTTCAAACTTCCAAAGGCTCTCACCTGCAATATACTTATCTTCCAGATAATTGGAAACATAATAGGTCGTGCCGGAGGTGTACTTACTGCCGGCGGATTTTGCTTCCAGTGTGGGGTCATCCTTACTCAGGTCGAAATTATATTTCAGCTCCTTCACAGCAGGGATAGGCTCTGCCACTTTGGGAACTTCCAGAGAAATGGAGTCCATATACCAGCTTGTGGTTGTTCCGGTGGTTTTGATCAGAACAATATACTCACCGGTAGCAGCAAAATCATACTCGCCAACAATGCTCTTTGTCATTTTACCGGAGAATTCTGCTGTGCCTACATAGTATTCATCCTTTGTAGCAGCCAGAATCTCGGCTCTGGTCATAGTAGACTGAGGTGCGGGGAAAATGTAAACATCAGCAGTCTGGTTTGCCTGGAATGCCTTGTTTACATTCACGGCGAATTTGCCGGTCTTGGTAACATTCACACGGATCGCCACCACATTGCCCACCGCAGAGGATTTGATCTGCTTGCCGTTTTTATTGACGGTCATAATGGGCTGACCGTTTTCGTCGGTTGTATAACGGAAACGGAAGCCGCCTGCGCCGGTTGCTTTGTATTCTGCGTTCAGGAAGTCCTTCTCGAAGAAATCCGTACCCTCAAACACCCAGTTGAGCCTGCCGGCTGCATACTGCTCTTCGATACACTGTCCAATGGTCTTACCGCAGTGGTAGCACTTCTGACCCAGGCTGCGGTCGACTGTACTGAACATTTCCTTCCGGGCAGCTTCCTTATACAGCTCAAAGTTAAAAACATTGTCGGTATAAGTACCGTCCTCAACAGTCAGGTTTTCCTCTTCATCGCCGCCCTGATCCGGATCTTCCGTTACAGTCCGGGGGTCTGTCAGGGTCAGGGAGCGCAGGCTCATACTTTGAGACTGCTGTTCCTCTGCAGCAAAGATCAGAACATAGTCGCCTTTTTCCGGGAAATACCAATCGCCCAGTTTTACCTGCTTGTCTGCGGCAAGGTAGGTATCGTCTGATAGCAGATTTGCGCTGTTCATCGCTGCCTGCAGGTCACCCTTGCTCATATAGGCGCTCTGGTATTCGGTGTTTGCTTTGATAACATAAACATCCATTGTGGCTGCCTGGGTGCCGGTTGTCACATTGAGCCGGTAAGAACCTGCCCGGTCCACATAAATACGCAAGGACACATAAGAACCGGGAGCATAGGCTTCCAGACGCATGCCCTGGGCATTTTTGCCACGGAAATTATAGTCCTTATAAGACTTGTTAGCGCCGCTGGGTGTCTCTAATGCCCAGTTGATCTGGGCAGGATAATGGTCAATAAACCAGCTGGCGATGGTGCTGGTGCCACTGGTGAGGCTTGTGCCGTCATAGTAGCGGTGCGCCTGGAAGTCTGCCGTGAAGCGACTCTTTCCCTCGTCCCAGGTCATCGATGTAACATCTTCCTTGAAGGCAAGGTTCTTGTAAAGCTCGAAATCATAGGTGATCTGCGGCAGAATGTCACCGGTGTTTTCCGGAACGGTAGGCCTTTCCGAAGGCTCTGTGGTTGCTTCGGTAGTCGCCTCGGTAGTTGCTTCTGTAGTGGCCTGGGTGGTTGCCTGGGTCGTAGCTTGGGTGGTTGCTTCGGTGGTTTCCTCCGGCTCGGCATTGGCATCCACCAGAGCCAGTTCTGTCAGATAGACATTATTGGATGTGCCCTGATAGACCACCACATAATCGCCTGCGGTATAATCTTTTTCTTCAAATGTAATAACATCAGCCCAGTCTTTTGTACCGATGCTATTATCCGCATTGAGCAGGCTTTCAATCTTCGTTGCAGAGGTATCTCCCTCCAATGCGGAAACCGGGAAGGTGTAAACGGTTACGGTGCCGCCGAACTCCACACCGGTGGTATAGGTCAGGGCAAATTTGCCGCTTTCCGGCACCTGGACCTGGATCGCGGCCCAGCCCTTGCCCTGAACGCGGAGCATACCAAGGTCATTTGCATTATAGCGCCAGTATTTTCCGGTGGCTTTTGCCGTAATCGGCATCCAATTGATTTCCGAAGCAGCATAGGCTTCCTGGAACCGGCTCACCAGTGCCATCATCTGGGTATCCTTGGGATTTCCGCTATTATTATAGGAAAACCAGGATGCAGGGCCTGTGGTTTTATCCGTATTTGCCGGATCGCACAGATAAATATTATAGCGCTGCACTACCTCGCCGTTTTCTGCATTCTCATCACCTGCAAAGGTAACAGGAACCGCAAATGATGCCAGTAATGCCACCAAAAGCAGTGCTGATATCAGTCTCTGAAATATATCCTTTCTCATAATGCACCCTCCTGAAATAGTGTCTTCGCATATAAAATAACACGGCAAATAATATCTGTGATCAAAAATCGTGCCAACTTGTAAAAAAAGAGGCTGTATTATAACCAGCACATACGCGCTTGTAATAACCGTCAAATTCCTGTTTGACGAATAAATGCCTTCCCCTGGGGGAAGGTGCCCCGCAGGGGCGGATGAGGGAAAAACCAAAATGCAAAATATATAGAAATGTATGTTAAATAGGCAAAAGTAAGACCCTCATCCGTCTTCAAATCCGTGCAAG
>JAZNDF010000172.1:0-3482 GCA_045587925.1 Faecousia sp.
GACTTTGCTGTTTATTTGTATAAGAAAACCACCGGTAGTTGGTTATGATTTGAAAGATATTAGTCCAGTGCCAATGCAAAATATGCAGGCTTGTCCGGCTTGCCGGTAAAAGAATAATACATTGCAAAGGGTTTTTCCTTACCGGGAGTGCGGAAATGACCCTCTTTTTTCCCCATTGCGCCAACAATGGCGGGTGCAGCAGCTGTGTTGCCGAAAAACTCTGCTACGATCAGTGTGTCGCCATCTGCCGTGGCGCTTAAGAGAAAATCCTCGCCCTTATAATAAAAATACTGCTCCTTCAAAAAAGTCAGCATGGATGCTTCCGGCTCCACGCTGAGGGCAGGCAGATATGCTTGCCGCAGGAGAAAATAATCTTCTGCGGTAATAAATTTGAGGGGAGTACATCCATCAGCCTTGCAGGTAAATTCACTGACAGTGCTGCAGGTGCGGTAGCCAAGCTTTCGGTAAAGGGCAAAAAGGTCTGCGCTGCCGGGGACCAAAAGTGCACCCTCATAGCCCAGGTGCTTCAAATGCCGGTGGGTGTTATCCATTAGTAACCGGCACAGTCCCCGTCCCCGGAACGCTTTGTCGGTTGCCACCGCATACAGATAGGCAATCTTTTTGCCATGGAAGCTGCAGTCAAACCAGTAAAGAGCAGCCGCTAATTTTCCATCTACGGTCAGTTGCCGGCAGCGGTCGGGGGAGAAACCGCAGGAGAAAAAAGTGTCAAGAAATTGATCCGTATCACCAAAGGCTTGTTTCCAAAGCAGTCGCAGAGGCTCTGTAGCTGTGGGTTTTTCAATAATCATAGCCATCCTCCAGCAGGCATGCCCAGCTCTTCTCCACAAAATGGTCGGGGTTGTAGGAAAGCTTTGCTTTGCGCAAACCTTCCAGTCCCATATCTTCTTCCCGGTTCAGCCATTTCAGAAGGGGGTACTTTTTCTTTAGGTACCGGGCAAATTCACAGTTGATGGCAGGATATGCCCCGTCTGCCTCTTCCAGTGCTTTTTCAAACTGCACATCGAAGGTGCTTTCCGACAGAGGACTGCCTATCGTCATTGCCAGCATTTTCCCGCCATCCAGCAGAATCAGACCCTCCATATTCAGCTCTTTGCGGAATTTAGGCGCCTTTTTCAGTGCGCACCGCTCCATATGAAAATCCGCCTGGGGGTCAGCAGCCAAACGCTGGGCATACCAGCTGTCCACAAGCGCAGATACCTGCCCGGTGTTTTCATCGGTGATGGGAAGGGTTGTATACTCCGGGTGCGCTTGGCGGAAACGGTTAAAATGGTTGCGCTTGCGCTGATATTTTCGTCCTGCCAAAGAGGCAAGATCGTCAATGCTGTAGACATAGTCAAAGCCATCCCGGTCGAAGTGATAGCGGAACATACCGGGGTAAAGCCGTTCCAAAAGGGCACATTCCTCCTGGTTTAGGCTGGTCAGACGACAGGGGATGCCCCGCATTTTTGCATCGTGAATAATGGCATCCAGGGTGGGCTTTAGATTCTTTCCCAAAGGGAAGGGATAGACACTTTTCCGGTTGAATTGGGAGAAAAAGGCAAGGTTACCCTCGTGGAAGGTGACCTTTTGCCGTCCCCACAAATAGAGATTTGCAAAATTGTATTCACAGCCACGTTCCCCGCAGACACGCAATATTGCGTCATATTCTGCTTTTTGGGAAAGCTCCAAAGGCTTAAAATCGATCATAAGCTTCACATCCTTTATATAGACAGTATACCACATTTTTCCCAAATTCACAACATAGGATCTTGCCTCCCTGTGAGGAAAAAAGATCGCCAGCCCTGGTGGACTGGCGATCTTTGGATGTAAATTACATATCGAAGGGTTCCATGCCCAGAACGGGGTGGCCAACTTCGCCCAGGTACTCGAGCAGCTGCTCGGGATCCTCGGTGCAGATGGTCTCGTCTGCGATCATATCGGTGAAGTTTTCTACACCGTACATCTCCAGGATGGTAGCATCCAGACGCTCGCGCATCTGATCCTTCAGCATCTTGGGCATCCAGACAATACGGCCGGGGCCGCCTTCTGCTGCGATGAACTTCTTGGAGGAAATGAAGTGCTTGCCGTGACCCATGAAGCCAGGTGTCTGCACACCACCACCGGTCATAGAAGCCATTTCGGAGAAGCTCATACCCAGAGGAGTTATACCAGCATGCTCACGGCAGGTGATAACCACGCCCATGGAGCAGGGCTCAACACCACAGATACACTCGAAGCAGCCACAGGAGGTCATAGGATCCTGGAACAGGGAGTACAGAGTGATCTTCTCAACAGCACCCTGGGAGTACTTACGGACAGCCTCATCCATGGAATCGTAGCGACCCAGCTTTTCGTCCTGGCAGCCGGTCTTCAGAATGGGCTGGCAAGGACCGGTGGGATCCAGCTCCTGAGTAGCCTTAGCATCCAGCCAGGAAACAGCACCGCAAAGACCCAAACGCTCGGGAGTAACGATACATACGTGGCTGGGGGAGAAGGCCTGGCACATGATACAGGTGTAGAAGGTATCCACGGACTCGTCAGTCATGGAAGCCAGTCTTGCATCACGCTTGTTGAAGATCTCGTTAGCCTGTGCACGCAGAGCCTTGTTCTGCTCAGCATCCACAACAATGGTGACCTGGCACTTGTCAACAACGGCCTCGAACTCACTCTTGACCTTTGCATACAGCACTTCGCCCAGGTGTGCAAACTTGAAGCCAGCCTCGAAGTCAGCCTTAGAGATACGCACGCGGATCATATCACGCTGACCGGTGTGCATAACGCCCTCGATGCAGTTGATCCATGCGTGGATCTTACGCTCCATAACAGCCTCAAAGACAGACTGCATAGCCTTGCCGGCAACCTCGATGGTGTAGGACAGGGAAATCTTGGAGCCAACGGGAATTTCGTCGATCTCGGGTCCGATCACAGTGATCTTGTGATCCTCGATCTCCTGCAGCTCCTTTGTCTGAACCAGCTCGAAGCAGTCCACACGGGAGCCGTCCACTTCCACCTGCATATCGCCGCGGCGGATGATCTCGCCTTCGAAAGCGGTAGCGTAGGAAACGGGGATATCGATCTTGGTGATCTTCAGCTTAATGTCGCGAGCTTCCAGAGAGGTAGCATTCCACTTGCTGGTATCCAGCTGCTGGATCAGGCTCTTGGGAACGCGGAACATATTCTCGGTTTCGTTGGAGATAACAGGGAAGCCCAGCTGGATAGCACCGGCACCGTAGGAAACGATCTCATCAGTCAGAGACTTGTAAGCATTAACAAAGGCGCGGATACGGTCCATAGTGTACTTGTACAGAGCCTTGGTATCACCGGGGGTGATTGCACCGAAGATCAGTGCGGCACGCAGAGCAACGGAAACAACGTGGATAACAGACTGATCCTCGTAGCCCAAAGGCACAACGCGGACGCCTTCGCCCAGGTTCATGCCGGAGTCTGCACAGTGCTTAACGGAATTGCCGGTAAGAGTAACC
>JAZNDF010000173.1:0-20171 GCA_045587925.1 Faecousia sp.
AAGCTCTGCCTCGCCTTGAAGCGGTATCGCGGCTCAGAAATCTACGACCCAAGAGGGATGGATGATTGGGTCAGGCAAAAGTTTGTGAAGCAGATGGGCTGGCGCCCATCAATGAATAAAATGAAGCCTGAGCCGATCAGGTGCCCACTTGGGCTGGTTCGGATTATATTGCTCAGGCTAAACAAGGAGGGGATCACAATGCTTCAAATGTGTAATGTAACAAAATCCTTTGGCACCTTCAAGGCTCTGGACGATCTGTCAATGACGATTCCCAACGGTGCGATTTACGGTCTGGTAGGCCCCAACGGTGCCGGCAAATCCACTGCCATCCGTGTGCTCACCGGCGTATACCGTCCGGATGGGGGAACGGTCACAATGAACGGCCAGCCCATTTACGAAAACCCCAACACCAAGGTCTGCATTTCCTGCATTCCCGACGATGTGTTTTTCTTTCCCTCTGCAACTCTGGAGGATATGCGTGCTTATTATAAAGGCATTTATCCGATGTTTGACGAGGACCTGTTTCAGCGGCTGTACGATGTTTTTAAGCTTCCGAAAAAAGGACAGATCCGCCGCTTCTCCAAGGGTATGCAAAAGCAGGCGGCATTCCACCTGAGCATCTGCACCCGCCCGGATGTGCTGGTGCTGGATGAGCCGGTGGACGGTCTGGACCCGGTAATGCGCCGCCAGGTATGGCGCCTGATCTTATCCGATGTTTCCCAGAGAAACACCACCGTCCTGATCTCCTCCCACAATTTGCGGGAGCTGGAGGACATTTGTGACCATGTGGGCATTATGGACCGGGGCAAGCTTCTTCTGGAAAGAAGTCTTGCAGATATGCAGGGCTCCATCCATAAGCTGCAAATGGTAGGTGCACAAACACCGGAGCTGGAAATTCTCCACGAGAGCACTTCCGGCAGACTGCGGACACTGATCGTTCGGGGCACCGCAGAAGAGATCTCCGAAAAAACAAATCTGTGCGCCCCTGCTTACTTTGATGTGCTGCCCCTTTCTCTGGAAGAGATTTTTATTTACGAGCTGGGAGGTGTGAATTATGAAGTTAAGAATATCATTCTTTAACCGTACCGTCCTGCGTAAGGACATCACCCGCTTCGCGCCGGTTTGGGGGCTTTACGCCATTTTCACCCTGATGGCCTTTTTCCTGCTTTGGGGCTCAGAGGTAAGCGCCGCCAGGTTCGCCAACTCCGCCTGCTACATTATGCAGTCAATGGGCGTGATCAACTTCGTCTACGCCACCGTTTGCGCACTGGTGCTCTTTGGTGACCTGTTTAACACCAAGCTGTGCAATGCGCTCCACGCCTTCCCCCTGCGGCGGGAGGGATGGTTTGCGACCCACTGCGTTTCCGGTTTTCTGTTTTGCCTTGTGCCCAATACCGTGGCAGCTTTTCTGGCGGCACTTTTGCTGCAGGAATACTTCTACCTTGCCCTTTTATGGCTGGGGATTATGCTGCTGCAGTTCCTGTTTTTCTTCGGCGCGGCAGTTTTCTCGGTTATGTGTGCCGGAAACCGGCTGGGCGCGGCCGCCGTATGCGGTATCTTCAATCTGCTGGCAGTCTTGGCATTCTGGCTGTTTCAGACCTTCTACGATCCCTTCCTTTACGGCATTTATCTGGATACCGAGCCATATCTGAATTTCAGCCCTGTGGTCGGCTTTCATCATTTCCGGTATATCGAGACCAGCTATGACAAGCTGTCCGGTGTGACCCTTCTGAAAAGCATTCTTTGGGAGGAATGGATCTACCTGTTTATCGCCGCCGGTGTGGGCGCGATCCTGCTGCTTCTGGCGATGCTGATCTATCGCAGACGCCATCTGGAAAATGCAGGCAATCTGATCTCCTTAGAGCCGGTCGGTCCCCTGTTTTTGATCATCTACACCCTTTGCGCCGGTGCGGTAATGTACTATGTGGCAGATATTTTCTCCGGAAACGGAAAGTATGTGTTCATTTTCCTGGGCTTTGCCATCGGCTTCTTCACCGGCAGGATGCTGCTGGAAAAGAAGGTCAATGTATTTCGGGGGAAAGCCTTCCTTTCCTTCGGCATATTGCTGGCCATCTTTGGAGTGACTGTCGGTCTGACGAGGCTGGATCCCGTCGGCATTACCCGCTATGTGCCGGAGCTCCGGGATGTAAAGCAGGTCAAGATCTCCCCCACCGCCTCCACTTATTACTGGAATAATTCCGATTATGTACTGACGGAGGAAGGGGATATCCAGGCCATTTTAGATGTGCACCAGGCGCTTATTGAAGACCGGCCTCAAAATGGGCACTACGACTACCTCTGGCTGAGCATCGGTTATACCCTGGAAAACGGCAGGACCGTATACCGGCAATACCAGTACGATCCGGACAGCACTGTCGGTCAGGTCCTCAAGGGCTATTACAGCTCCTGGGAATATATCACCGGAACAGAAAATATCGAGGCTGTAACGGAAAGCTTCCTGCAGGCTGAATTTCACGCAAGCACCGAGGACTCCCCTTATGTGATCTGGGCAAAGGAAGCCGGGGAAGACAGCACCAGTCTGGAAGAAAAATACGGCTACTGGGAGGGCGGCTATATTTCCTTCATCGGCGAGGACTTTGACGAAGAAATGCTCCGGGGTCTGCTGGAAGCTGTCTATGCAGACTGTGAAGCCGGCAATCTGGCACAGCCCTGGGCTTACCACGAAGGACACGAAACCTACGGCTGGCTGATGATCCAGATGGATCTGGAAGAGGAGAACGGATCTGAGCTTGTGATAGCAGAAACATATACCTCCTCCAATTCCGGCATCGAATATGTTTATGACATTACAACCACCATCGATATCCGCATTTGTGAAGACTGCACCCATACAGTCGCCTATCTGAAAAGCATTGCAAACCAATAACCGCCTGTCCGGGGCCTCCGCCCCGGACATTTTGCATCAAATTTCTGTTTGACGCACTGGTGCGCGAGTTGACAGTTGATAGTTGATAGTTGACAGTTGACAGTTAATGTATTTCCTTCGGAAATGATCAAATACGCGACGGACCGCTACCCGAACAGGAAAGACTACCGTCGCGTCATTCTGAGCGAAACCCAGTGAAGTCGAAGAATCTACGCAGTTATTTGACAATACCGGTAACTTCGGTGCGTAAGGGAGGATGGCGGGACGCCGGGGTCAAAAGTCCCCTACGAATGGGTTTTGTGCCTTCAAAACTGTCAACTGTCAACTATCAACTGTCAATTGTTTATCGGGCTTCTGCCCGATAAACAGGAATTTGACAGCCTGGAGGCGGTTTTTTTATCCCAAAATCCGGTCCTTTAACAAAAGCAACAAAATCCCCCCGTGGGGGATAAAAAAATCCAGTCGAAATGTAGCTAAAACAACAATTGACTTTCAGGGGGAAAACGAGTAAAATAATGCTGAAGCACTATGGGCTCATACTGTGCGTATGAGCCGGATATCTTGTAATTAGGAGGAAATCACTTTGAAGGATTGGGCATTTACTACCACCGTTGAGGAAATGGAAGCTGCAACCAACTCTCTGCTGGAAAACGCGCAGAAAGTCGGTGCTGACACTTGGCAGCAGCGCGCCAAGAACCAGTCTCCTCACTGCGGCTTCGGCGAAGCAGGTACCTGCTGCCGGATCTGCTCTATGGGCCCCTGCCGCATCACCCCCAAGGCTCCCCGCGGCATCTGCGGCTGCGATGTTCACGGCATCGTTGCCCGTAACTATCTGATCTTCACCGCCGGCGGTGCTGCTACGCACTCTGACCACGGCCGTGAGATTATGCACACTCTGCACCAGACCCGCGAGGGCGGCAACTATCAGGTCAAGGACCCTGAAAAGCTGATCCGTATCGCAAAGGAATGGGGCGTGGAGACCGAGGGCAAGGATATTTATGCTCTGGCTCACGAAATGGCAGAAGTCGGCCTGCTGGAATACGGCAAGCCCTTCGGCACCCAGCGTTTTGTGGAGCGTGCTCCCGAGCACACCCAGAAGCTGTGGGAAGCTGCAGAGATCACTCCCCGCGCCATCGACCGGGAAGTTTCCCAGTCTATGCACATGACCCATATGGGTTGTTCCAGCCTTTCTGAGGCTCTGATCCGCCAGGCTCTGCGCGCCGGTCTTTCCGACGGCTGGGGCGGTTCTATGATGGGTACTGAGTTCTCCGATGTTATGTTCGGCACTCCCAAGCCCATTGACACCGAAGCTAACATCGGTGTTATGGAGAAGGACAATGTGAACATCGTTGTTCACGGTCACGATCCTTCCCTGTCTGAAATGATCGTACATTACGCAAACGACCCCGAGATGATCGCCTACGCCAAGAGTATGGGTGCTAAGGGCATCACCGTTTCCGGCGTTTGCTGTACCTCCAACGAAGTAACCATGCGTCACGGTATTCCCATGGCAGGTAACTTCTTGAATCAGGAGAATGTTGTACTTACCGGTGCTTGTGAATCTATCGTTGTGGATGTGCAGTGTATCTTCCCTGCACTGGGCCCCCTCAGCAAGTGCTTCCACACCAAGTTCATCACCACCTCTCCCATCGCTCAGATCCCCGATTCTGAGTTCTACCGCTTCAGCGCAGAGACCGCTGGCGACAATGCAAAGGCCATCGTGAAGATGTCCATTGAGAACTTCAAGAACCGTAAGCCTGAGCTGGTGAACATCCCCAATCAGAAGCAGAAGGCAAGAGTGGGCTACTCTGTTGAGGCCATCAAGAAGGTGCTCGACGGCGTTGCCAATACCCAGCTGGATGAAATGGGCACCACCAAGCCTCTGATCGAGTGTGTGCACTCCGGCGTTCTCCGGGGCGCTGTGGCTATGGTTGGCTGTAACAACCCCAAGATCCGTCCCGACACCGCTCACATTGAGCTGATGAAGAAGATGCTGGAAAACGACATCATCGTCATCACCACCGGCTGTTCCGCACAGGCCGCCGCCAAGGCAGGTCTGATGGATCCCGTACAGGCTAAGGAATACTGCGGCGCAGGTCTGAAGCGTGTATGTGAGTTGGCCGGCATTCCTCCCGTACTGCATATGGGCTCCTGCGTGGATATTTCCCGTATGATGATCCTGGCTGCCGACATTGCCAAGGACTGGGGCATCAACATTTCCCAGGTTCCTGTGGTCGGCTGTGCACCTGAATGGATGTCCGAAAAGGCTGTTTCCATCGGTAACTATGTTGTCGCTACCGGTATTGAGACCTTCCTGGGTGTTGACCCCTACTCCAAGGGCTCTTCCGAAGTTACCCGCTTGCTGCAGGGTGAGGACGGCATTAAGGAATGGGTGGAAGCTAAGTTCGTAGTGGACACCGACATCGAGTCTCTGGGCGACAAGATGATCGCTTGCATCGAGGCCAAGCGTGCAGCCCTGGGCATTTAAGTGATGAAAGTAGCGATTACCGGAAAGGGCGGCGTGGGTAAAACCACCCTGTCCTCCACCCTGGCCCGGCTCTATGCGGATGAAGGACGCACCGTCCTTGCCGCCGATGTGGACCCGGATGCCAATTTGGGACTTGCCCTGGGCCTTTCCCAGGAGGAAGTGGACCAAATCGTCCCCATTTCCAAAATGCGCACTCTGGTAGAGGAGCGCACCGGTGCCAATGCCGCAAACAAGTTTTTCAAGTTAAATCCCCAGGTCTCCGACATTCCGGACACCTTTTCCAAGGAAATTAACGGTGTAAAGCTTCTGGTAATGGGCACTGTGGATGTGGGCGGCAGTGGCTGTGTGTGCCCGGAGCATGTGATGCTCAAAAGCATCCTTTCTGCAATGACCTATCGCAAGGACGATGTGGTGATTATGGATATGGAAGCCGGTCTTGAGCATCTGGGCAGAGGTACAGCGGCCAATATGGATCAATTTATCGTGGTGATCGAACCCGGTGCCAGAAGTGTGCAGACCTACCGCAATGTCAAGCGGCTGGCGGCAGACCTGGGCGTGAAGCAGGTTCGTGTGGTAGCCAACAAGATCCGGGACGAGCAGGACGAAGCTTTTATTCGCAATGCCATCCCGGAGGAAGATCTCCTTGGCTTTATCCACTACAATCCGGATATTATTGATGCAGACCGGCAGGGTAAATCGCCCTACGACTTCAGTCCCACAGCAATCGAAGAAATTCGTAAGATCAAAGCGATCCTGGATCGCCAATAACCTACTATAAATGACGGGAGGAATAAACCGTGACACTTTTTGATAGAGTTTTCGGCGGTAACGACTATAACTACGAGCGTACAGTCGCCGCCATCGACGCTGCCATTGCCCAGTACGGCGAGGCAGAACCTGTCGCATTCCCTAACACCGCTTACAACCTGCCCTGCTACTACAGTATCACCGGCAAGAAGATCAACAACCTGGGCGAACTGAAGGCAGCTCTGCTGAACGATGTGCATCCTATGATGACCCGTAATCCCCGCCTGCAGGATGTGTTTGACAGCGGTATTGCTTCTGCTCTGTGTGCAGAATTTTTGGAGGTGCTCAAGTACTTAGGCGGTGCTGAGCCCTATGCTGAGCCTGAAATGGGCTTCCTGAGCGACGCATTCGTCCGTAACCTGGGTCTGCCTCTGGTTACCGGCGACATCCCCGGCGTTGCTGTTATCATCGGCGGTGCTGAAGATCCCGCTGAGACTGTGGAACTGGCTAAGTCCTATCAGGCACTGGGCCTGCTGGTCACCCTGACCGGCAATTCCATCAAGCACTGTGCTGACTCCGGTATGAATTTGGGTGAAGGCGTCCGCGTTGTGCCCCTGGGCTACGAGGATCAGTCCGTTATCCACGTTGTTTCCGTTGCTCTGCGTGCCGCACTGATCTTCGGTGCTATCCAGCCCGGTGACACCAAGGCTCTGTACAAGTACACGATGGACCGCATCCGCGCCTTCGTCAATGCCTACAAGTCCCTGACCGATGAGATCGTCTCCTACGGTGCAGGTGCTATCTGCCTGGGCTTCCCCGTTATCTCCAATGAGACCGAGAATATGTTCCGCGTTCCCAAGAGCCTGATCCAGCAGCTGGACACCTCCAAGTGGAATGCTACCTCTCTGGAAGCCCGCGACATTAAGCTGAAAATCACCAAGATCGACATCCCCGTTTCCTATGCCACCGCTTTCGAAGGCGAGATCATCCGTAAGGGCGATATGCAGGTGGAAGTGGACGGCTCCCGTGTGGACTGCTTCGAGCTGGTACAGACCAAGGAGCTGCAGGAGGTCGAGGACCACAAGATCACCGTGATCGGTCCTGAGATCGACGAAATTCCCGTTGGCTCCAAGATCTCCCTGTCCTACACCGTTGAGGTAGCAGGCAAGGCTATGCAGTCTGACTTTGAGGCTGTTATGGAGCGTAAGATCCACGCCTGGATCAACTGCATCGAGGGCGTTATGCACACCGGTCAGCGCGATATGATCCGCGTGCGTATTTCCAAGGCTGACTTCGAAGCAGGCTTCAAGTTCCGTCACCTGGGCGAAGTCCTGTATGCAAAGGTCAAGAGCGAGTTTGAAGCTGTTGTGGATAAGTGCCAGGTCACCATCGTTGTGGATGCTGAGCAGAACAAGGCTCTGCGTGCACAGGCAAACGAGATCTTCAACAAGCGCGATGCAAGACTTGCTTCTATGACCGACGAGTCTGTGGACACCTTCTACACCTGTATTATGTGTCAGGCCTTCTCTCCCAGCCACGTATGTATCGTTACCCCTGAGCGTCTGGGTCTTTGCGGTGCTGTTTCCTGGCTGGATGCCAAGGCTACTCAGGAGCTGGACCCCAACGGTCCTTGCCAGCCTATCCTCAAGACCGGCTGTCAGGACGAGAAGCTGGGCCGTTACGATTCTATGGACGAGGCTGTCAACAAGTACTCTCAGGGTGCTGTTGAGCGGATCACACTTTATTCCCTGTTCCAGGATCCTATGACCTCCTGCGGTTGCTTCGAGTGTATCTGTGGCGTTGAGCCCTGCTCTATGGGCGTGGTTATCACCTGCCGTGAGCATGCAGGTATGACACCTCTGGGTATGAGCTTCTCCGAAATGGCTTCTATGACCGGCGGCGGTGTGCAGACACCCGGCTTTATGGGTCACGGCAAGCACTTCATCTCTTCCAAGAAGTTTATCGCAGCCGAAGGCGGCCCCGGCCGTATCGTCTGGATGCCTAAGATGCTGAAGGATCAGATGCGCGAGCGTCTGGATGCTACCGTTCTGGCTATGTACGGTGTGGAAAACTTCACCGATATGATCGCAGACGAAACCGTCTGCACCGAGGACCCCGAGCAGCTGCTGGAGTACCTGGGCGAAGTTGGTCACCCCGTTCTGGGTATGGAGCCCTTCGATATGTGATTGTAAATGCGGGGTGTCCTTCAGGACACCCCGCATCGATATAAATCCCTGCAGGATTTTCAATATACACCTGCGGTGTTCCATATGTGCTACGCACTCGATATGCCCTGCGGGGCAAGAAGGGATTTATATCATATCGAATTTTCCGGTAGGAAAATATATCGATTTTGTCAATGGCAAAAATATCGAATTGCGAAGCAATATATCGACAAAACTACCTTTCGGGGTAGTTTTTTTAATTGAAAATTGAAAATTATGTTGTAGGAGCGACTTGTTGACACCTGCGCCCTTCTCCAATCGTCCGTCAAATTTCTGTTTATCGGACAGTTACCAAATTGACAATTGATAATTGACAATGGACAATTATCAATCGCGGGTGAATATCTAAAAAATACAAAAAAAGAATGATGCGTCATCTTGAGCGAGTGTAGCGAGTCGAAAGATCTTCGCACCAATTTAACCTATAGTGACAAATAAGTGCGTAGATTCTTCGACTTCACTGCGTTTCGCTCAGAATGACGCGATGGTTGTTTGTTATTATTTAAGGTTGCAGTCCGCGTAATAAATATTATAATCATTTCCGAAGGAAATACATTAACTATCAACTGTCAATTGTCAACTGTCAACTGTCAACTCGCACGGCAGTGCGTCAAACAGAAATTTGTCTTTGTCTGTCTTGTTGTAAAAACGGTGATATTGTGTTATACTGTCCGAAAGGATGTGATAGTATGATCGACTTTAAGCCTTTAACCCTTTCCCAAAAGGAAGAATACGAAAAATTTTTAGAGGGCTGCCCAGAGCGGGGCTGTGAATATAATTTTACAAACCTTTATTTGTGGGGGCGGCAAAAAATCGCCTTTCACGAAGGGAATGTTGCCTTCTTTTCCCAGTTTAACCGAAAAAGTGTCTATCCCTTCCCTATGGGCGAAAATCTAAAGCCCACCCTGGATGCCATCATCCACGATGCCAAAGTGCGGGGCATTCCCTGCCGGCTGACCAGTCTTTCTCAGGACGACTGTGCCCTTTTGGAAAAGCTCTACCCGGGTATGTTTCGCTACCATTTCGACCGGGATGGCTTTGACTATGTATATTCCATCGACGATCTGGCAACCCTGTCAGGCCGCAAATATCAGCGCAAGCGCAATCACTTTAACCGCTTCCGCCAAGCCCATCCGGATTATCTGGTAGAACCGATCACCGACGAAAATACGCCGCAGGTTTCCGCGCTTTTGGACACCTGGTATGCCCAGCGCCTTGCCGCTGACCCCCACGCGGATTTCCATATGGAACGCAGTGCGCTGAAAAAGGCGCTGCAATACCGTAAGGAGCTGGGTATGGAGGGGCTTGTTCTGATAGACGGGGATGCGCTTTTGGCAATGACACTGGGCTCTGCCCTGTCAAAATACACCTTTGATGTGCAATTTGAAAAGGCACTGGAGGAATATGACGGGGCATATCCTGCCATAAACTGCGAATTTGCCCGGTATTTGCAGGAAAAATACCCGCTTCTTCAATATTTGAATCGGGAAGATGACCTGGGGCTGGAGGGTCTGCGCAAGGCAAAGCTTTCCTACAATCCCCACCATTTTGTGGAAAAAAACTGGGCCTGTCTTTTGGAGGATGGCTATGATTATTGAAAGACCGCAAAGCACAGAGCCTCTGCGAAAGCTTTGGAAACAGGCATTTGGGGACACCGATGCCTTTCTTGACAGCTTTTTTACCTTTGGCTTCTCCTCCGGCCGCTGTCGGCAGATCACCGTAGACGGAAGGCTTGCCGCCGCCCTTTACTGGTTCGACTGCAGCTTCCGGGAAAAGAAGATCGCCTATTTGTACGGCGTTGCTACCCACAGGGATTTTCAGGGCCGGGGGCTGTGCCGCATTTTGATGGAGGATACCCACAGGCATCTGAAGGAGCTGGGGTATGCCGGTGTTATCTTAGTGCCGGCAAAGGAAAGCCTTTTCCGGCTTTACGAAAAGCTGGGCTACCGCACCTGCTGCAGTGTCAATGAATTCACCTGTAAGGCTGACGGAGCTGCATCGCTCAAATTTATTGAGATGGACGACTATTTTCATCGCCGGAAAAGCTACCTGCCTGCAGGCAGTGTCGAGCCCCAAAATGCGATGCTGAACTTTATCAACGAACAGTACTTCTTTTATGCCAGTGACCGTTTTATCCTGTGTGCCACCGCCGAGGGCGACACCCTGCTGGTAAAAGAATTCTTCGGCGACCGTTCTGCCGCACCGGGCATCGTTGCCATTATGGGCAAAAAGCAGGGCCACTTCCGGACGATCGGGGAGCAAAAGCCTTTTGGAATGTATTATCCTCTGGACCACAGTCTGGAAAGACCCACATACTTCCCCTTTGCTTTGGATTAACCGTTGCGCGACCTGAACGCTGTGGGTGTGCAGCCGAAGTGTTTTCCGAAGGCAGTGCGGAAATATTTTACATCGGAAAAACCGGACAGATCTGCCGCCTGTTTCGGGGTATAGTACCCGGATCGCAAAAGATCTGCGGCATATTCAAATCGCAGGGACAAGATCCGCTGCAGGGGCGAAACCCCAAAATGCTGCCGGTAAAGCTTGCGGAAATACACCTCGCTGACGAAGCAGTCTGCGGCAAGCTTTGCCACCGTCAGCTCCGGATCCCGAAATTCCTTTTCCATCCTTTCCACGCCGGGCGCAATGGCCGCGGGAAGGGTGGATTTTTTCTGCAGCTGTTTTTCAAACATAGAAAACAGGGAATAAAGCGCGATCATCGCTTCATTGTAGGACTTATTTTCCTGCCATATCTTCACTACCCGGCGAAAGCCCTGTTCCAGCTCCTTTACGCCGTGAATGTGGCAAATGGTCCTTTGGCGCTCGTTATGGCATAGCAAATGAATGACAAGAAGCGCCTCCTCGCCGCCTTCGTGGCAGTAATCCACCCCGGCAGGAATGTAGATAGCGTCCCCGTCTGCCATAGAGAAGCTGTCCTCCCCACAAAAAAAGCGGCTGTCCCCTTTGATGCGGTATGCCAGCGCCGCATACTTTCGGTTTTTATCCCACGCCAGGGGCATCGGTTTTCGGCACACATAATATGCGCCAAGCAGCTCGTAGGCACTTTTACTGGAATTATAAAGCATAATATCACCCTCTTCATTATACCCTAACTGTTTCGAAATTCAACCCTTTTATTTCGTTTTACCGGTTTCCTTTAAGCCACAAGGGAGGTATGATCATACTATCCAAGGCAAAAAGGAGACAGCTATGATCGATCTGGAAAAAAGCAAGGAAATTCGCATCAAGCGTGCCGGGACAGACTGGTGGATCAACGAAAAGGCAGTGGTAGGCGACAACGGAAAGACCTACATCACCTATATCACCGATATGGGCGAGGTCCATATCAAGGAATTGGACGGAAAATGCAGTCGTACCCCCAGCCGGGATCACCGCCTGTGCAGACTCAACTGCACATACGCAGACGAGCACAATGCACCGGCTATGTGCATCCTCAGCAGTGGTCGCATTCTGGTTGCATACACCGGACACACAGCAGACCGGTGCATCCGATACCGAATAACCGAAAAGCCTTATGATATTTCCACCTTCGGACCGGAAAAGCAGATCCCCACAGGCGGTTTGACCGCCTATGTGCAGATCTTTGAAAACACCGAAAAGAAACAGCTTTGGCTCTTTACCAGAGTAGACCGGACCTCCTGGCGCTTTACCTATTCCCCGGACGAGGGGGAAAGCTGGAGCGAGGCAAGACCCTTCCTGATCTCCGATGCCGGCGGCCTGTTCTATTTGAATATACGCAAGATCGATGTGCTGAAGCCCTATGAACGAAATCCCCACGGGTCTGAGGAGCAGTGGTTCTTTGCCGTTTACGGTCACCCTACCTCCTCCGCAGACCACACCATCCGCAGTGGCATCTTCAATGCCGACGGACAGCTTCTGCAAACAGACGGCACGCCCCTGAATATGAATTTGTTTGCAGATGGGGTGATCGATCTTAAGGCACTGGATGTGGTGTATGCTTCTCCGGCGGGTACCACCGCAAGACTTCTGGAGGTTTCTTCCACAGTTCCCCTGCGGGTTGGTTTCGCCCCCTTCCCCCTGGCACCGAAGGGGAAATTACCGGATGCGGCAGCTGCCTGTTACCACTGCGCCACCTTCCGGGACGGAAAATGGAATATATCCAAGCCGATCTGTCCTGTAGGCGAATTTATGTCCGATGTATTTGACGGCGCCCATACCTATCTGGGTGGTATGGCCTATTACTACGGCGTGGGAGAAGCCGGTCTGTGCCCCTGGGTTCCTGCGCCAACAAACACCAATCGCATTTATATTGCCCGTTTTGATGGGGAAAACCGGGTTTTGGAAAGCTATTTGTCTGCCGATCAGGGGGAAACCTACCAATTGGAGCAGGTTATCCGAAAAATTCCAAAGGAAAAGAACATTAAGATCTGGAGACCTACCGTTCCTGTTTATGCCCAGGACAACCTGCCGGTTTACTGGCACGAAGGCTTCTACACTGCCCACACCGGCGGCTGGCACTGTGATGAAGTGATGTTGGTGGAATATGATGACTAGAATGAAAATTTGTATCATTGGAAATTCCGGGCATTGGGGCTACGCCCGCAAGGCCCTTATGAACCATACCCTTGTGGGGATCGCCCCCGGCTATCCCGGCGACGATATGGTCGCCGCACAGGAACGCCTGAAAAAAATCGGTACGGACGCGCCGATATACGATGACTACCGGCAGCTGCTGGAGCAGGCGGATGTGGCGGTGATCAACACCCGCTTTGACTTAAATGCCCAAATCGCGGCAGAATGTCTGGAAAAAAATGTTCACGCCTTCACGGAAAAGCCGCTGGCAACTACATTGCCCCAGCTGGAAATGCTTCGTAAAGTCCAGGAAGGCTCCCAGGCGATGGTGGTCGGAATGTTTGGCATCCGGTATGAGCCCTGGTGTGTAACACTCAAGGAGGCGGTCAAGGGCATTGGCGAGATCCGTATGGTCAACGCCCAAAAGTCCTACAAGCTGGGGGTGCGCCCTGAATTTTATGAAAAACGGGAGCACTTCGGAGGCATCATCCCCTGGGTTGCCATCCACGCGATCGACTGGATTTATTTCCTTACCGGTGCAAAGGTGGAGAAAATGAGTGCCTTGCAAAGCAGGCTCCACAATTTTTCCAGAGGCGATCTGGAAATGACTGCCCTGTGCCAGTTTCGGCTGGAAGGGGATATTCTGGCATCGGTCAACGCGGACTATTACCGCCCCTTATCCGCGCCGACCCACGGGGATGACCGGGTGCGTGTGGTAGGTACGCAGGGAATTTTGGAGTATCAGAGCGGCATTGTTACGAAAATAGACAAAGACGGCGTGACGGAACTGCCCCTGATGTCCTCTGAGAATATTTTCAGTCTGTTTTTGCGCAGGATCGGCGGAGAAGCTGCAGGCATCACCCCGGAGGAAAGCTTCTACATAACAGAAATTGCCCTGCAAGCAAGAGATTTGGCAGACGAGATCAGCTTATGAAGGAGCAGAGAAATATGAAAATTTTACTGATCGGTGCCGGCGGCTTTGGCATCCACTATCTGAAAATGCTTTTGGAGAATACAAACCCCGATATAATTTTCGAAGGCATTGTGGAAAAATACGCCTGCCCTATGGAAGAGGAGATCCGGGCCGCAGGCATTCCGGTTTATCAAACGCCGGAAGCATTCTATGAAAAACACACCGCGGATCTGGCGGTGATCGCCACCCCCGCTTTTTTACACTGTCCCCTGAGCATCTACTGCGTTCAGCAGGGCAGTAATGTGCTTTCTGAAAAGCCGGCCGCACCCACCGTGGAGGAATGTGAAAAAATGATGGCGGCAGAAAAGGAAACCGGTAAATTTATCGCCATCGGCTATCAGCGGTGCTTTTCCGATGCAGAAAACGATCTGAAAAAAGACATTCTGGCAGGTCTTTACGGCAAACCCATTTCCTGCGCCTCCCAGCTTTGCGCGCCTCGCAATTTTGCCTACTACGCCCGCGGCGGCGGGTATGCCGGCAATGTAATGACAACGGACGGCAAGATCATTCTGGACTCCCCCGTGGCCAACGCCTTTGCCCACTATATACAGGAAATGATGTTCCTGCTGGGCAAACAGCCGGACACCGTAGCAAATGTACAAATCGCCGAGGCGCAATGTCTCCGGGCAAACAATATCACAAACTTTGACACCGTATTTCTCAAGCTGGTCACGGAGGACGGCGTGCCCATCTATTTTGCCGGGTCCCACGCCACCGAGGGCAGAACCGGCTTTGATCCGGAATATATTTTCGAAAAAGCAACGGTCACCGCCCAGAAAAGTGCCCTGGTCGCCACCTTCCACGACGGCACTGTGAAAAATTACGGCAAGCCGGAATTCTCCGCTGTGGAGGATAAATTTAACCGCTGCGTAGAGGCTGTCAGAAATGGCACCAAGCCGATCTGCACGGTAAAGACTGCCACCCCTCTGGTGCAGGTTTGCAATGACCTCTACCGCACCGTTCCTGTGGAGGATCTCCCGAAGGAAAGCATCGTTTTCTGTGAAGATCGGGTATATGTACCGGGTCTGGCAGAAAAGGTACTGGAAGCACGAAAAAGAATGTGCCTGCTTTCCCAGCTTTAACTTCCCAGAGCAAACGGAATATAGCAAAGCCCCGACGGAAAATTTCCGCCGGGGCTTCGCTATTTAGGATGGAGACAAGCAAATTTAATTTTCAACCTCTTCCTTTTTCTTGCCCTTGAAGAGCTTCTTGCGGAAGATAAAGGCGATAGCCGCCAGGTCGACCACTGCAATCACGGGGATCATCCAGGTCTGCAGACCCTTGAGGATGAACTCTGCCCGGTTGAGCTTGCCGGCCTTGGTGCAGAATGCCTTTGCGGTTTCGTTCAGGCTGTTGTAAACCTTTCTTGCGTTGGCGATCCGCTCCGCGTCACCCAGGGTGACGATGCCGATCTCCTTCATCAAGGCGTCGAATTCTGCCGCCTTTTCCTGGGCAGTCTTCAGGTTTCTCAGCTTTGCCTCCGCGCTTTCCAGCTTGGAGTAGGACACTTCCTTACGCTCCAGTGCGGTGAGCTTGTTAACGCCTTCTCTTGCGGCAGTAATGGGTGCTTCTGCTTCCAGAGTGATGGTTTCGGGAATTGCCTGGATCAGGGCTTCCACTTCCTTCACCAGTTCTGCTCTGAGCACTGCGACCTGTGCCTCTGCCTCTTCCAGAACGGTAAGGTCTACCAGAATTCTCTGTCTGCCGGGCATTGCGTCAAACTCGGCACGGACAGCCACCACATCGGGCTCCTTATCCAGAGTCTCGATCGGCATAATGTTCTTCAGATTGTTGACCTTCTCCTGCATTGCAGCAGCCATACGCTGATCGTTCAGAGCGGAGGAGGTCTCGTAAGCTTCCTTCAGAGCCTTGTAGTTCTTCACATAGCGCTTCTGACGGGAGGTGGTAAGCGCCTCGTACTCCTCGTAGAGCGCCAGCATGACAGGATAGTCATCTGCATCAATCTCGCCGGCCTTTAAGAGGGCATCGTCGATCTTGCATTCCAGAATGTCAGACTCTGCTTCCTGCAGCAGCTCCAGCTTCTGGACCAGTGCCTTATAGCGCCAGCCCATATTCTCGAAGTCGGCGCGGGCTGTACGGATGGCGCTTTCGCTTGCCAGAGTGATCTCACTGTCGTGGATCTCCTGGAACACAACATCCATCTTTTCTGCAATCGCCCAGTCCTCGTCGGTAACATTCAGGGGCAGCATCATTAGGTCTGCATCATTGCCGAAGTACAGATTGCCATCCTCAGCGATGATGTAATCCTCAGGCAGATTACCCATGATCTTTTCTGTAGATGCAACCTTCACCTGGCCGATGGGCGCATTCCAGTCTTCCAGAGTGATCATATGCATACCGGATTTGTAGAACCGGATGTACAGCTGGTTCTTTTCTTCCACGAATACGCACTTCATCTGGTGTCTGTCAACACCGGAGGAGGTATAATAACTGCTGTGACCCAGATCCTTTACGATCTGCACATCGAACTTGCAGGTTTCCTTATCGAAGGTGAAGCAGAACAGCACATCGGAAACAACCGCCCAGATTCTGCCGTTTTCCTCTGCATTGGGGTCAGCAGTCAGACCGTAGATGTAATGGACGGGGCTGGGAAGACCGGGGATGTAATCTCTCAGGTCCAGCTCTGCCAGCTTCTTGCGGTTAATATGGTCGTAAGCAACGATCAAAGCAGAATCACCGGCATATTCACTGTTGTCGCCGCCGGTACGGGAGGAAGAAACAAAGACCATATCATTCCAGTATGCCATATCGATAATGGACTGATCCTGAACAATGTTCCGTTCGTAGTACCACTGACCGGTGATGGTGTTATACACGGTCAGGGCGCCACCGTTAACAAAGGATTCGGGAACGGAACCAACGAACACATGGTCACCGCCGGTTTCCATAGCCAGAAGGCGCTTCTGACCGGTCAGCTCGTGATCCAGCTTGAAACGCTGGATGATCTCGTTGGTTTCTCTATGGAGCTCAACCAGAACGGTTGCGGAGTAGCAGCCGCCATAGAGGATGCCCTTGTAGTAGCCGATGGAGTCGGTCTGACCGGCAGACTCATGATGCTGCACTTCGCCGGTATAGATATTATAAGTAGCGATAAACTCTGCGTTCCACAAGCCCATAACCAGCTCGCCGGCACCGGGCTCGGTTTCTGTAAAGCTGATGATGGTGGAGCCGCCACCGGAGGCGTCTCTGGTCAGGTCGGTCCAGCGATAGTATTCCTTCTTGGTCAGGTTGACCACACGGGGGCAACTGGTGACCTGGCTGTCATTGGAGAGTATGCACAGATCGCCGTTGATCATTGCCCAGGACTTACCGAAGGAGTTCTGATCACCGGCGCGGAAACCGGAACCGGTCATTTCGCTGAAGCCGGGGGTCTTGGTGATCTCCTTGGTCTCCACATCGTATTCATACAGACCGTAGGAGGAAAGGACCATATACTGCTTGCCGTTGATCTCCGAAGTAACTTCCTTGGAAACAGAACCGGGCAGACCCAGATCGACCTTTTCCATGGTGTGCTTGTTAAATGCCATGGTGTGGTCATTGTAGGTAGTCTTAGCACCACACACGATCACATCATCACCCAGGAAGCTCAAATGTGTCATATCGCTACCGGGACATGAATCAAAGAAGTCCACTTCGCCTTCGATCTCGCCGGTTACAGTATTATACTTGATGACCTTGTTATAGAGATTCGCCTCACGGTGATTACTGTACAGATAGCCATCCTCATAGATAAGACCGGAAACATCGGCATTGGGGCCGGTAAAGTAACCCAGATCTGTAAATTGCTTCTTTACAGGATCGTACTTGATGACATTGCCGCGGCCATTCAGGGATGCATAGATCTCACCCTCGGGGGTAATGGTCATATAGGCCGGGCCGTTATGCTTATATCCATCAGGCATAAAGGTTCTTGTCTTTTCTACGGTATTCTCCTGGGGATCGTAGCAGTATATATACTTACCGCCGGCGGTCATCCAGATCTTTCCGTCGGGGGCAACTGCCATCTGACGGGGACGGATACCGTATGCATAGGACTCCTTCTCCAGCTCACCGGTAGTCAGGTTGTACAGCAGGATAGTGCCGCCTTCCAGGTGGGTCAGGTAGTAATCCATACCGTTCATCTCGAAGATGGCAACGTTGCCGTTACCCAGGTCAGAGGTTGCCAGCACACGCTCTTTAACGGTGACAGGATCAATGGACTTTTCTGCTTCCTTGGTCTCGTACTCGTGGATGCCCTTCTGCATCACGATGTTAGAGATGTTCATATTGGACAAAGAGGAATTGAACTTGGAAGCCGCATAAGCCTCCAGCACCAGGATATATTCCTGACCGGCTTCAAAGTTCCAGTAGCCAACGAAGGACTCGTGGCCGTCTTCCTTGCCGGAGGAGCTGTCGGCATTGGTCAGCACCACCTTACCAACACGGTTAGAAGGATCGGTTGCTTCCCAAACCTGATCGGTGGGTGTGTCTGCAGGCAGGATGTAAACTGCCACAGTGCCGTCGTTTGCGGCAACTGCATGGTTCATCGTCAGGGTGAAGTCGCCTTCACCGGGGCTCTTGATCTTAAATGCTATCCAGGAATTGGGCTTACTGTAAACATACATACCGGTTTCCTGATAGAAACGGATGTACTCGCCGGGGACAATATTCATATTATCGTCGTACTCGACCAGGTCTTCGCTGGCAGAGAGCCACTTCCAGTTGGTCTGACCGGACTTCCAGAAGGATTCGGTCTGGGCATAGACAGTAGCATAGCCAGCCTCCTTGGCAGTGGGCATATCGTAGCGGTACTCGCCCAAAGGCTGCAGAATACCGGTGTACTTATCGCCGATATCGAAGTTATAAACGACGCCATTATAGGTAGGCAGCTTCTTGACTTCTGTGTCCGCTACCAGACCGTCCTTGGTCATCTGGATGTGGTTCATATAAACCTTCTTGCCGTGGGTGAACTTGAATACCATTACATATTCGTATTCCGGACCGAAGGTATATTCGCCAAAGTAGAAGTAGCCTTCGCCATCGATCAGACCGCCCTTGACCAGACAGTTATCAGCGGTCATAGCAGCTTCGATCTCTTCCGCGCTCATAGCAATGCCGGTCTTTGCGGGAATCAGGTAGATATCCGCAACCACATTACTCTTTGTATCGCAGTACAGACGCACATCGTAGGTACCTGCGCCGGGTGCAGAAATACGCAGAGCATTCCAGGCATTGGTAACATCCTTAAAGGTGGTGGTTGCCTTGACCTGAGTGTGATCCACACGGCAGTTAAAGCGGCTTGCGGTGGAGCTCATGGTCTCATACTTCCAGTTGAGGCTGCCGTCTGTGTACATCTCAGCGATCTTGGTGTAAACACGCTTATCGCCGCTGCCGTCAGCCTTTCTGCTGTACCAGTTGGTGAAGCCCTTGTCGTTGAAGTTGGGATCCATCTTCACCAGGTCCAGATCGTAGATGATCTTGTCTACAGGATCCTTGGGTACTTCCACATAGTGTTCAGCAATTTCAATGCTGTCCACAGTAACGCGGTTCTTGTCAGCCTGCAGCACAATAATGTACTCACAAGCCTCAAAGGTAAACTCGCCTAAGTTATAGCTATCGGTCTCAGAGGTGAAGTTGACCTTGCCCTTCAGGTTGGCATCGGTCATAGCTGCAGCGATCTGATCGGCAGTCATAGCCTCAGCAGTTGCAGGGATCATATAGACCTTACCGGACCAGATGCCCACATCGCTGTTGACGATCAGATCATAATTGCCAGCTTTGGTGTTGTTCAGTCGCAGGGCGATCCATTCGCCGTTAACGCCATCGTCAGCAGAAGCACGAAGACCCTCGTTCTTGCTGCCGATAAACTGGATATCGTCCTTAATATTCAGATTTGCAGAGTATGCCTCCAGCTTCCAGTTCAGGCTTGCAGGATAGTTGCTATTGATCAATGCTTCAACCCTGTTGTACTTGATAAAGCCTGCAGTAAGTGCATCATAGCCCTTGTAGTTGAACAGCCGCATATCGAAGTAGCCAGGCTTGTTTTCATATTCGGTTCTTGTATCCACAGCAGGCTTTTCATATTCGCCGGGGTTTGCCAGCTCAATGGAGCTAAGATAGATATCCGCTGCAGAAGGCGCAATGATCAGCACATATTCCCCCACTGCGAAGTCATATTCGCCCAGGTTGCTTGCCATCTTGTCCTTTGCAATGCTCAGGTCATACAGCGCATTGGCGTCCACCATAGCTGCCTGCAGTGCCTCGGGTGTCATTGCTTCGGAGGTCACAGGGACCAGCCAG
>JAZNDF010000174.1:0-2658 GCA_045587925.1 Faecousia sp.
ACGGTAACAGGGATCACCTTGCCGCTCTCATCGAAGATCTGGGTCATGCCCACTTTCTTGCCGATGATTGCTTTCTGCATTTGGTTTTACTCCTTTTATTAGGTTATTGGTTGACACAGCATTGGGACTGCGCCAACATGACCCGTCCGCCCGATGCCAGACAGTGCGGGCAGCGGTAATTCCTATATTATAATGTAAGGAATTACAGCTTTATCTCTATCTCAACGCCAGCGGGGAGATCCAGGCTCATCAGAGCCTCAACGGTCTTCTGGTTGGGGTTGAGGATATCGATCAGTCTCTTGTGGGTTCTGCGCTCAAACTGCTCACGGCTGTCCTTGTACTTGTGAACAGCGCGAAGGATGGTAACGACTTCCTTCTTGGTGGGCAGCGGGATGGGGCCGGAAACAGCAGCGCCGTTGCGCTTAGCGGTCTCCACGATCTTTGCAGCGCTGGAGTCGATCAGCTGGTGATCGTAAGCCTTCAGCCGGATGCGGATCATTTCCTGGTTTGCCATGGTTTGTTTTCCTCCTTGAATTTCGTACTCAGTTTTGCGTGGGATCTGGGTACGGTCGAACTGTTTTCGTTAACGCCGCCGTGCGTATCATTCCGGGCCAAGAAAAATGGCCGACGCAAGGCCGACCTTTCCCCTGCCGCAGCGATATACGCAGCGCAAACAGAAGCAGTTCAGCCGCCCGATGACCGGACATACTCCACGGAAGTTACCGCCTTTCGACGCAATCTCCCGCTTCATCGCAGTACATGCATAGTATCCCTACACACGCCCGATTATGATACCACCTATTTCGCCATTTGTCAAGAGAATTTTTCAGATATTTTCACAAATTTTCATATGAATTTTCAGCCATTCCGACGGAGTAATTTTGCCGCATAAATGCATAAATAACGTGTCATTGCGAGGCGGCTACGCCGCCGTGGCAATCCCCCATGGCGTTGCGCTCTGAACAAGCCTTAGGGCGTGTCATCCTGAGCGGAGCGAAGCGAAGCCGAAGGATCTACGTATTTCGTTGACATTTCTACAGAATTCGGTGCGTAGATCCTTCGACTCCCTCCGGTCGCTCAGGATGACAATATTTTGATACAAAAAGTAAGGGAGGGTCAAGACCCTCCCCTACAATATATAATATATTACTGATTCTTCTCGGTCATCTTCCAGGTAGGTACGATTTCCTTGCGTTCCATTTCCGCCTGCTCATGCCCCATCATCTCTACATCCAATCTGAGCATATCCTTCCGGTAATGCATCAATACCGTACCAAACAAAATAGCAGACACGCCAATAAATACGCCGACCACAGACAAACAGCCAAGCACACCAATCGCATAGCACTCAATGATCGCGCCCAACGGGATCATGCCATCATTGACATCCCCCTCGTTGGCTTCCTTGATGATCTTAACTGCACGAACGATCTTCCACTGCAATCCGGTGAACAGGAACATTACAACCAGCGCAGCAAAAGAGCCGTAAAACAGTACGGTCTGCAGATCGGTGTACTCTTTCCCCAGTGCCGTGCATCCATCGACGATCAGAACAAACGGCACCAACATCCCCAGGACACACACCACAAAATTGAAGTACAAGCCGATCGTCAAAATCTTGAGCCCCAGCGGACTGCTTCCCTCTTTGTTTTTGCGGGCGTGAGCAACCATGATCCAGAGGCCAACGACCATCCATGTGAGCGGACTAAATCCGGTAAAAGCCAGAATAAACGGCGCTGCGGCAATGGTCAGAAAAATTGTTGCGCACTTAAACAGCTGCGACTGGATTCTTGTCCGAATGCTCTCCCGAATTCTCTCGTTCCAATCGATGGCATCGGACTGGGGCACATCTCCCGTCGGCCAATTTGCCTGCAGCATTTCCACGCGGGATTCCGTATGCTTTCCTTGCTCAACACAGCTATTATTGTCCATAATATACCTCCCAATTGCATAATCTTGAAGTATGATACTGGTATTATAATCTACTTCCGTAAGTATATCAATTGGCATTCTCTCCAAAAATCTACTTATGGAATTATGCACTTTTCCGCATACTTACGGTAGTATAAACAAAAGGAGGGATTCCCATGGCACGTTATTCCGATGCGCAAAAAGAAGCAACCGCCAGATACAACAAAAAGGCCTATGACCGTATCGACGTCATTGTCCCCAAGGGCAAGCGCCAAGTCATCAAAGACTTTGCCGCCAGTCAGGGCAAGAGCCTGAACCGTTTCATTTGTGATGCCATCGAATATCAAATGAAGCTTCAAGATACAGAAAGCCAGTGACCCACCAATTGGTTGGGTCACTGGCTTTTTTCGGTATCACATGGTAGGGGCTTGCCCCCGCTGTGACCCCTACGATTTCATCAGCACAGCAGCTTTCCGCAGTTACTATTATATAATATGTATAATCCATCCACCGCTTCAACACGGTTGCATGGTGTCTTCTCCAAAAAGGTGGGTTTCGGCTTGATTTCTGCACGAAAGAGGGCTATAATTATCCCTGAAAAATATGTCAAAAGGAGCGTTTGTTATGGACTTTTCATTTGCGGCAGCGAACGGCGTGCCGTTTCTGATGCTGTGCCTGTTCGGCGTGCTGGCAGTGGGCTATCTGCTGGGCCGCGTCACCATCAAGGGCATTTCCCTGGGCAGCGCC
>JAZNDF010000175.1:0-7265 GCA_045587925.1 Faecousia sp.
AGTATGATTCTTTTCTGCGACGGTTCCATCTGTACATCCAGTGTCAGTGCCAAGTCTCTGTATGAAAGAGCTAACAAGCTCGCAAAGGAGATTAAGGTAGTTGTTGTCAAATCGGAAGATGAGTTGGACTGAGAAGGGCGAGTGACTGCAAAAGGTTAGGAGGTGATAGTTATGACTCGCGAGTATTATTCCAACGATCAGCTGCCCTGTATGCTGAATGCAGATAAAATCGCCAAGTATTTGGAGATTTCCCGTGCAGGCGCGTACGAGTTGATGCACTCTGAGGGTTTTCCTCTGATTCGCATCGGTAAGCGGATGATCGTTCCCAGGGACAAGTTCCTGGAGTGGGTTGATAACCAAACAGCCCGCTGAAACAAGACGGCAGGCCCTCGAAAAGGGCCTGCCAAACCGGTAATTTATTTTAGAAAAAGTACGGTTTTTCTTTGAGTTTGAAGAGATTTATGATATAATAGATATGACGAAACACCGTATTTGCCAACTGAGAAAGGAGTATATAAAATTGGCAAAGAAACGGTCACACGGGGAAGGCACTCTTTCCCGGAAAGCAAATGGTCGTTGGGAGATCCAGATCATGGATGGATTCAAATCCGATGGCCGAAGAAACATTCGTTCCTTTTCGGGGAAAACCCAAAAGGAAGCGAAAGAAAAAAGAGACGAATATTTCCGAAAAAAGGCGATGGGCTTACTTACCGGACAGGATTTGCGGTTCGATGAGTGGGGGGACAGATGGTATGAAAACCACAAAGACAACATCACGGCTACGACCCAGGAGGGCTACAAGTATACCCTTCGGATTCTGAAGGATCATTTTGGCAGGCGGAAGCTGTCAGAGATCAAAGCGATGGATATTGAGCAGTTTCTGAAAAAACTGCGCAGGGACGGAAAATCGGATTCGACTTTGGCGCAGTGCCGGGGTATGCTATATCAGATTTTTAACAAGGCCGCTGCCAACGACATCATCCTGAAGAATCCAGTTGCTTACGCCGATAAGATGCGCAAGCAGCCCAAGAAGCGCAAGGAGGCCTACACAGCGGACGAAGTTCGTGTTCTGCTCCGTGACCTGCCGGAAAACAAAATCGGCTGGTCGATCCGGCTGATGCTCTGTACCGGTATGCGGGGACAGGAGATGCTGGGATTAGAACCCAGACATATTGCAAAGGATGGCTCTTCCATCAACATTGAACAGGCTGTGGTTCGGATCAAGGGCAGTGTTGCCATTGGCGAGCCCAAGTCCCAGGACAGCTATCGGACGATCCCTGTACCTGACAATGTGCAGTATTGCGCAAGGCTGTTGCGGGAAAATGCGAACAAGTTTATTTGGGAATCGCCAAAGAAGCCCGGCTCGCCCTGCAATCCATCCTACTTTTCTAAGCTTTTTAAGGAAGCCATCGGAGCAGTAGAGGGTGTCCGCGTACTGACGCCACATTCCTGCCGTCATACTTTCATTTCGCAAATGCAGGCACTGGGCGTCTCTATGGAGACGATTCAGAGCATTGCAGGCCATGCGGATATGGATATGACCAGACATTATCTCCATGTGGAAGAATCTGTCCGGAAAGATGCGGCAAGAAGAATGAGCGAAGCTTTTTCGAAAAAAGGCAAGGGAACTTTTGGGAATATTTTGGACTATATGGACAGGGTAAAATCGTCCTGATTCAAGATGGATTCAAGATAAAGTGTAGCGGGGAAATCGGGTGTAGCGACCCAGTTCGAAAAAATGGCATTTGAGAGGTAAAACCACCGTTTTAACAAAGAAAAAGTCCTGAAAACCATTGGTTTTCAGGACTCGGTGGTGGAGATAAGCGGGATCGAACCGCTGACCTCTTGAATGCCATTCAAGCGCTCTCCCAGCTGAGCTATACCCCCATATTGCGCCCGCGATTGCAGACAGCTATTGCATTATAGCAGGCGGAAGGCTGTTTGTCAAGGGGATTTCCTAAAAAATCCCGTTTCATTTTTCTCTGAAAATCTCTTTTTATTTCGTGGGAAAGCTTACAAATTTCGGTGGCTTGCAAATTGGCTTCCGGTGTGGTACAATCCGGAAAAAGGAGTGATTGTATGCAGCGTGATCTATATGCGGCGGAGCTGTTTTTGAAAGGGTACAACTGTGCCCAGGCGGTAGCCATAGCATTTTGCGATGTGACCGGACTGGATGAAGCTTTTACGGCAAGGCTTTCTTCCTCCTTTGGTGGCGGTTTGGGCCGGATGCGGGAGGTTTGCGGTGCGGTCAGCGGTATGATGACGGTGGCGGGACTGTTGTACGGCTATGACGATCCGGACGACGGTCTGGCAAAAAAGGAACACTATGCCCTGGTGCAGCATTTGGCGGGGAAGTTCCGGGAGCAGGCAGGGAGCATCGTCTGCCGGGAAATTTTGAAAAATCCTCCCTCAGATCCCAATCCCACCCCCAGGACGGCAGAATTTTATGCCAAGCGCCCCTGCACCCGTATGGTAATGCTGGCGGTGCAGGTTTTGGAGAAATATATAAACGAACATCCAGTGAAGGAAGCGCCATATATTCCTTGACAACAGGAGAAAAAGCTGATATAATTTCCTGCGAAAAGGGAGTAGTCAACGCCTGATGCGGGGCTAGGTCAACATACTGGGTTAACACCCTGGCCTAACCTTAGATGACGAGACGGATCGCGTGGGCACGCCCTTGGTGTAAGCTTTCGTGTCCGCAAAAAGATACGGGGGTTTTTTTGTGAGCTTTTTTACGGTTTTGGGCATTGCATTTGGCTTGAGTATGGATGCCTTTGCGGTATCTATATGCAAGGGCCTGTCTGTTAAAAAGGCAGGTTTGCGGGAGAGCTTGCTTTGCGGTATCTGGTTTGGCGGATTTCAGGGATTGATGCCGCTGATCGGTTACTTTCTCTTTGCGTTCTTTGAAGAATCGATCAACGACTACGATCACTGGATCGCATTTGCCCTGCTGGGATTGATCGGATTTAATATGCTCCGGGAAGCATTCAGCAAGGAAGAAGAGAAAAGCAATGCGGATTTCGGCTTCAAGGCAATGCTGATTATGGCGGTATCCACCAGCATTGATGCGATGGCATCCGGTTTTCTGTTTGTATCAGAAGAGGCGCGGGCGGGCGTAAGCATTTATGCCGCAGTGCCGCTCATCGGTGTTATTACATTTGTTATGTCTGCCGCAGGCGTAAAGATCGGCAATGTATTTGGCAATAAGTTTGAAAAGAAAGCGCAGATACTCGGCGGTGTGATTTTAATTCTCATAGGACTTAAAATCCTGCTGGAGCATCTGGAAATACTCAAATGGTAAGAACAAAAAGCAGATTGTATTTTTGCATCACACTTTTGGTTTTGAATGTAGCATTTATCTGGGGCAATTCTTTGGTTCCCGGTGAGATATCCGGTGCGATCAGCAATTGGATCAGCAATCTGCTTTCGCGCCTGATCCCCGGAGAAGGAGAACCTCAGACCGGGCGTGGCTTACTTCGCAAAATTGCGCATTTTACGGAATTTGGCTGTTTGGGAGTCCTTTTGTGCTGGCTTCACTATATGCTCAGGAAAAGACCTTTCAACAGCTTGATTTACAGCATCCTTGTCGCTTTTGCAGACGAGGGTATTCAGTGCTTTGTGCCGGACCGGGGACCGGGAATTCGGGATGTCCTGATCGACACGGCAGGCGCGGCATCGGGTATGCTCTTGCTGATGGCAGGGTACGCTGTTCATAAAAAAAGAAAACAACAACAATTAAAGGAGAATACAAAATGAAAAAACTGATTTCTTTGCTGCTGGTTCTGGTTATGGTAGCAGCAATGGCCACCGGCTGTGGCCAGAAGGCAAACGAGGACACTACTGCATCTACCGCCGCACCCACCGAGACCACAGAGGCTGTGGCTGTTCCTGAGACTGCTCTGGAAATTCTGGAGACTGTTTGGGCACTGTACGGCGAGGACGAGAAGTTCACTGTTATTGGCGGCGACAATGTTTACCACACTGCACAGATGGAAGCTGACGCATCCTATGTTATGCCCAGCGCACCCGGCAAATTCAACTTGACCGGCGAAGAAGAGCGGGGCGAGCTGACCTACAAGATGCTGGTTCCCGAAACTGAGGTCGACAAGATCTCCGATGCCGCAACTATGACTCACGCAATGATGAGCAACAACTTCAATGCCGGTGTTTATAAGGTAAGTGACGCAGCTGCTTTTGTGGAAACTATGAAGACTGCTGTTACCGGCAACCGTTGGATGTGCGGTATGCCTGAAACACTGCTGATCGCTGTGATCGCCGATGCCTATGTGCTGGTGGCTTATGGCGTCAATGATGCTATGGGTCCCTTTGAGACCAAGCTTGCAGAGGCTTATCCCGATGCTGAGCTGGTCGTGGACGAGGCAATTACCGGCTGATAGGAAAGATAAAGGGTCTGTTGCAAAATGCGAATTTTACAACAGACCCTTTTTACACAAACAGATAGGAGGTCAGGCCTTTGCTATTTTCCAGCATACCGTTTTTATACTATTTTTTACCGGCTGTGATCTTAATTTATTTTCTTGCACCCAAGGTGCTGAAAAACGCGGTGCTTTTGGTGTCCTCCCTGGTGTTCTATGCCTGGGGTGAGCCCCGGTATGTAATACTGATGGTGACGACCATTACGCTGTTTTATGTTTGCGGTCTTGCCATTGGCAAGGCGAAGCATCACGCCTGGAAGAAATTTTTCCTGATCTGGTCTGTGGTGATCAGCCTGGGACTGCTGGGAATCTTCAAGTATGCAGATTTCTTCGTGGAGAACTTTAACAAGGCAACAGGACTGAGCATTCCGCTTTTGAGGCTGGCACTTCCTGTGGGTATCAGCTTTTATACCTTCCAATGCTTAAGCTACACCATCGATGTCTATCGCGGGACAGCTCAGGTGCAGAAAAATCCCATTAGCTTCGGTGCGTATGTGGCATTATTCCCCCAGCTGATCGCGGGACCCATTGTCCGTTATGTGGATGTGACCCAGGAGCTGAACAGCCGAAAGCACAGCTGGGAAGATATTACATTGGGCATTCGGCGGTTTTTGATCGGCCTGTCCAAGAAAATACTGCTGGCGGATAATTTTGCCCTTCTGATGAAGCTTTTTCGGGAATCGGGGGAGCCGTCCGTTCTGTTTTACTGGATGTACGCCATTGCGTTTATGCTCAATATCTATTTTGATTTTTCCGGCTATTCGGATATGGCGATTGGTTTGGGCAGGGTTTTCGGTTTCCACTTTATTGAGAACTTTAATTATCCCTACCTTTCCAAGAGCGTTACGGAATTCTGGCGGCGGTGGCATATGAGCCTTGGCAGCTGGTTCCGGGACTATGTATATATCCCGATGGGCGGAAACCGGGTAGGGAAGCTTCGCTGGATCTTCAACATTTTAACGGTTTGGATGCTCACCGGCTTATGGCACGGCGCCGCCTGGAATTTCATTTTGTGGGGACTGATGTTTGCAGTGCTGTTGCTGCTGGAAAAGTGGGTGCCGGCACTGGGGAAGCTTCCTGTCTTTTTCCGCAGGGTATATGTACTTTTGGCAGTGGCTGTCAGCTTTGTGCTGTTTAACGCCCAGTCTCTTCCCCAGGCGGGAAGCGACCTGGCGGGAATGTTTGGCTTTGGCGGCGTGCCGGGGGTTACGGCAGAGACACTGTACTATTTGCGCAGCTACGGGGTACTGTTCGTTTTCGGTCTGATCGGCGCAACGCCTTTGGTACGGGATACAGCACAGCGCCTTGGGAAAACCGGGGCAGGCAAGGTGTTGGAGCCCCTTGTGCTCATATTCCTCCTGCTGGCCTGCAGTGCTTATCTGGTGGACGGGTCCTTCAGTCCCTTCCTGTATTTCCGGTTTTAGGGGGGCAGCAGGATGAATAAAGTGAGAAGTTTTGGAATGGCGCTGCTGATCGTGATTTGGGCGGCGTTGGCTGGTTTTGCCTGGTTTGGTCCCCAAAAGGATACTTCTGATGCGGAGCGCAGACCTCTTGCCCAAATGCCGGAGGTTTCCGGAGAAAATTTGCTCAGCGGCGAATTTATGGAAAAGTTTGAAAAATATTCCCTGGACCAATTCCCCTTACGGGACCGTTTCCGTCAGCTTAAGTCTCTGACCCACTATTATGTGTTTAATCAGAAGGACAACAATGAAATTTATATTGCCCAGGGACACGCGGCACAGATGGAATATCCTCTGGATGAGGGCTCTGTGGACCACGCACTAAAGCAATTTCAAAAGGTTTACGACCGATATCTGAAGGACGGCGGCGGTAAGATATACACGGCTGTCGTGCCGGACAAGGGCTATTATCTGGCAGAGGAAAACGGCTATCTGGCAATGGATTACGAGAAGCTGTTTTCGATCGTTCAGGAGGGAATGCCCTGGGCGGAATATGTGGATCTTACGGACTGCTTGACAATTGGGGATTATTATTACACCGATACCCACTGGCGGCAGGAAAAGCTGATCCCCACAGCCCAAAAGCTGGCTGAGGCTATGGGCGTTACACTGCCGGAGCAGGAAGACTTTGCGGCAACCGAGCTGGAGCGCCCGTTCTATGGCGTTTATTACGGTCAGGCGGCACTGCCGATGAAGGCTGAGCCGATGTATATTATGGAAAATGATATACTGGATGCCTGCACTGTGTACAACTATACGACCGGAAAAACCGCCGCTGTGTACGATATGGAAAAGCTTTACAGCAAGGACCAGTATGAGGTATTTCTGTCCGGCTCCCAGTCCCTTTTGCGGATCGACAATCCCAATGGGGAAACGGACCGGAAGCTGGTGATCTTCCGGGACTCCTTTGGCAGCAGTCTGGCACCGCTTTTGGTGGAAGACTATGCACAGGTGACATTGGTGGACATTCGGTATATCGATCTTTTGACCATTGGGCAGTTCGTGGATTTTGAAAATGCGGATGTGCTGTTTATGCATAGCACTTTGGTGCTGAATAAAAATCTTATATAAATTATTATAAGGGTCTGTTGCAAAATGCCAATTTTGCAACAGACCCTTATTTGCGGAAAATTGTCAAATTCCTGTTTGACGAACAGTTTTGATTTATGCAGGGGCTACCAACAATCCCTTCTCCCGGGGAGAAGGTGCCCCGAAGGGGCGGATGAGGAATGCGGGCGGTAGGCTCACATTTACTGCATAGTTGCAGGCTTTTTCTGCATCCCACTGCACGCCGTTCCTCATCAGTCAGCTTCGCTGACAGCTTCCCCCCGGGGGAAGCGATTAGATGGTGCAATGTTTGCAACTG
>JAZNDF010000176.1:0-1584 GCA_045587925.1 Faecousia sp.
CGTGCGGTTACCGGCGCCAACAACAGAGCACTCAAGTCCCTTTCTGATATGCTGAAGGGTAAGCAGGGCCGCTTCCGTCAGAACCTGCTGGGTAAGCGTGTTGACTATTCCGGCCGTTCTGTTATCGTTGTCGGACCCGAACTGAAGCTGTATCAGTGCGGTGTTCCCAAGGAAATGGCCATTGAGCTGTTCCGTCCCTTTGTTATGAAGAAGCTGGTGGCTGACGGTGTTGCCAACAACATCAAGTCCGCCAAGAAGATGATCGATAAGGGCAAGACTGAAGTTTGGGATGCTCTGGACGAGATCATCAAGGACCGTCCGGTTATGCTGAACCGTGCACCTACACTGCACCGTCTGGGTATCCAGGCTTTCGAGCCCATTCTGGTGGAAGGCCGTGCACTGAAGCTGCACCCCCTGTGCTGTACCGCATTTAACGCCGACTTTGACGGTGACCAGATGGCTATTCACGTGCCTCTGTCCGCAGAAGCACAGGCAGAAGCCAGAATGCTGATGCTGTCTGCCAACAACCTGCTGCGTCCCCAGGACGGTAAGCCTGTTACCGTTCCGACGCAGGATATGATCCTGGGTGCCTATTACCTGACTTATACCCGTCTGGGTAAGGCAGAAAAGGGTGCCGAAACAGTCTTTGTTACCGATGCCGGTGACACCGGTCTGCCTGTAAATGAGATCGTGGATGCAGATGATTTTGTCGCTGCCAACAAAGCTGCCAAGGCAGAAGGAAAGGCAGAAGCAAAGTTCCGTCCCATTCACAATTATTCCAGTGTTGAAGAGGCCATCGCTGCCTATACAGACGGTGCTGTAGGCCTGCACGCACCCATCGGTGTCCGTGTGACCAGAGAAGTGGATGGCGTGGAGACCAGCAAGATCATCAATGCTACAGTCGGCCGTCTGATTTACAACGAGCCTATTCCTCAGGATCTGGGATTTGTCAACCGTAATGATCCGGAGCATGCATTTGATCTGGAAGTGGACTTCCTGGTTGGCAAGAAACAGCTGGGCAAGATCATCGACAAGTGTATCCGCCGTCATGGCTTTACCATTGCAACGGAAATGCTGGACCGGGTCAAGTCTTTGGGCTACAAGTACTCTACCAAGGGCGCAATTTCTGTCTCCATTGCAGATATGGTGGTTCCCGCCATTAAGCACGAACTGGTTTCCAATGCGGAAGACAAGGTCGTGGAGATCGAAAACTACTACCGCCAGGGTTATATTACCAATGATGAACGTTACCGTCTGGTAGTTCAGCAGTGGGAAAAGACCACCGCGGATGTCACCAATGCCCTGCAGGGCAATCTGGACGAGTTCAACCCCATCTATATGATGGCGGACTCCGGCGCCCGTGGCTCTATGGCACAGATCCGTCAGCTGGCCGGTATGCGTGGTTTGATGGCTGATACCACAGGCCGTACCATCGAAATTCCTGTTAAGGCAAACTTCCGTGAAGGTCTGTCTGTTCTGGAATACTTCATTTCTTCCAGAGGTGCCCGTAAGGGCATGACCGATACCGCTCTGCGTACTGCAGACTCCGGTTACCTGACCCGTCGTATGGTCGACGTTTCTCAG
>JAZNDF010000177.1:0-4699 GCA_045587925.1 Faecousia sp.
GAGAAATGCCATCGCAGATTTTCGGGCAATATCTTCTGCCGTTGCCTGACACAAGACATTACAGCTTTTGCCGCGGTAGAGATTGCCTGCCTGATCGCAGATGATGACCCTGTCAGGCATAAGCATATACTCTTTGGTATAGTAAATGCCCAGAACAAAACAGACCAGCGTAGCAATGTGAAGCAGACTCCAGAAGATGATCCACTTCTGTTCCATACCGACACTTTGTCCGGGAGATCGTAAAGAACTCCGGGTACAGGAATTCGGGTTGTTGGGTGTGTGTGATAAATCCCCATACCCGGAGTGTTTTTTATGTTGATCTTTCATTCAAAACCTCACTTCCCGGGCGGCGTATTGGCTGCTGAATCAATTTCAGAAGCCGCATTGTCTGAACTGCTGCTGCCGGAACTTCCGGTATTGATGGCGGTTTTTGCCGCATTTTTTGCCGCTTGTGCCGCCGTTCCGGAGGAAGAACCGGAGGCTCCGGCTGCACCGGCTGCGGGAGCTGCAGCTCCTGCCGTTGCGATCATCGCTCCACCGACAATGGCAGTGTTTACGGCTTTACCGATCATGGATGCAATCAAACCAGCCGGCGAACCGGGTGTGCCGCTGCGGAAAAGTTTCATGTAAAGGAACGGCAGAACAATATAGACGATCGCCGCAAGCAGAGCATAAAAGATTCCGAAAGCGATATAACCTAAAACTGTACCGATGGGATTGAGCATTGCCTGACCAGTGCGTGCCATCGTCCAGAATGTTCCGCCAGAACCAAGTCCCAGAGTTGCCCACATATGTTCTGCCAGCCAGATGTTGCAGAGGTCTCCGAAAAGGAAACAAAGCGGCATCAATGCCATACCAATACAAGTGACAATGAAGTTCACTCCCAGATGTTTGGTTTCCGGTATCAGCATGGCGGCAAAGAATATGGGTGTCAGGCACAATGCTCCATTGTAACGACATTTGAAGATGAAGTACACAATGTCTCTGATCCCTTTGCCAAGCTAAATACCATTGACATAGAAGATGTTGCACATAGCCGCCTGAATGGAATGCAGGATACTTTCCGGCAGATGAGCGAGATTTTTCATTACGCTCTGGTTCTGCGTGTTGTTTTTTCCGGCATTGGGTTTCTGTTCCGTCAGCCAGCAGAACATATTTTCCATCGTCATGGATGTTCCCTGAGAATAAGAATATGTGGCGTTTTGTACTGCGTCACAGATCTTTGGAAATGAAAATATCATTACCAGCACCACCAGCAGAGAACCGATGAATCTTACGCCCATATGCTCGGCAAACTGCGTGTACTGTCTTACGATCGCCAGCAGAAATATGCACAAGGCAATCGCCAGAGCAAAGTAGTGGATGCTCGTCATGGTCGTGGAAATAAGCTGCTGAACGCTCGAAGCTGACGTCAGATCAACTCCTGTTCCACCCAGACGGATCGTTGTATTGACACTTGCAAGCAGAAACATCATCAGAACGCCCTGCAGTTATCAAAGATGTCGTTGATACGATCACGGGAATCCCTCTGCTTCGTATAGGAACTCCCCCGTTGAACGGCATCATTTTCAAGTGTCTGGAAAACTGCGGCTTCCTGAGCTTTATTCATCTCGGAAACGCCGCTTTGCTCCAACTGCTTTGCCGCAGTCCGGTTCAAGGCGGAAATGTTGCTGTTTACTCTGCCCAACTCTTCGGCAATAAAGATCGTTGCCTGTTCATTGGCATGGAGTATTTGCATCATATCTGCTGTGCCGGAAGATACTTTGGCTTCCAATACCTGATCTTTGGTACGGAGTTTGGTGAGCATATTTCTGGCAATTTCATCACTCCGGTCGGCAATCTTTTCCGACGATTGAGCATAGGTCTGCATTTCAATTCCCTGATCTGCGGTCTTTTTCAGTACATCATTACCGATGATCCTGTCCGCCTGATTGAGTAAAGCGGAGTTGTAATTTGGATTGGCGGCAGTGGAAGTCTGATTCATTGTGGTGTTGAGCAGAGTGGAAAGCTGCTGAAGATTCTGCAGATCCGAAAATCCGCAGGAAAGAAATGTCTTGAGATTCCGGGCATTGCCCACATTGGTATCGATCCAGTTGTGAGTATCAACTGCCTGATTGTAGATTTTGACACATTCTTCGTATTGCTTCACGCACTCTTCATAGATTTTTACCTGTTCGGCAAAGTCCTCTTTTCCCTGCTGAATAAGCGTGGACATATTAGCCTTTTGTACGGTTTGAAAGGCACTGTCCATCGTTTTCTGCAAGGTGGCAAGGACATTGTTGGTGGCATCAAAAACTGCGTATGCCGCAAAACTTTGCAGCGGCAGCAATAAACTTGATGCTGTCAAAACAAGGGCAAAAAATTGTTTTTTCATTATAAACCTCCGTCAATAGTGTGACCGAATTGTTTAAGTTCATCTTCAATCCCCCGTCCGATACTGCGGGCAATGGTATGCTCGTTTCTCAGATTGCGGGATTTTTCCTTCAGCTCTCTTTCGAGGATCCCGAGCCGTTCCGGCGGGATCGAGGCAAGAAGTTTATCCGCCTCTGCTGCCGTAAGATTCTCCCATTTGGAATAATTCTGAATGAACGGGTTGGGATCGAGCCATTTTTTATCGACTGCCAGTCGCAGCAGATTTTTCTGTTTTTCCGTTGCTGGAGAATCCGGTGCAAGTACTGGCTTTCCCGATTGATGTTTTTCTTCTTTTTGCTCATGGATACGATGCTCTTTTCTGAAAGATTTCCTTTTCTTTTTCATTTTCTGACCTCGGTTACCGGCATTAAAACCGAACCGGGAGTACGCTTGGCTCCGTCATGGGGATAGTCTGCCGGGATCTGATAATAAATCACCTGACTGTCCGGCTGATTTTTTGCTTCATGGAGAGTCTGAATGTTCCAATAAAGCGATTTTGTGGCATTGGACTGCCCCAGTTCATAACCGCTGCGGAACTCTTCTTTTTTCTCTTTTTTGATGTTTTGAGTGGTAAACATTCCCACCAGCCAGCCGATCAAGCCGCCACCTGCGGTTGCCGCAAGACGGGTGCCTTCGTCTTCATTTTCTGCGGCAAAGGCTCCCAGCGTTGCTCCGCCGATAGCAAGTCCGGGAGCAACCAGTTCCGAGGTGGAAAGTTCTCCCACAGAACTGCATCCGGTCATCCCCAACGTTACACCCGCAAGGGTGATACAGCAGATCGTTTTTCTCCAATGCTTCATTTGTCCGTTCTCCTTTGGGTTGATTAAAAGTCAAGGGCGGTATCTTTGCTTGTTCTCAAATCCCGGTCATCCTCAAGAGTTTCTTTATTGGTTCCGGAATAGTTGTAGTTATTGTTGTTTCCGGTGGAAGATGAGCTGTACCCGGAGTAGGCACTGGTCGCCAGAGTCACAATGTTGTCCCGCAAGGTTTCAAGCTGGGCTTTCATATCTTCGGCAGCGGCATTCAGATCCGTTACATTGTCGTCCACATATTTTTTTAAGGTCTCTTCCAGATTTTTGATTTCCGTCTGTAAAGCCTTTTCCAGATTGGCGATGATGGTTTTCAGTCCTTCAATCTCGTCTTTCTGCTCTTTGATGGTATCACCCTGCTGCTTAACAGTAATCTGTAAGGAAACGGTAAGTTCCTGCAGTTCTTTGATCCATTTGCGGTGGAGAGCAAGCTCGGAGTTGCTCCGCAGTTCCCGGACATATTTCACATTTTCCAAATCGCTTTGGGCATTGGCATATTCCAAAGTAAGCGAAGCAAGTTTGGATTCCAGAGCAGAAGTATCCTGTCCTTCCGCTTTGGCATTTTTGATGGCAAGTTCCAGTCCGGCGATCTGATTGGCAAGAGAGTTGACCAATTCCTGTTTGGATTTTTCCTGATTTTCCAGCTCTTCATCGGTCATTATGGAATAAGTCAGACGGTCTTCCAATGTCTGCATCCGCTCCTGCAAGACATTCTGTAAAATACTGATGGTGTTTTCCAGATTGGCAATTCTTTCATTAAGTGTATCTTTCACGCTGTCACAATAGAGTTTGAGGGCGATTTGTAAATTCTCCAACTCTGCGGCATTTGCTGAATCTCCTGCTTTTATTTTGGCAATTATATCATCAATAGAAAGATTGCCAAGTTCAGTTAATGCGGCAAGTTCCCGTTCCAGTTTGGCAAGTTTTGCTTCCAATTCAGCGTGAGCTTCACCGGCATTGTCTTTATTTCCCAGAACAATCAAACTCAACTTTTCATTGTAGTCGGTACTTTTTAAAGCACTTTCTGCCATCTCTTTTTTGCTTTGAAGTTCAGCAAGTTCCGCCAGGAGTTCCGCAGCAGTTTTTTCTGAAAGTCCGGCAAGAGATTTTTCAATTTCAAGGATCTGTTTGCGGTAGTCCAGATTGGTTTCTGAAATCTTTGAAGCAAGTTCCGCTTCCAACTTTTCCGGATTATCTGATTTTGCAATCAGTTCTGCGTACTCTTTCTGCAAAGCGGAAATCTTATTGGCACACTCCTGCTCCAGTAAAGCTTTCTGTGTAATGAGTTTTGTTTTGGTATCGCTTTCAAGGTCATTGATGTTTTTCTTGACCGCGTTGATCCGCTGTTCATATTCAGAAATCATCACCTTGAGCCGTTCATTGAAAGCTCCGGAAAGATTGTCCAACTGCCCCTGTAAATCGGCTTTAAGTTGATCATCGGCATTTTTCATCTGCTGCTGCAAAGCAATTACATATGC
>JAZNDF010000178.1:0-17571 GCA_045587925.1 Faecousia sp.
ACAGATAATTTGGAATTGCAAGTGTTTTTTTTATTTTTTTCGTATTTTCTTTATTTTTCAAAAAACTATCGTTTTGTCAGCAGAATAATCTGCTTGCTGTGCGCTTTCATATTCTCTCCTGACCTCAAAAATCGGCAGGAAAGTGCCGGTTTTTGCCACCTCCCTCCTCAGAGGGAGGCGTATGGTGCGGTGCAAACTTAGAAGGCCCAGTTGCCCTGTCTAAAGATGGGGACGGTCTTGCCGTCGCGGGTGGTTGCGTCGATATTCATTGTGCTACAGCCGATCATAAAGTCCTCGTGGACCATAGAATCGTTAATACCCAGCTGACGGCACTCCTCCAGTGTCTTATTCTGGAAATCCACAATGGTATCGGCAAAGCCCATACCGATGGCCAGGTGGCAGGCGGCATTTTCGTCAAACAGGGTATTATAGAACAGCAGACCGCTTTCCGCAATGGGGCTTCTTTCCGGCACCAGCGCACATTCGCCCAGATAGGCCGCGCCCTCGTCCATACCGATGAGGGTAGCCAAAAGCTCTGCGCCCTTCTTTGCGCCGCTTTCCACCACCTTGCCCCCTTCAAAACGCATCCAGAAATCCTCGATCAGCTGGCCCTGGTAGCTCAGGGGCTTTGTGGAATAGACAATGCCCTCTGCCGCCCCGCGCTTGGGGGAAATAAAGCACTCCTCGGTGGGAATGTTGGGGTTAAAATAGATACCCTGCAGGCTGGTGTCTCCACCGCCGCAAAAGCGGCTCTCTTTGATCAGACCAACGGTCAGATCTGTGCCGTTGTCGGCAGTATAGTGCAGGCTTTCGATCCCCAGGCTGTTGAGATAATCACAGCGGGCCTTCAGGTCTGCATTGTGCTTTTCCCAGGCGCCGATGGGGTCCCCGTTCACACGGGAGGTAAACAAAATGGCCTCCCACAGCTTTTCCATTGCCTTACCCTTGGGCAGACCGGGGAACACCTTTTTCGCCCACGCCGCACCGGGAACAGCGGCAATACACCACTGCTGCTTATTCTCCCGCTTGTCGATATAGGGCTTCAGGATGGGATAGCTTATCTGCCGTGCCTGGGACACCTTCTTCATATTTACACCCTTCAGGCCGTCGGGATCTTCGCTGATCAGGTGGATGCGGCAAGGAAGCACATCGCAGTAATGCTGCTGGCGTGCCTTATGCCATTCCTTCACCTCGCCCAGGGTCTTGACCGTCTGGTAGCGGGTGTGGATCTTCTGCAGAGGCTGGTAATTCCACAGGACAGTGACCTCCTTTGCCTTTGCCTTATAGCATTCCTCCACCAGCACCTTCACAAACTCCGGCTGGTCCAGATCGGCGTGGATCAGGACCTCCTGTCCTTTTTGCACATTGACGCCCACGCGGGCGATCAGCCGTGCATATTCTCTTAAAACAGACTTTTTCATTTGTTTGCTCCTTTTATGATTTTTCTTCAGTTTAGCAGATTTTATATCCGCCGTCAATCTTTGTTGCAATCTTTCCCGATTTTGATTATAATAACAAAAAACATTCAAATTCCTGTTTGACAAGCAGGAAGAAGGACAGAATATGCTCACAAAAGAACAATTACAAGAAAAGATCGCCGCCGGAGTGCGTTTTTTGGACGGCGCCACCGGCTCCAATCTCCAAAAGGCAGGAATGCCCAGAGGGTGCTGCTCGGAGGAATGGATCCTGGCAAATCCGGAAAAGCTGGTCGCCTTACAGCGACAGTATGCCGCCGCCGGCAGTCAGATCCTTTATGCCCCCACCTTTCAGGCACAGCCCATTGCCCTGGAAAAAGCAGGGCTGGACCGTCAGACCGAAGCAGTCAATGCCCATCTGGTCAGCCTGACCCGCTCCGCGGCACCGGAGTGTCTGGTAGCGGGCAACCTGACCACCCTTGCCGCTTTTACGGAAAGCTGGGATAGCAATCACTTTGATCTATTGGTAGAAAACTACCGCCGTCAGATCAAGGGCCTGATGGACGGCGGTGCCGACCTTTTGGCCGCAGAGACCCTTTTGTATCCCCAGGAGGCGGAGGCGATACTCACCGCCGCAGAATTGGAGGGCGCGGGCGCAGTGCTGTATACCTTTACGATGCAGCCGGACGGCTCCCTGTTTTCCGGTATGGATGCCGGTGCAGTCCTTGCGGATCTGGAGGAAATGGGTGCCGCCGGTGTAGGCTTTAACTGTGTAGGCGCTGACCGGATGACCCCGTATCTGGTAAGCAAGCTCCGCCGGTCTGTGCGCGGACCGCTGGTGTGCAAGCCCAATGCCGGCAATCCGGTCATCGGGGAAGACAATCTCCCCCACTACCCTATGAAGCCTGATGAATTTGCAGAAATTATGGTACAGTGTGCCGCCTGCGGTGCCACACTGCTGGGCGGCTGCTGCGGCACCGCTCCGGAATATATTGCCGCCGTGAAAGCCGCAATAAATTGACATTTTCCCCAATCGTTGCTATAATTATCTTGTTATGGATAAAAGAGTACATTTCTACATCAACCGAAAAAACTTTTTCGCTTGGCTGATGGCACTTTGTATGGTATGCTCGGCAGTGACCCGCATTGTGATCTCCGGTATGAAAGGAACCGGGAGCTCACTTTATGTGTGGAGTCAAATCGTTCTGCCGGTGGTGGCATCCCTGCTGTATGCGCTCATCACACTGATCAACGGCAAAGAACGCTTTTACAAAACTGCGATCCCCGTCTGGATGTATTGCTTCTATTTCTACTTTGTCTTCCGGGATTACGGCTTTGACCGTCTCGGAAACGCACTGTGTATCATCAGTTTGCTTTTTGTTTCCGTGCTTTATACCCAGATCAGCTGCGGCAAAAAGAAGTTCGTCCTTTTGCTGTTCCCCCTGCTGGCGCTCCCCTGGGGTGCACTGGTGTACTTAAACCTGGACATTCTGGTCGCCGGAAATTATGCGGCAATGATGCATCTGGTGCCAGACCTTTTAATGACGGTCGGCTTCCTGTTTATGCTGTTCGCCATTCGGGTACATACCGACGGCGCATACCATCCCACCTGGGGTGACCGCAAGGACGGCCGCCGGCTCAGAAGCCTGCCTCCTATGGCGCAGATCACCTCCTATTTTCAGGTCGAGCGCAACACCTGCTCCAACTTCTTTGAAGAAACCGTCGAGATCACCAATGTGGAGCGGTATATCCGCCAAAAGCGCAAGGAGGGTCTGTCCGATTTCGGCATTACCCATGTTTTGCTTGCCGCTTATGTCAGGTGCCTGGCCAAGTATCCCCAGCTCAACCGCTTTGTTTCCGGACAGAAGGTCTATTCCCGCGGGGAGGACATCCAGTACTGTATGGTGCTGAAAAAGGAAATGAACTTAAACTCCCCGGACACCTCCATTAAGGTCCACCTGAACCCCAGAGACACCGCCGACGATGTATATAGCAAGCTCAGCGCCGCTGTGGAAAAGATCAAATGCACCCGCAAGCTTGACAGCAAATTCGATCATCTGGTCGGCTATTTCAATCTGATCCCCAGTGTGGTCCTGAAATTTGTAGTCTGGTTTTTGAAGCTGCTGGATTACTTCGGACTACTGCCGCTGTTCTTAACAGAGCTGAGCCCCTTCCACGGTACTGTATTTTTCACTTCTATGGGTTCTCTGGGCATCAATGCCATTTACCACCACCTGTACAACTTCGGCAACCTGCCTGTCTTTATGGCCTTCGGCTGTAAGCGCAAGGTGCAGGAGGTTCAGGAGGATGGCAGTATCGTAACAAAAAAATATGTGGATCTCCGTTTTGTAACCGATGAGCGGATCACCGACGGCTACGGCTACGCCACATTCACCAAGCATTACCGCAACATTCTGCGGCATCCTGAAATTATGGACACACCTGTTGAGGAAGTTGTCCCTGACATTGATTAAAATGAAAAATCAGATCTTATCCCATTTATCTGCAGAGTGTCCCTGGCGGGACACTCTGTATTGGTATGATACCATCGACTCCACAAACACAAAAGCCAAGGACCTTGCCCGTGGGGGCGCGCCCCACGGGACAGTGCTGATGGCCGGTCACCAAACCGGCGGCAGAGGCCGTCTGGGCCGCAGTTTTTCTTCCCCTGCGGGGCTGGGTGTTTATCTGTCCGTCATCCTCCGCCCCCACTGCCCGCCGGAAAAGCTGATGCACCTGACCTGTGCCACCGCTGTGGCAATGTGCGGCGCCGTACAGAAGGCCGCGGGCATACGCCCAGGCATTAAATGGACAAACGACCTTGTTTGCGGACGGAAAAAGCTGGGTGGCATTCTCACTGAGCTTTCTGTCAGCCCCGCCACCGGGCTTGTGGATTTTTGCGTTGTAGGCATCGGTATTAATTGCCGCCAGACCCCCGAAGATTTTCCTGCGGAAATTCAGGATATGGCCGCTTCCCTGTCTATGCTCTCCGGCAGATGCATCGAACCTGCGGTCCTGTCCGCCGCAATGATCGACGCCCTTGTGGAAATGGACAAGGTCCTGCTTTCCGAAAAAGCTGCCACTATGGCCCAATACCGCCGGGACTGCATTACCGTAGGGCAGGAAGTTATGCTGGTAAGGGGAGATCTCACCGCCTACGGCACCGCCATAGATGTGGATGCAGACGGGGAGCTGGTAGTCCGATTTGCCGACGGAACCGTGAAAAATGTCACATCCGGAGAAGTAAGTGTGCGGGGAATGTACGGATATATTTAATTTTGTAAGATTTTTGTTGCATTTTTCCTAACCATTGGTTATACTGATATCAGAAACAAACACAAGGAGGTTTTACAATGAAGGTTTTCTATACGGTTTTGAAGGTTATGGCTGCCCTGGCAGTTGTAGCAGGTATCATCTATGTGGTCGCTACCTACGGTGACAGAATTGTCTCCTGGGCAAGAGGTCTGCTCCGCAACTGCAGAAAAAGAGGTTACTACACCCCTGTGAATGTGGACGGTCCCATCCAGGCAGACGCCGGTGACTTCGAAGGTTAATAAACGATATAGCAAGGGCGCGTTGCAAAAATGCAACGCGCCCTTGTTTGCTGTAAACTGTCAAATTCCTGCTTATCGGGCCATATATGTACCGCAATATTTGCAGTTTATGGTTCCCTCGTACTGCTTTGCACCGCACTTGGGGCAAATGGCAGTTCTTTTTGACTTGTCAGGAACCGGAACGCCGTAGCCATAAGCTGTGGGGTTCACAGGAGGCACGGGCGGTACGGGAGGTACGGGAGGTGCATATACCGGAGGTACCGGCGGGGTGGGAATTGCGTTCATAGGTGCGCCGCAGCAGCCGCAGAAAGCGGCACCGCTTTCAACCGTCTGACCGCAATTGGCGCATCTGGGTGCACTGTAGCTGCGGTAATCGCTGTAATCATTGTAATCGCTGTAAGCAGCGGATGTCTCCACTTCAACAACAGAGGAAGCCTTTGAAACGCCGATAATGGACACAATGAAGGCCGCCATTTCGCATCCCATAAACACATACATACCGGAGCCGGCGCCGTCTACCAAGCCAGCGATCAGGTATATAATAAACATAAAAGTGAAGCCAATTGCAGAGGTCACGATCGTTCCCACGGCGATCTTCCGTTTAATGTTTGCCAGGCCTGCGAACAAAAGACCCAGTCCGGCACAAATCATCGGGAACAGGAAAAGAATGCTCTCATCCTCCCAATCAAGCCATTCCAGCATTTCGAAGCCAGTAATATCGTACCAATAACCTGCTGAAATCATTGGCAATGCATAGCTTCCGATTGCCACCGCACATAAAACCGCCGCAATAATAACCATCACCCTGGATACTGCACTACTTTTGTTTGTCATAATCTTTTTCTCCTTTTCTTAATTACTAAATACCATATAAATGTTTATTGTCTTTCGTACCACTCGTTAAGGCGAAGTGTTATATCCTCAACATCATCTAACGAATGGAACGCAAGCCTATTCGATTCAGCACCGCCAATAGTAACTTTGACCTTTATGTTATAAGTATCATACGAGTTGTAATATGTGCCCGTTTCATCGAACCACATTTTGCCGCCGGCTATGTTTAATGTGAGAATATAAGGATCCGATGCATCCTGCGTCCAGGTACCTTCATACCAATAAGAATATTCACCACAGTAATAGCCCGCTGCAGCAATTGCGCTTCCGTCTTCCGTCAGGTAAATATCCCACACAAATTCCGCTTCCATTTCATCGGTCGTTTTGTTTCTATTGCTATCGCAATAAATTCGCCATTTTCCAATGAAATCCTTATCTACATCATCGTACATCAATCGATCCGGGACAATGATATAGTTGGCATCTGTATAAATCGCGCCATCAGGGATGTCTTTTGCATCATATGTTGCAATACAGGAAACAGGTTCCAAAGACCCATACTTATCTATGTATAGCAGCAAGTAACCGCCTTCCGGATCTCCAACATCGTGAACTGCCAACAGATTTGCATTGGGATAGTAAACATATTCCTGTTCTACATCGTTAAAATACAGGTAATAGGAATCCGGAAGTGTGATGTTGGTTGTTTCTGCACCTTCTCGGACCAAGAACACCGCTTCATCTATCTCTCCATCAGGGTCAAAGTAATAGCCGTCTGCATAATCATCTTCATCATAGATCACTAATAAATCCGGATTGATGTATGTGATGTAATTATCGCCATAGGCATCGGTGAATTTAATTGTTGTATATTGCGTTTCTCCCAACTCCGTATAGGGATATGTACCGCCGCCATCGCCTTCCCAATCTATTGTAACCGAGCTTTCTGTAATTTCAAGCCAGCCACCGTCGCTGTAATAGTAGTCCGTAATCCATTTTCCCAAATAGGGTTTCTCTTTTTTGGGTGTTTCAACGGTACTTTGTTGTTGCTGTTGGGGCTTCTGCTGTTGCTGAGACTGTTGCTGTTGGGAATTCTGCTGTTGTTGCTGGACTTTTGTTTCACCGGGAATGATCCCGTCCGTATCCTGCTTCTTAACGCCGTCTCCCAGCAATACAATCAGCAAAACCAAAACACCTACCGCAAGAACTGAAGCGATACCTATCAGAATCCACTTCATTGCTCCCGACTTTTCAGAAGCATCTCTGTTTTCCAGCGGTGGCTGGACTGCAGGTGCGCCCTGCCTTACAGGGGGCGAACCCCAGCAGCCGGGATTTGCCGTTGGTGGCGGTGGTGCCGGTCTATTCCCATCATTGCCACCTAAATGATCCATTGCCCGAAACGGATTCTTAAATCCACAGTTCGTGCAAAATGCGCCGGAAATAGGTTTGTTACAATTGGGACAATTCATATTTCCACCTCTTTTATGTTCTAAAGTCTATCCATCGAACGCCAGCCGGTCTGTCCGGGTCGATCGCCCACGCCCCAGGAAGAGGTACCGAGGGGCACTGTAGGTGCATCCGGGCGGGCATCGCTTGTATAGTTCAAACAGACAGTCATACCGTTGGGCAATTTGTCTCCGGGGGTTGCCGCAGGTGTTGTGGAATGATAGTGGTAACCGGGGAAATCCTGCTCCAGCAATGCACTTTCTTCCACAGTGATCACATCCGGATCGTTTACCCACACATTTTGGCTGTAGCGCTTCGAGCTCAGCACAATGTTACCGCACCGGTGTACCACCTGATAGCTCACGGTTTTAATGTGGGAGTCTTCTTTTACATAGCGCAATGTAATGACGGTGCCGTCCGGGATCTGCTCCCCTTCTGCCACCACCGGTGACATTGCATCCGGCTTATAGCCGGGATATTTCCCGCCGGATACGGAGCCCTTTTGCACCGCGATGGTCTTTCCTTCGTTGGCGATACAACGGAAGGTAAAGGTATCCAGAATTTTGCCCTCTACCTCGTGCCGGACCGTATAGGAAGCCACATCTGTTCCGGACAGGATGTTGAACACATCCTCCGCTGTGGGGCGCTTATTGGGGTCAGACTCCAGCATAGCGGAAATCATACTGCGCAGGTCCGCAGGAATTGCCTCCGATATTTGTGCCTTTTCCCCGCAGGAAACAGCCTCACCAACAGACTCAAATTCTTCCGGGTTAAAACCGGGGAGCTTTCCGGTCAAATACTGATGAAACAGAACGCCCAGGGAGAATATGTCCATTTTGCAGGTCAGGTGCATACCCTCTTCCCGCCAGGCCCGGTATACTTCCGGAGAGAAATAATTGGTATCGCCTGCGATCGCCTCCGGATTTCTGGGGGGATCGTCCTCAAAAAAGCCCGCATCGTAGTCGATCACCTTCGCTGTCAGCTGGTATTTTTGAGAATATACGAACATAATGTTGCTGTGCTTCAGATCCGCGTGCACGAACCTTGCGCCGTGCAGTCGGGAAATGGCGTGGGCTATCACCATACAAATTCTGCGCTTTACATTGTCCGGAAGGCAGAAAACCTCTCCTACCTCCACCTTCAGCGCCTGAATGCGGGGCATTGCCATATAGTACTTTGCGCCCACCCGGAAAAAGTCAACCACACGGATCAGGTTGCCGTCGGAGCATTCATTGATAGTATGGTAAATTCTTACCTTGCGTCGCTCAAATTCCTGACATTTTCTCAGCTTTTTTGCCTTTTTTTCGGGACTGGATGTGGTATCTGTTTCCGGATGCTTCGGCTCCAGAAATTCCTTGATGAAGTGCTCCCGCCCGCTAAAAATACCAAAGCACCATCTGCAGCTGCCTGCATTTTTATTGGACAGGGCACTGGTAAGCTGATATCGTCCCAGTGTTTGATTTTTCGTTTCCATTACTTTGTCCCGTTTTCTATGTACTTCATATAGTTCATTCGGTATTCCGCCCAAAGACGGCGACGGGTATCCCGGTCCTCCAGGGGCGTTGCCCATACCGTTTCCAAATAGTTCCTGTGTATATACTGATATCTCGGCTGGAAGCAGCGACGGATGTTTTCAAAGCTGCCAAAGCCAAAGGATGCCAGGCAAAGGGTATGGTCATCTCCTGCGAAGGAGGCGATCAGCTTCTGCAAATTGTCCTCCCACTGGGCAACACAACTGCTTTCGAGCATTGTGTGCAGGATCATCCCTTCAAATTCCATAGGCGTGGATACATAGCCAAAGCATCCGTCCGTTGCCGCGATCACCATAAAGGGCGGCTTTATCTCAAAGCTGCGGCAATTGAGCTGCACCTCTTTATCTGCGCTGATCACATTTGTAAGCGTGCCGTCATCATACAGTCCTTCCATAGGGTCCGGCTGATTGCTGTCATCCACCGTCAGCTGGGACAGTCCGTACAGATCCAGCACATACACCCGTGAATCTCCTGCCCAGATGGGACTGACGCGCAATGTGTCTTTATTGGCAGGCTGTATCAGTGCCGCCGCCATAGTGGTAGGGAGAATGCGCATACCTTTGATCCTGGGTTTTGCCAGATCCGTTTCCGGTGCATTGGCATCCATCCAGTCTGACAGACTGGGGGTCAGGATCTTATTTGCAAAATCCTCCGGCTTCATTTTGCAGGGGAAATTGCGCTGTATGCAGCGATACAGAGCGCCGGCACCGATCCGCGATGCCATATATGCTTCTGTGTGATCTGCATAATCCGGATGCCTTCTGGCACCGGAACCGCCACAGCCGTCAAAGACTGCGATCATACCGCTATCCTCACAAAAGCCACAGCACCAGTTATCTTCGCCTGCTTCCGGTCTGGCCTCGCCGCAAAAAACACTGCTGTGAAAATCCAAAGGTAATTGCCTGCTCATTGTTTTCTCTCCCTGATGCACCTGGGGCGGTGCAATGATATGTTAGATGGTACTGCTGATCATCTCCAGAATTTCACCGTAATCGTGCTCAGACATACCGTCACCGGCAACAGAGTCCACGTGGTAGACCTTCTCCCAGTTGTCACTGATATAGTTCCAGTAATTGGTGTTGGGTGCGTAAATGATCAGTCTCTTTGCGTATTCGTCCATAGCATCCCACCAGTCCTCCAGCTCTGCCAGGTTTGCAGGCATACCTGCAGGATAATGGGGATTGCGCTTGGCATAGCCCAGCTCGTGGGTGCCGGCATCGGTCCAGACCACGATGACCTGGCGCTTCTTCGCGCCCTCGTAGGTAGTCCAGTTGGAGCGCATAGCATAAGCCAGTGCTTCCAGGCCGTCCTCAGGGATGTCTCCGCCGCCGTCGGCGTGAATGCTGTTGATCACATTTTCAAATTCTGCAGACTGCTGGGGCAGCAGGAAGAAATCGGTCTGGAGCATTGCCTCTGCGCCGTCGGCAATATAATCCCGGAAAACGATCACCTTTACCCGCAGCTGTGCCATCTGCTTGTCCTTCGCGGCCATAATGCTGCTCATATCGTCATAGAAGCGCAAGGCATTGCTCTTGACCATATTAATGATCTTCATCTGCTTGCCGCTCAGGTCTTCCATACTGCCGGTCGCATCGATGCAGAACACCATATCCACTGCATACTGATGTCTCTGACCCCGCTGTACGCTGCCATAATTTCCGTAAGTACCGCCATAAAATTCACTCATCTTTTATCTCTCCCTTGTATGTATTATTAAGTTTCGTCTGTATCAGACTTTTTATCATCCGGCTCGGTAGTTTCGTCCGTAGTTTCTTCCGTAGTTTCCGGAGCAGTGGTATCTTCCGGCTCAGTCGAGGCTTCCGATGCCGCTGTGCTTTCTTCCGGTTCTGTTGTGCTTTCGGGTGCCGTTGGATCTTCCTCCGTGCTTCCGGTTTCTTCCTTTACTTCTTCTGTAGAACCGGTCGTTTCTTCTCCCTTGGCCACAGGTGCTTGGGTAGCTTCAGTGGTTTCAGGTGCCTGGGTTGCTTCCTGGGTCGGTTCCTCTTCATAATGGTACTGCCTGATCTGATCGTTCAGCTCACTTACCTGCTGGGAGGCACGGATACCAAATGCAATGCTCACTGCCAGCAGGACTGCCAGCACACCAAACAGAATGAAAAACAGTTTATTGCGGGCTCTTGCAGCCGTTCTGTTTTTCAGGATCTCCCGTTCCATTCTCTCCAAAACAGCAGGGTCTACCCCGATGGATTGGCTCATCACACGGTTGCGGGGCGGTGCGTCGGGGGTTATCAGGTTATAAAATCCGCCGCAATCGGACATAGGCGGTGTTGCCCGTCCACAGTTCGGACATTGTGCATCCGTTTCCCGGATCGTTTTTCCACACCATTTACAAAACATTATGCATCCTCCTGTTAATTGATCTGCTCGCCGCAAATTTCGCATCTGGTTGCAGGTACCGGATTTTCACCGTCGCAGCAGCGGCATATTTTTACATTTCTTCTGGAATTATATTCATAAATCGCCGCATAGCTCGGCAACTGCGGTTTCTTCTCCGGGACGATCACCGACTTCTTATAGTAGTCAGAATAGTCGGTGGTTTCTTCGCCGCTCTTTGTCTCCCGATCTGCCTGTATATATTTGACGATCAGGAAAACGATAATGGCTATAAACACCAGAAATATTACAACTCCCAAAACGATTTCCCTCTTTTCGACATAAAATGCATTTTCGTTTATCATAACTTTCCGAAGCCGTTCTGTCAACTAAAAATAATCCCCAAAATGCCCAATTAAAAAAGAATGTAAGTAATATTGTTTTTTTATTGACAAAGACATTTGTATCAGGTATACTTGAAAAAGATATGTAAATTTATGCATATGCACAAACATTGAAGGAGAAATGAAAATGAAACGATTTTTTGCACTTTTGCTTTGCTTGCTGCTGGTTACAGCTCTGGCAGCTTGCGGCAGCAGCCCTGCCTCCACCCCCACCGCAGGCAACGAGATCGACACGACTGAAGCTTCCAACGCCGAAAAGGAAATCACATTTACAGAAATGTCCTTTTATGAAAGCGATATGTTCTCTATCTCTGTGACCGACATCGATCCCGAAAACCCCAACGGCTACACCCTGAACCTCACCTTTGCAAACAATGAGGAGCCGGAAGAAATTGTAAATGTGGAGTATGTTTACGAAACCAACGAGGAAGGCGAGTCCGAGATCGTTGACGAGATCGAGTCCATCGAGACCGTCACCTCCACTTTGTCCTGCGTGCTGGATTCTATGAAGATCAACGGCACCGAGGTGGCAGTCAGCTTCTCTTCTCAGGCCGATTCCAGCTCCCGCAACTACGATATGATCGTTATTGATCCTGCTCTGACTGCTGATCTGGGTGACATCACCGAAATTGAAATGTCCTTCAGCATTTACAATACCAGCACACCTGATGTGGCGATCGCAACTGCATCCGGTACAGTGTATCCCTACGGCGAGATCGCTGAATAAGCTTTTCCTGCATATTTCTCCCGTATAATTTTCAGGAGGTGGCGCAACCGCGCCGCCTCCCTTTTTTTACCAAATTCCTGTTTGATGCACTGATGTGCGAGTTGATAAAGGTCATTTTGCATTTTGCATTTTTGTCGGGCATCCGCCCGATAAACAGCAATTTGACAGCCCGCGGCGAATGGTATATAATCAAACTGGTTCTATTAAATATACACTTTTCGGGAAAGTGATGTGGTCAGATGAAGTACATTCTGGATAAGAAATCAAAAACACCTGCATACCTTCAGCTATATATGCGCCTGCGGGATGATATTGTAAACGGCATCTATCCCCTGGGCAGTAAGCTGCCCTCCAAGCGGATCTTATCTGCCGATGCCAGCATCAGCAGCATTACCGTGGAACACGCCTATGGGCTTTTGTGTGACGAAGGGTATGTGGAGTCCCGCCAGCGCAGTGGCTATTTTGTGATCTTTCGTTCCGACGACGGCTTTGCCGTCCCTGTATCCGCAGCACCCTCTCTCCCTTCCCGAACCCTTCGGGAGGACACCCCCCAATCCTTCCCCTTCTCTGTTCTGGCAAAGGCAATGCGCAGTGTGATCAGCGATATGGGAGAGGGCATTCTGGAGCGCTCCCCCGGTGCAGGCTGCTTTGCCCTTCGGGAGGCGATCCGGCTGTATCTTGCCCAGAGCCGCGGCATCACAGCCAATGTGGAGCAGATCGTCATCAGCTCCGGTTCTGAGCAGCTTTATTCCCTGCTCATCAAGCTTCTGGGCCAGGATCGGATATACGCCATTGAAACGCCCTCTTACCATATGATCGAGCAGGTCTATGCCACAACCGCCGTTTCCCTCCGAAAGCTGCCCTTGGGGCAGGACGGCATTGACTCCAACGCCCTTCGGGATTGCAGTGCAGATATTTTGCACATCTCCCCCTACCGCAGCTTCCCCAGCGGCGTTACCGCCACCGCTTCCAAACGGCACGAATACCTTAAGTGGGCCCAAACGGGAGGACGGCTGATCGTGGAGGATGATTTTGAATCGGAATTTTCCGTGTCCACGAAACCGGAGGAGACCTTGTTTTCCCACACGAAGCTTAATAATGTGATCTATATGAACACATTTTCCAAAACTGTTTCCCCGTCCTTCCGTGTGGCCTATATGGTGCTGCCGCCCCAGCTGGCAAAGGAATATGACCGCCAGCTGGGAGCATACGCCTGTACCGTGCCTACCTACATTCAATATGTGCTGGCAGAGCTGATCACCAACGGAGATTTCCAGCGGCATATCAACCGGGTAAGACGGGCCAAAAGAAAAGCCCTTCAAGGAAAAATATAACGCCTGCGGTTGCATTTTGCAGTCGTATGCGTTATAATAAAAAAACTGAGATTTTCAAACTTTTGGAGCAGTTTTTTATGAAGAAAATTCGCAATATCGGCATATTCGCCCATGTTGACGCAGGAAAGACCACCCTTTCCGAGCAGCTGCTGTCCCACGCCGGTGCGATCCGCACTTTGGGAAGTGTGGACTCCGGCACAGCCCACACGGATCTTCTGCCTGTGGAGCGCCGCCGTGGCATTTCCGTAAAAGCCACCTGCGTCTGTATGTCCCATAAGGGTGTACAGATCAACCTGATCGACACCCCCGGTCACGCAGATTTTTCCGCGGAGATCGAGCGCTCCCTGTGGGCGCTGGACGGCGCGGTGCTGGTGGTGTGCGCTGTGGAGGGTGTTCAGCCCCAGACGGAGCTGCTGTTTGAAGCAATGGTCGCTCAAAAAATTCCCGTGATCTTCTTTTTGAACAAGACCGATCGCCAGGGTGCAGATATTGAAAATGCACTTTCTCAAATTCGAAAGCTGCTTTCCGGGAAAGCCGTTCCTGTACAGGACACGGACGCGGTCTGCGAGATCCTTTGTGATAGCGATGACAGCTTTATGGAACGGTATTTAAGCGGCGAAGCGATCTGCCGGACCGAAGTGGAAGAACGGCTGTGCAAGCTATGCAAAAAAGCGGAGGTTTTCCCGGTCCTGTACGGCTCCGCATTGCGGGACGAGGGTGTAATGCCTCTGCTGGATGCGATCGTGCAATATTCCCCCGGTCCGGAAGAATACGACGATCTTTGCGGCGTGGTATTTGCTGCCCAGCAGGATAAGGTTTTGGGCAGAGGTGTCTGGGTCCGGCTGTATGGCGGAATTCTGGAAAACCGGGATGCCATTGATCTGCCTGTGGGGTTCGACCCCAACACCGGTGAAGAAAGACGGGTGCAGACCAAGATCGCGCAAATTTTCGGCACAGACGGTAAGCCCGCCGGTCGGTTGGATTCCGGTCAGATCGGTCTTGTATACGGTCTGGGCAAGGTCCCCATCGGACATATACTGGGCAACGAAAAATTACTGCCCCGCAAAATAGAGCCGGGCAAGCTGCGCACGCCCTTGATTATGGTGCGGGCAACTCCGGAAAAGCCGGAGGATATGCAAGCCTTGCGGCAAGCCTGTGAGCTTCTCTCCGGCGAAGATCCTTTGCTCCAGAGCCAGTACATCCCCACCCTGGACGAATTGCAATTAAAGGTTATGGGCGCCATTCAGCTGGAAGTGTTGGAGGAAATATTACAAAACCGTTTCGATCTGAAGGTCTCCTTCTCCCCGCCCGCCATTATTTATAAAGAAACCGTTTCCCAGGCGGCAGAAGGCTGGGTATCCTACACTATGCCCAAGCCCTGCTGGGCAAAGCTCCGTTTTCTCATTGAGCCTGCGCCCCGCGGAAGCGGCGTGTCCTATTCCTCCAGGGTGCCGGTAAAGGACATTGCCGCCCGGTATCAGCACCAGGTGGAGCAGGCGATCCCGCTGGCCCTGAATCAGGGACGGCTGGGCTGGCAGGTGACCGATGTGAAACTGACCCTGATCGGCGGTGAGCATCACTTAGAGCACACCCATCCTCTGGACTTTATCGTTGCCACGCCAATGTCTGTGCAGGACGGTCTGCGCAACGGCGGAAGCACATTGCTTGAGCCGATTTTGAAAGTAAAATTCCGCCTGCCTGCAGAAAATGTGGGCAGAGTGATGAGTGATATCAATACGATGCGGGGTGAGGTTCTGGACAGTGTCAGTGATGGGGACCGGATGATCTTATACGCCCTCATTCCCGTGCAGACAAGTCTGAACTATACCGTCACTTTGGCTACGGTCACCGGTGGCCGCGGCACGATGGTGGCGACCCTCCACGGTTATCAGGAATGTCCGCTGGAGCTGGGTGCCACTACCCCCAGGCGGAATGTGGATCCTCTGGACAAGGCAAAGTATATCCTTGCCGCCCGCAGTGCCCTGGAAGGTGGAATATTCAATATCGACTAACAAGCAAAAAAGTGCTGCCTCAACCGAGTTTTGAGGCAGCACTTTTATAATCATTTCACGCGTTTGAAATTTCCGTAGGTCTCATTCACCTGCTCGTAGTAGGAGAAGGTATTGTCGTATTTGGCAAGAACCCGGTAAAAATCGTTGATCTGGTGCTTATTGACCACGCAGATCAGCATAGTCCTTTCCGAATTGCTATGGGTTCCAACTGCCCTTACCTTTGTAACACCGTGTTTGAGCACTTTGTAGATATCTGCAATAATTTCCTGCTCGTGGGTGGTGATCACTGTGAATTTATAGGCGCTTTTCGTGCCCTTCAGGATCTGGTTGCCCACAAAAGTGGAAATAAAGCAATAGGTAATGCACAACGCCACCGGCTTATAATCCAGGGTTTCCCCGGAATACACAAACAGGGAAATGATTGCCACAATGGCATTGAGGGTGAAGGTCACAAGGAAGAAATCCATTTGGGGCTTTCTCTTATTGATATACCGGGAAACCACATCCGTACCGCCGGTAGAGCCGTTATTTTTAAAGCAAATGCCATATACCACACCGCTGAGCACACCGGAGATGATCACCGGATAAATGGTATCGTGTCCGTGGGCATTATACTGGACTGCATCCCAGCCGCTTTTCTGCAGCAGTAAGTATAGACCGGAATACACCAGAGAAAACAACAAGGTCTTTATGGCAAAATCCCGCTGCACAAAGAAAAATGCAAAGATAGACAAGGGGATGTTGATCAGCAGGGACATATAGCTGATACTAAAGCCCGTTTTGTACTGCACCATCGTGGCGATGCCGTTTAAGCCTGCAGGGGCAAACTGATTGGTAACGATAAATATGTAATAGTTAAATGCCAGCAACGCCGCCATTGCCACAACGCCAAGGTAAGACAGGTACTTTTTCGACTTCATATTCTATCCTCCGGTTTATACATACATAGCCACCGCAGCATACCGCTTTGCGGCTTCTGCCAGAGATTTTAAGTAAGCAAATTCTTCCGGGGAATGGGTCCTGCCACCTAACACGCCAATGCTGTCCACTGTTGGAATTCCTGCCATCGTGGTATAAGCCGCATCCGATCCGCCGGTTTCCTTCTTCATTTCTGCCTTAGATAAGCCCACCTGTGTAAAGATCCGGTTCATATCTTCCAGGAGTTTTACATTGCGGTCACACAAGGACATCGCAGGACGGAAACTGACTTTCTCCACCCGGCAACTGCAGCCGGGTATATAGACTGTATCTGCAACCTTCTGCACAAGCTGCTCTACCTGCGTATAATCTTCCTGGGTGGCAAACCGGATGTCTGCAATAAATTCACAATGATCCGGCACGGTGTTGCCAACCGTTCCGCCCCGGATAACACCGCAGTTGCAGGTCAGATTTCCAATATCCTTTAATTTTTCCAGCTCCAGTATTTTGTGGGCTGCCTCTGCGATGGCATTGGCACCCTCCGGGCATTTAGACGAATGGGCAGACCTTCCGGAGATCACCAGGCGATACCGGGCAATTCCCTTGCGGGCAAGCACCACTTTGTTATCCAGGTTTGTTTCTGCATTCAAAAATGCTGCCGCACCTTTCGCCATCCGGCACATAAAGTCGATACTCTTTTTCTGGCTCTGCTTGCTGCTTGTCTCCTCGTCTGTCTGAATGATCAGCTTTACCGGACGGTCGGAATATCCGCACCGGTAAAGGGCATCCATTGCCAAAAAGCCTGCCACAACGCCGCCCTTGCAATCCGTTACACCCGGGCCGTATATCTTTTCTTCATCCATTCGAACAGCAGGCGTGCCAAACAACCCCACCGGATGCACTGTGTCGATATGACCGGAGATCGCCACGGGAGCAGCATCCACATCCGGATTTAAAGTAATGCAAATGGCATTTCCCGCTTGCGCATATTCTTCTGTTTCAATTTTCCAGCCCCGGTCTTTAGCCATTTTCAGGAAATATTCTCCCACCGCATCTACCCG
>JAZNDF010000179.1:0-2247 GCA_045587925.1 Faecousia sp.
TTTTTTCTTTCATTATACCATGGATATGAGAATTTACAATCCCTTAAATAATGAAATGCACATTTGTGGTATACTGATTTCAGAAACCATGAGGAGGTAGCAAATATGGAAAAATTCATCCCCTATGAGAAGCTTTCCAAAAAGGAAAAGCGCAAGATTGATGCATCCCGGCGGCAAACCTGGGGTGAGCTGAACCCTGTCACCCGGAAGCCCGAAAACAGCAAGGCTTACAACAGAAGAAAGTCGCAGGCATGGAAGCGGGAACTACCGCCGACGGCCTGTGATTATTTCTTGACATTTTTCCGTTCTTCCCGTACAATCTCATAAGAATATTGTACTGCCACCGGGTAGTGAGCGAAAGCGCTTGTTTGCACATCGTTAGGTCTTAGAAGATGTGTGAGCGAGGGCTTATTTTTTATGTTTTGGAGGGCTTATGAAGAAACTGACCACCTATTTTTCAAAAGGCGAGCTGACCTTGTGGGGCGGCTCCGCCGGACTGATTCTGGTATCCTTTTTCCTCTTCGATCGGGTGAATTTCATGACCCTGGCCGCATCCCTGATCGGCACCACATCTTTGATCTTCAATGCCAAGGGCAATCCCATCGGCCAGGCTTTGATGATTGTATTCAGCCTGCTTTACGGCCTGATCTCCTATACATTCTCTTACTTTGGGGAAATGATCACCTACCTCGGCATGACCGGGCCCATGGCTCTGTTTGCCCTGATTACCTGGCTTCACAATCCCTACAAGGGTAACCACGCGGAGGTGGCAGTGAACCGGATCGGCAAATGGGAATATTCTGCCATGTATTTGGCGACAGCGGTGGTGACACTGGGATTCTACTTTATCCTGGAGCATTTCAACACGGCCAATATCATCCCCAGCACATTGTCCGTGGCCACCAGTTTTATTGCGGTATATCTGACCTTCCGCCGCAGCCCCTACTTCGCCCTGGCCTATGCCGCCAACGATGTGGTGCTGATCCTTCTGTGGACACTGGCGGCAGTGGAGAATATCAGCTATCTTTCCGTCATTATTTGCTTTGTCATGTTCATGGTCAATGATCTGTACGGGTTCGTGAGCTGGAAGCGGATGGAGAAGCGGCAGATGGCTGCCACATAAGAGAACCATACTTTCTGATTCCGGGATGAATCATTTATAGCGATAAAAATTTCACATTACATCACACTTCCAGTCAATCACCCTCTACTTGACACAGATTTAAAAGCATGCTATTATATTTTCCGAGGTGTAGCAAATGCAGAAAAATGATTTATGCGGTGCGCTGATCAAAAAGGTTCACGATGAAATTGAGAAAAAGGCGAATGCCTTGCTGCGTCAGCAGGATCTGACCCTTTCCCAAATGAACGTTCTGATGGAACTGGAAGCGTCTCCCAATCATCAGTTGACCTTAAAAGAACTGGAAGGCTTGCTCCATGTGGCCCAGTCTACGGCTGCCGGAATTGTGGTTCGTCTGGAACAGAAGGGATTTGTGGAAAGCTTTACAGATGAGAATGATCGCAGAGTCAAGAAAGTAATGCTCACCCCTGCGGGGCGTCAATGCTGTAAAAACGCCGCATCCGATGTGAAAGAGATCGAAGCGAAACTGCTGTCTGGTTTGACGGAGGCTGAGAAGCTGCTGTTCCTGGATTTGCTGGAAAAGGTTTTTAACGCACTATAAATATGTCCGCGAAAGCGGGCATATTTCAAACGGTAATTTAATAGCACGCTTTTAATCGCTTGCTGTTGGTATAAAGGAGATAATTTATGGAAATGACAAAAGAGCTGGAAGTATTTCGCAGCGCACCGGTGCCGAAGGCGGTTCTGAAAAACACCATCCCCGCCATGGCAGCCATGCTGATGGTGCTGATTTACAATCTTGCTGACACCCTCTTCATTGGTATGACCCATGATGCCTATCAGGTGGCTGCAGTGTCCATGGCGACCCCCGTGTTTTTGATCTTCATGTCCGTGGGTACTGTGTTCGGTATCGGCGGAACCTCTGTGATCTCCCGGGCACTGGGTGAAGGAAAGATGGATTACGCGAAGAAGGCCTGCTCCTTCTGTATGTGGGCCTGTGTTACGGTTGGCGTGGCCATGTCTGCACTGTTTCTGATCTTTATGGATCAGATCCTGGTGGCTATGGGAACCAGTGCCGATACCTATGGCTTCGCAAAATCCTATCTGACCATCGTGACCTTCAGCGGTCCTTTCGTTCTGATTGCTAATTGCTACTCCAACGTGAT
>JAZNDF010000180.1:0-31401 GCA_045587925.1 Faecousia sp.
AGCGTCACCGTTCCCGGTCTGACCTCTGCAAAGGCAATGTTCTGCACCGTTCCTGCCCCCACCAAGGCAAACGCCATCCGGGCAATGATTGAAGGAGAGATCTCCACCGCCTGCCCCGCTACCATTATGCGTAAGCACGACTGCGCCAAGCTCTATGTGGACGCAGACGCAGGTAAGTACATTCTGTAAGAGGAACTGAAAATGCTGACTCTGATTTACAACGCAAAGGTTATTCTGCCGGAAGAGATCAAGGCGGGCTATGTAGTGGTAGAAGATAAGAAGATCAAGGCTGTGGGCTTTGATGAGATCCCCGCCCTTGCCTATGACAGAAAGATCGACCTGGAGGGCAAGTACCTTGCCCCCGGTTTCGTGGAGCTGCACACCCACGGTGCCGGCGGCGGCGACTATACCGACGCCACCCTGGAGTCCTTCCGCATCGCCAGCCAGACGCATATGGAGCACGGCACTACCACCATTTTGCCCACACCGGTCCCCACCACCAGAGAAGACATCCTCAAATACATCGATGCCTTCCGTCTGGCAAAAAAGGAGCTGGAGGGCAAAGGCCCTTATCTCCACGGTCTGCATATGGAAGGCCCCTTCCTGAGCAAGGACCAGGCCGGTGCCATCAACCCGGAATTTATCCGCGATCCCAAGCCGGAGGAATACGAGGAGTACCTGCAGTACGGCAAGGGCACCTTGGCCCGCTGGACCTTCGCTGTGGAAAGAGACGGCGCAGAGCAGTTTGCTAAGCGGCTGTGTGAGGAAGGCATCCTCCCCTCTGTGGGTCACTCCAATGCAGAATACTGCCAGGTAAAGGAAGCCTTTGAAAAAGGTGTCACCCATGTGACCCACCTGTACTCCGCTATGTCCACCATCGTCCGTAAGGGCGGCTTCCGCCACAGCGGCGTGCTGGAAAGCGCCTTCTGCATCCCGGATATGACCGTTGAGATCATCGCCGACGGCTGTCACATTCCTGCAGAGCTGCTGGAGATGGTATACCGTCTGAAGGGTCCTGCAACCACCGCACTGACCTGCGACTCTATGCGCTGTGCCGGTCTGGATGTCAAGGAAGCTATGCTGGGCAACAAGGAACGGGGCTCACGGGTCATTATCGAGGACGATGTGGCCAAGCTGCCCGATCGTTCTGCCTTCGCCGGCTCTGTGGCAACCGACGACCGTCTGGTCCGGGTGATGACCCAGAAGGCAAATGTGCCTCTGTACCACGCAGTCCAGATGATGACCCTGACCCCTGCACGGATCATCGGTCTGGATAAGACCAAGGGCTCTGTTGAAGTGGGCAAGGATGCCGACCTGATCTGCTTTAACGATAACATCGATGTTTCCGGTGTTATGGTAGAAGGCAAGGGTATGGTAGGTCAATTTGCCTGATTAAGTATTTAAAAAAGAGTGTGTTCTGATGAACACACTCTTTTTTGTTGTCGATATATTACTTCGCAATTCGATATTTTTGCCTTGTGGCAAAATCGATATATTTACCTTACGGTAAATTCGATATGCTATAAATCCCCTCTCGCCCCGCAGGGCATATCGAGTGCATCGCACATATCGAACACCGAAGGTGTATATCGAAAATCCCGAAAGGGATCTATATTGATGCTACTGCCGCAGCAGCGCCTGCTCCATATTTTTGCCGATGGAATACCAGAACACATTTTCCCGTGCGGGAGCGAGTCCTGTAAGCAAGCCCCGGTCTGCATAGACTGCGTAACTGCGGAACAGCACCGGGCAGATCAGCCCCTGGTCCATCACCGTCTTATGGAGGGTGTAGTAGTTTCCGTAGTTTTCCAGCGCCTGCAGGCAAAGGGTATATGCCGCCGGATCGTCCACGCCGCCGTAGCTCAGGGCACCGTTGGTGTGGAAGAAGGGCGACAGGTCCATATTGGCAGACAGGACTGTCTGTCCCAGGCACAGATCGAAGGTGCGGTAGATCAAAGTCTCCTTATAGGCGGCAGTGCTCAATTCCTTCATCTGCACCACAAGGCCCGCCCCCTCCAGCATATCACCGATCGCTCTTGCCACCCGCACCCGCAGGCTGTCGTCGCTGTTTACCAGGAGTATAACGGTTTTTCCCATATATCCCTTGTCGCTGATGACCTGCTGGAATGTCTTGCCGTCATACTGATATTTATCTGCCAGGGTCTGACTGTAATAAGGGGAATTGGGAGATGCGGGCAAGGTGGCGCTTCGGGCATAGCCCCGATAGAAATCATCTGCCAGCTGCTCCCGGTCAATGGCATAGGTCAGTGCCGCCTTTACCTCCGGATCGGAGAAGACCTCACTTGTCTTGCAGGGTGCAAGATATAAAAACATTCCGCTTTCGCAATCCCACAGCTCATAGTCACAGCGGTAATCCGTATAGCTGTCCGAGCCGGGATCCGCCCGCACAAGGCTCAGATCGGAAAACTGGAAGGCATCCCGGATCTGGGTGTTGGACTGGGCCTCCAGCAGTGCAATAGTAGGTGCCGTAATGATCATCCGGGCACTGCACCACCAGTTGCTTCTCCGGCGCAGACAGGGGTTTGTGGTGGTTTTATCCAAATAGTAAGGGCCTGTGCCGCTGGGATCGTCCAGCGCCACCTGCTCAGCCTGCACAATGGGAATATCCAGCAAGATCGGCAGGTCCTCACAGGGGGTATCCAGGGTAATGTTCACGCCCCTGTCCTGGGTCAGGGATATCTGATTGATGTGGAAAAACCGTCCGCCGTAATAAGTGCTCTCCCTTGCGGCATTTAAGCTGGCGATCACATCCTCCGGCGTCAGCTTCGCCCCATCGGAAAACTGCGCCTGCTCCTCAATGTAAAAGGTGTAGGACCGCATATCCTCAGAGATCCGATAGTTTTTGCACAGCATCGGCTCCACATTGTAGTCCCGGTCTACCGAAAACAGCCCCTGATACAAAAGGGAGAACAAGGTGCGGTTTGTAAAATCCGTACACCCGTAGGGGTTCATTGTGATTTCGGGATAGTAGGTCAGGGTCAGGGACTGCACCTGCTCCTCGACCGGATGGGTGTTCACCGGACCGGTATAGTCCTCGTCCCAGGTCAAGCCGTCACCGGTAGGCACATAGCCAGTATCCTGTTTTCCACAGCCTGACAGCAACGCAACTGTCAGTATTACACACAATAAACCGGCAATCCGCCTTTTCATACTTCTTTCTCCTTACACAGGATGATCGCCCCTTGTGAGCCTCTTGCATTTCCCACCCGTCGGTAAGACCAGAACAGGTCCGGTCTGCAAGCGGTACAGGCATCGGAAACTGCAATGCTTTGTACCCCTGCACGCCTGAGCCACAGGGCATTCATCTCTTTTAGGTTTACATAATATTTTTCGCCTTTTTGGTAAATAAAGGGCTTTGCTTCTGCGCCCAGGCCTTCCAGCATTGCCTCCGGCACATCCCAATTGGTCTGAAAACAGCACTGGGCAATGTTCGGACCGATCGCCGCCCGGATATTTTCTGCCTTACATCCATACGCCGCACACATTGCCTGAACGGTTTTTGCGGCAATACCGGCGGCCGTTCCCCGCCAGCCGGCGTGGGCGGCACCCACTGCACCGGTTTCGGGGTCGTGAAGCAAAACCGGGGTGCAGTCCGCTGTGAATACCACCAGTGCCGTCTCCGGCTCATTGGTGATCAGCCCGTCACATTCCGGCAGCTCCGGTCCTGTCAGACCCGCGCCGTGGTGCGCTTTTCCCACCTGCAGGACCCGATCCGTATGGGTCTGATGGGTCAGCACCAGCTTCTTTACATCAAAGCCCAGCGCATCTGCCAGAATTTCATAATTCTTGCACAGATTGCCGGGATCGTCTCCCCGGTGCGTGCCAATGTTCAGACTGTCCAGATGACCGGTGCTCACGCCCCCGGACCGGGTGGTAAAGCAATGGGGCACGGAAATATTATCCGCAGTCAAATAGGTGAGCTTTCCGGTTGTTACGCAGTTTATCGACATAAAAACTCCATATATACTGCCATCTTGTTTCTGCACGCCTTGTAAAGTGGAGGATCCCCCCGGATGCGCCGTGCAGCTTTGACAGCATTTAATTTTCCATTCCGGCTGAAATGTCCTTACTGCGGCAGCACTGCTTGTACTTTTTGCCGCTTCCGCAGGGGCAGGGATCGTTGGGGCCGACCTTCTTTTCCTTGTTGCGTACCGGCTGTGCCTTCACCGTATTCTGGGAAGCCGCACCGGTTCCGGTCTCCTTTGCCACCTTCTCCCGCTTCACTTCCTGGGCAGGACGCAGCTGGGCAAGGAACAAACGGCGGACGGTTTCTTCCCGAATGGCGCTGATCATAGCCTGGAACATCTCATAGCCTTCCTCTTTGTAGGCAATGACCGGGTCGTGCTGACCGTAAGCCCGCAGGCCGATGCCCTGCTTCAGATCGTCCATCGCATCGATGTTGTCCATCCAGTACTCATCCACCACCCGGAGCATAATCACCCGCTCCAGCTCCCGCATCACGGTGGGGGTAAGGCTTTCTTCCTTCTTTTCGTAGCTCTTGACCGCCAGATCATACAGCGCCTCAGAAAGCTGCTGGGCAGAAAGCTCGCCCTCCGGTGCCCCATAAGCGCCTCTGGGGAAGTAAATTCCCTGAAGCTTGCCCAGCACTGTTCGCAGGCTGTCCCCGTCTGCCACACCGCCGGTCTGGCTCAATGCTTCCATAACAGTAGACTCGATCACACCCTTGAGCATACTGAGCATATTCTCCCGCAGGTCCTCACCATCCAGCACCTTCTGCCGCTGGGCGTAGATCACCTCGCGCTGGGTGTTCATAACATTATCGTATTCCAGAACATTCTTTCTGGACTTGAAATGGCGGCTTTCCACCGTCTTCTGGGCATTTTCCACTGCGCCGGACAATATCTTTGCATCAATGGGCGTATCCTCATCCAGACCCAGGGCATTCATCATACCCATAATCCGATCGGAGGAGAACAGGCGCATCAGATCGTCCTGCAGGCTCAGATAGAACCGGCTTTCACCGGGATCGCCCTGTCTGCCGGAACGGCCCCGCAGCTGGTTATCGATCCGGCGGGATTCGTGGCGCTCTGTGCCGATGATATAAAGGCCGCCTGCCTGCCGTACCTTTTGGGCTTCCTCTGCCATTTCCTCTTTGTATTTGCTCAGCAGTTCCTCATAACGGCGGCGGATCTCCAGGATCTGGGGGTCGTCTGTTTCCGAGTAGGCATTGGCCTCCTGCAAAAGCTCCTCCGGAACATCTGCCTTACGAAGCTGGCTCATAGCCATAAACTCCGCGTTGCCGCCCAAAACGATATCCGTACCGCGGCCTGCCATATTGGTGGCGATGGTAACTGCTCCCAGCTTACCTGCCTGAGCAACGATCTGGGCCTCCTGCTCGTGGAACTTGGCGTTGAGCACATTATGGGGCACGCCTGTCTTCTTCAGAAGCTTGCTTAAAATTTCACTTTTTTCAATGGAAACTGTACCAACCAGCACCGGCTGACCCTTTTGGTAACATTCCTGCACCTGACGGATGATCGCCCGGAACTTGCCCAGCTCGGTCTTATAGACCACATCGTTCTGGTCCTTGCGGATCACCGGCTTATTGGTGGGGATCTCCACCACATCCAGCCGATAAATGGCGGCAAATTCCTCTGCCTCGGTCAGTGCCGTACCGGTCATACCGGAAAGCTTGTCGTACAGGCGGAAGAAATTTTGGAAGGTGATGGTTGCCAGGGTCTTGCTTTCCCCTGCTACGGTCACCCGTTCCTTTGCTTCAATGGCCTGATGCAGGCCCTCGTTATAGCGGCGGCCGTACATCAGTCGTCCGGTAAACTCATCTACAATGATGATCTGACCGTCTTTTACCACATAGTCAATGTCCTTCTTCATCAGACCGCGGGCTTTCATAGCCTGGTTGATGTGGTGGGACAGTGTGCTGTTTTCCGGGTCGCCCAGGTTATCCAAATGGAAATAGGCCTCTGCCTTGGCAATGCCGGAGGCAGTCAGAGACACGGAGCGGGATTTTTCGTCCACGAAATAGTCACAGTCGTAGTCATCCTGTACCTCTTTGTCCTCGGTTTTGGCAAAAACCTGCTTGCGCAGGGTGGAAACGAAATAGTCTGTCATTTCATACAGCTTGGAGGACTCCTCCCCCTTGCCGGAAATGATCAAAGGGGTACGGGCTTCGTCGATGAGAATAGAGTCCACCTCGTCCACAATGGCGAAGGCGTGTCCCCGCTGAACCAGCTCCTGCTTGTAAATTGCCATATTGTCCCGCAGATAGTCAAAGCCCAGCTCGTTGTTGGTGCAGTAAGTAATATCCGCGGCATAAGCCACCCGGCGTTCTGCCGGCTTCATTCCGGGAATGACCAGACCCACCGTCAGACCCATATACCGATAGACCTTGCCCATCCAGTCCGAGTCGCGCTTGGCAAGGTAATCGTTGACCGTGACCACATGAACGCCCCGTCCTGTCAAGGCATTCAAATAACAGGGTAAAATTGCCACAAGGGTCTTACCTTCACCGGTCTTCATTTCCGCAATGCGTCCCTGATGGAGCACAATACCGCCCAAAAGCTGCACAGGATAGGGCTTCATACCCAGAACACGCCAGGCCGCCTCCCGGATGGCCGCAAAAGCCTCCGGCAAAATATCGTCCAGGGTTTCCCCCTGGGCAAGTCTTTCCTTAAAAAGGGCAGTCTTTCCCTTCAGTTCTTCTTCGGAAAGTGCCTTATATTCCTCTTCCAGCGCAAGAATTTTATCTGCGATCGGCTGAAGCTTTTTAATCTCCCGATCAGAGCGAGAGCCAAACAACTTAGTAAAAAGTCCCATAGTATCCTCCCGGAGGCATAATTTTGCTTATTATATCATAGTTTTTCCAAAAATAATAGACCAATTTGTAAATTAAGCCCCCCGGTTTGCAAATTTCCGTTTATCGGGCAGAAGCCCGATAAACAGGAATTTGACAGCAAAAGCGCGTTGCAGGTCGTTCTGCAACGCACTTTTTACTTATGAAATAAGATCCTGGCCGGCGTAGTATTTTTTCAAAGGAACATACAGCACTGCCGCCACTGCCAATGCCAGAAGCATACAGGGAAGCATATAGCTGCCGTTATACACCAGAGAATAGATCGCCGCATCGTCGAATGTGCCGATGCCGGGGATCTCCGTAGGCTCGTAAATGCGGTAAACGGTCACGCCGCTGATGTAGTGGACCAAAAATCTTGCCCCACAGCCCAGCACTGCACCGGGGAAAATGCCCCACTTTTTACCTTTGAACAAGCCCGCCAGACCCAGGGGCGTGAATGCCACCGCATAGTCCAGGATCATCGACTGCCAGCCCCAGGCGTAGGCCCCGTCAAAAACCAGCTGCAGCAGTCCGAACGCAAAGCCTGCCAGCAGTCCCTTGCCCAGTCCCCACCGCACTGCAAAGAGCAAAATGGGGAACATCGCAAAGGTGATGGAGCCGCCGTTTGGCATATTGCCAAACAGCTTCAGGTAGCTGAGAATTTGGGCAAATGCCACCAAAATTGCGCCCTCGCACAATGCCCGCACCCGCAGGTGCATTTTGTTTACTTTTCTTTCCATAAAAATACCTCCTTTTATTTTTGCACGCAATTTGAGCGCCGCCGGGTTACCTGAGAAAAATATACCTGAGAGATTGGCAGATTTTTGGAAGGTAACCCAAAAAATATCGCATTGCAAACCCGCCTAAGGTGCAATGCGATACGAAGGTATCAAAATGCATCTTTTCCTACGACGGTACTGACCGTATCAGGTTCACGGGTCAAGGCTACTAAGCCTTATCTCAGCCGGATGCATCCGGCCCCCCGAAGATGGATCTGTTATGCGATTTGTTCAAATTATACCACGGTTTTTCAAAAAGTCAAGCCATTTGCAAAGAAAGTTCCTTGCCGCCGAGAATATGGAAGTGCAGATGGAAAACGGTCTGACCCGCATCCGGTCCGCAGTTACTGACCACACGGTAGCCGTTTGCAAGGCCCTCTGCCTCTGCGATTCTGGGGATCACCTCAAAAATATGGGCAACCACGCCGCTGTTTTCTCCGGTCACTTCCCCCACGGATGCAATGTGCTTTTTGGGAATCACCAGAATGTGGGTCGGTGCCTGGGGTGCAATGTCCCGGAAGGCGTATACCGTTTCATCCTCATAAACCTTTGTGGAGGGGATATCCCCGGCGATGATCTTACAAAATAAGCAATCCATAAAATGCCTCCTGTTTATTATCCGATCAGGTGGAGCACACCTGCGCTGCCCAGTGCCATAATAATGCCCGCGATCAAAACGCCCAGGCAAACAGACAGCACTGTAGACTTAAAGCCCATATTCAAAAAGCTGGCACCCAGCACACCGGTCCAGGCACCTGTTCCGGGGATGGGAATACCCACAAACAGCATCAGCGCCACAAACAGGCCGCCGCGACCTGCGGATTTTGCCAGCTTTTGACCGGCGCGCTCACCCTTGTTCAGGAAAAATCCGCAGACCTTTCCAATGTACCGCCGCTGTGCGCCCCACTCCAAAATCTTACGGGCAAAGAAATAAATGAAGGGCACGGGCACCATATTGCCCAGAATACACACCAGCAATGTGGGAATTTCCGGAAGCCCCAGCTCCACAGTTCCGTAAGGCACTGCTCCCCGGAGCTCTACAATGGGCACCATTGCTATTAAAAATACGATCAGGTATTTTTTCAGCATAACCACTCCTAAATTATGCGGGGACCGTTTCCCTGACGATCACAAATCCGTCCACCAGATTGGCACTTTCCAGTGTGCCTTCAATGGCAACACTGCGGTCCATCAGGTCAGTAAGGATCACACAGCCGTCCTTGCAGTCGATCCGCATTACATTCTTCATAATTACCGTTTCCGGCTTCATTTCGTTTTTATACACAGTGGAAAGACACATAAAATACTCCTCTTTCGGCAAAATCAAGCCCCGCCCTGCTGCTTTTTAAGCATTCATACTGGCCAGCACAACACTCAGGCGCAGATTGCCCTTTTCAAAGTCCGATACGGCCGCCATCACCTGCTCGTAGGCGGCGTGATTTCCCGCCTGATCCAGCTGAAGTGCCAGATCTGCCAGCTCCTTTGCGTGGGCGGCATTGTGGGAGACCATATAGTTCATCAGTGCCATCAGCTCTTCCATCGGGGTGTGCTCGCACTTGGTAGCGCAGCTGCCGCAGCCACAGCCACAGTCGTGAGAATGGTTGTGGGCGTGATCCGCACCGTGGAGATGCTCGTGGTCGTGGGGATGCTGATGACCGTGCTCGTGGTCGTGAGAATGGGCGTGGCTGTGGGTAACACCGTCGTGGGTGTGCTCGTGGGTATGTTCGTGGGTGTGGCTGTGGGAATGCTCCCCACCCATAGAATGTTCGTGACCGATATGCATAGGAATTCCTCCGTTTTTTCTTATATTATAAAGGAAGTCTGACAAACTGTCAATCAAGTACTTCCTTCAGTGCCTCGGCAATGGAGCCGATGGAATACAGTGAGCCAAAGCAAAGCACTGCCCCGTCCTTGCCTGCCAGTTTGATGGCACGGACCACACCTGCACGGGTGCTTTCGCAGGCGACCGCATCTGCGCCCTTTGCCTGCAGGTACTTTGCCAGATCCTCTGCTTCCAGTTTACGGGGATTATCCGGGGTGATGCACACAAATTTTTCCACCAGAGGCATTGCCGGACGGTACATATCCGCATAGTCCTTATCTGCCAGTACACCAGTCAGGGCGATAACCTTTTTGCCCTGCAGATAGTCCTGAATGTTTTTTACCAAGGCCTCCAGACACTGGGGATTGTGACCGCCGTCAATAATAAACAGGGGGTCCCGGCTGACGATATCGAACCGTCCGGGCCAGCTGGCATCCCGCAGGCCTTCATAAATATTTTCTTCGGAAATGCTCCAGCCATTTTCAGCCAAAGTATCTGCAACGCTCAGCACCACCGCCGCATTGTGCAGCTGATGATCTCCCAGCAGAGGCAGCAACAGCCCTTTGCGCTTACCGCAATCGAACACCTGTCCCTCCAAAGAGTGCTTAACCAGACGGATAGAGTCAAAATCCGCCTTTTTCAGCTTTACATTTTTCTGGCGGCAAACTTCCTCAAACACCGCCTCCACAGAGGGGGTGCCCCGGTAAATCACTGCATTTCCGTTTTCCTTGAAAATACCTGCTTTGGTTTTGGCGATCTCCTCCACAGTGCTGCCCAGAACATCGGTGTGATCTAGGCCGATGTTGGTGATCACCGCCACCTCCGGGGTGGGGATCACATTGGTGGCATCAAATTCGCCGCCCATTCCCACTTCCAGCACCACGATATCGCAGCCCTTCCGCTTGAAATATTCAAAGGCGATACAGCACACCAGCTCAAACTCTGTGGGACTTTCCTCCATAGCATCTGCAAGAGGCTTAACATATTCGGTAACTGCGATCAGATCTTCATCACTGATCTGCTGACCGTCGATCTGCATCCGCTCGTGGAAACGGTAAATATAAGGGGAGGTATAAAGACCTGTTTTGTAGCCGGCTTTTTGCAAAACAGATGCGGTCATAGCCGCAGTGGAGCCCTTGCCGTTGGTGCCGGCAATATGGACAAATTTCAGGTCCTTTTCCGGATTGCCCATTTTCTTCAGAAGTGCCTGGGTCCTGCCAAGTCCGGGAATACTGCCCTTCCAGAACACAGAATGAATATATGCAATCGCCTGTTCTACATTCATAATCTTTTCTTCCTTTGTTTCACTTATTTATTTTTCGGGGGCCAGACGCCCAGGCGGTTAAACACCTTCACCCGCATCAGCATATAAATGATCAGCACTTCCACCACCAGCATAATGGCAAACTGGATACTGCGGGTACTTAAATAATAGATAACGCCTTCCCGGAAGGTGCCGTCAAAATAAAGGTGCGCCAGCGCACAGCTTTGATACAGCACAGACCCCATTGCCACCGGGAGCAAATAGCTCACCGCCAATCGGGGTAAAGAGAATTTCTTTTTCAGATACCACTGAAGCAGTCCGCCCAGCAGACCGTACAAAACTGCGGGCACACACAAAATCGGATTGAAGCCGAACTGCATAATGCTCCCCAGAAAGTCTGCGGCGAAACCGGTAATCGCACCCATCACCGGGCCAAAAAGCATTCCCGCCAGAAACAGGGGGAATTTATCTGCCGACCATCGGACACCTCCGGCTACGGAAAAAGACAGTAACCGTGCCATAATAATACTCAGTGCCGCCAGCATCGCACAGTAGGCAAGGGGTTTGACCGATATTTTGTTCTTTTTTTGTTGCATAATATAACCTCCTTTTACCGAGCCATCCGTCAAAACAACCCCCCCTGTGCCTTGGCACAAGGGGAGCATTCACGGATACACACATCAGCAGGAAAACGCGGCTCAGGCCATCATTTGCCTACCGAGTATCGCCTTGCATAAAGGAGATCATCCTTTTATGGCGCAGCGGGTGCGGATACCTCATCGCGGACAGGGTCCTTCGTCTGTCACTCAACTCCCCATTTTGACAGCACTTCACGCGAGGTTTCCTACTCTGTTCCTATGTATCATACAATAGAATAGGCAAAATGTAAACAACTTTTTCCGTTTTTCATCGGCTTTTGGTAATCGACTATTCATTTATACACATATTTTGTTCATATTGATGAAAAAACTTCCATTTTTCATTGAAAAACCCTTGCTTTTTGTGCGATATTGCTTTATAATCAATTCAACGCAAAAGGTTAAGGAGGGAATCGTGTGGCTGAATTGATTGCAGTTCTGTCCGGAAAAGGCGGTACGGGTAAAACTTCCGTCTGCGCCGGTCTTGCCCAGGCATTGGCGCAAAGCGGCGAGCAGGTCCTGTGCATCGACTGTGACGCAGGCCTTCGCAATTTGGATATTGCCCTGGGTCTGAGCCAGTTTAGTGTCCTTTCCTTTCTGGATGTGTGCTCCGGCGGCTACGGGCTGGAAAATGCCGTCCGTCATCCGCTGTACCCCACCCTGTCTTTCTTAACCGCACCGGTCAACTGCCCTGCTGAAGAGATCGACACCCAGGCCTTCGGCGCAATGCTGGAGAGCGCCCGCAATTCCTTTTCCTTTGTTTTATTGGATGCACCGGCAGGGATCGACACCGGCTTCCGGCTGGCGGCGCAGTTTGCTGACCGGATCCTGCTGGTAACCGGTCCGGATCCTGCGGCGATCCGGGATGCCGCCCGTGCGGCAGATGAGCTGGAAAAAATGGGCAAGGCCAATGTGCGGCTGGTGGTCAACCGCATTACCAAAAAGCTTGCCGCCGCCCTGCATCTGACGGTAGACGATATTATGGATCAGTCCGGACTGCCCCTGATCGGCCTTGTTCCGGAGGATGCCAATATGACGATGGCGACCGCATTTAAGCAGCCACTGCTTACATACACGAAAAAAGGTGCCGCAGCTGCCTGTTGCCGCATTGCCAGACGCCTCCAGGGTATGAAAGTCCCTGTGAAGATATAAAGAAGGAGTGAGTGTTATGAATATTGCATTTTTGGCCCACGATAAGAAAAAAGAACTGATGCTGCAATTTTGCACTGCCTACAAAAGTGTGCTGAGCAAGCATAACCTGTCTGCCACTGCCACTACAGGCCGTCTGATCGCTGACAACACCGGTCTGCCCATTACACTGCTCCTGTCCCACAAGCAGGGCGGTCACCAGCAAATCAACGCCCGGATCGCCTACAACGAGATCGATCTTGTACTGCTGTTCAACGATCCCAATGCTGTAGACCCCTGGGACGACAGCCAAATGCTGGAAACCATTCGTCACTGCGACAAGCACAATGTACCCATCGCCACCAACCTTGCCAGTGCAGAAATGCTCATTATGGGCCTGCAGCGGGGAGACCTGGACTGGCGTGAGGTCTATCACAATAAACCCAAGTATTAATATAGGGCGAGGACTTATTAACTATGAACATTATCAAACCCCGGACGCTGTCCGGCTTTATGGAGCTGCTGCCGAAAAAACAGGCACACTTTGAAAAAATGGTGCAAATTCTGCGGGATACTTATTCCCTCTATGGTTTCGCACCTCTGGACACACCTGCCATCGAGGATGCCCAGATCCTGCTTGCCAAGGGCGGCGGTGAAACAGAAAAGCAGATCTACCGCTTCCAAAAAGGTGACAGTGATCTTGCCCTGCGCTTTGACCTGACTGTGCCTCTGGCAAAATATGTGGCACTGCACTATAACGACCTTTCCTTCCCCTTCCGCCGGTATCAGATCAGCAAGGTCTACCGGGGTGAGCGGGCGCAGCGGGGCCGTTTTCGGGAATTTTATCAGGCGGACATCGACATCATCGGTGACGGCAAGCTGGATATTCTCAATGAGGCAGAGATCCCCGCAATTATTTATAAGGTATTCCGGGGCTTCGGTCTGAACCGTTTCCAGATCCGGGTGAATAACCGGAAGATCCTTACCGGCTTTTACGGTATGCTGGGTCTTTCTGAAAAAAGCGGCGACATTATGCGCACCGTGGACAAGCTGGACAAGATTGGTTCCCAGAAGGTTTCTGCCCTGCTGATGGAGGAATGCGGTCTGACTCAGGCACAGGCAGATGAAATTCTGAAATTCATCGCCATCCGCGGCACCAATCAGGAGGTGCTGGCCGCGCTGGAAGGCTATCTGGGCAAAAACGAGATCTTCGATCTTGGCTTTGCCGAGCTGACTGCCGTTACCAAAAATCTCTCTGCCTTTGGCGTGCCGGAGGAAAACTTCGGCGTGGATCTGACCATTGCCAGAGGTCTGGATTACTACACCGGCACCGTTTACGAAACCACCCTTCTGGACCATCCGGAGATCGGTTCTGTCTGCTCCGGCGGCCGTTACGACAATCTGGCAGGCTACTACATCGATAAGGCTCTGCCCGGTGTGGGCATTTCCATCGGCCTGACTCGCCTTTTCTATGTGCTGGACGAGCAGGGTCTTTTGAATTCGGAGGTCCCCTGTGCCCCCGCAGATGCGCTGGTGCTGCCGATGACGGATGATCCTGCCCCTGCAATCGCGCTGGCAGAAGTGCTGCGCTCCCGTGGCGTGCGGGTGCAGCTTTACGGAGAGCAGAAAAAGTTCAAGCAGAAAATGAGCTATGCCGACAAGCTGGGCGTTCCCTTTGCAGTGCTGCTGGGTGAGGACGAGCTTGCTGCAGGCAAATGTTCTGTGAAGGATATGCGCTCCGGCCAGCAGATCACCGTCACACCGGAGGAAGCTGCTGACCATATCTTAAGCTCCCTTGCAGGCAACGCACCCTTGATCCTAGAAAAATAACCCTTCTTTCGTTTCATAAGGAGACCCTATAATGTTACAAGTTTTCTCAGCAACCCTCAGCGCAATGCTGACAATGCTGATCTGTATGATCGTTGGATTTGTTCTGCGGAAGAAAAAGCTCGAACCTGAGGATACGGATTCCGTTCTTTCAAAATTTCTCAGCTTTGTTGTTGCTCCCGCGCTGACCTTCAACAGCTTTTCCCAGAATTTCAGCCTGCAAAGCATCTCGGAAAATTATACCATCGTGCTGTTCGGTCTGTTAATCGCAGTCTTGGCAGTCCTGATTGGAACAGTCCTGTCAGGCCTATTTGTCAAAGAAGGGTATGCTAAGGGCGTATATAAGTATGCCATTGCCTTTGCTAACTTCGGCTATATGGGAAACGCCGTAGTGCTTGCGATTTTTGGTGAGGAAATGCTCTACTATTATCAGCTATTCACCACCCCAATGAACATCATTGTTTACACCTGGGGTATGACCCAGCTGATCCCGGGCAAAAATGGATTTAAGGCAACCCTGGTCCGGATCACCAATCCCTCCACCATTGCCCTGGCGCTGGGTGTCATCGCCGGTCTTTTAAATCTGAAGGAATATATGCCCGATTTTATTACCGGCGCACTGAAAAGTCTTGCCAGCTGTATGGGTCCCATCTCAATGGTGCTCACCGGCTATGTGATCGGAATGTACGATATTAAAAAATCCCTTACCAATATCAAGATCTATGTGGTTTCTCTTCTGCGGCTGATCTTGTTTCCCGCCTTGTATTGCGGACTGCTGATTTTCCTGGGCGCAAGCGACCAGCTTCTGACTATCGCCCTGATCGCCTACGCAATGCCCCTGGGCCTGAACACCGTGGTCTTCCCCGCGGCTTACGGAGCCGACACCTCCGTGGGCGCCAGTATGGCGCTGATCTCCAACGCCCTGTGCGTGATCACCTTCCCGGTGATGTACGCCCTGCTGAATTTCATTTTGTGACCCTATAAAACAATTTCAGGAGACAGCCTTCGCTGCCTCCTGATTTTTAATTCTGTTTTACAGTGCAGAGTGTAGGGGACGACGACCCCGGCGTCCCGCACAAAAGGCTTCCCTCACAGTGAAATTCTACGCGCCGGGGGAATATCTGCCCTGTTTTAAGAAGATTGCTCAGAGCCGGCTTGTTTTTCTACCCATTCCTGCACGATCTGCTCGACTAAAAAGGAAATCGTCCATTTCTTTTCCGCGGCAACTGCTTCCAACGCTTGCTTATTCCGTTCGTTTGTCCGAAATGTAATAAATTCTGTCTTTTTCATAAATATCACCCGTATATATGGTATACCTTTAGAATTGACTTCTCCAGATTTACTTGGAATACTAGGTATATCTTATGTGCAGGAGGCATTAAATGCAGGAAAATTTCTATCGAAATGGAAACATTAGATAGAGAAATTGCTTTTCGGATGTATCAATATGGCGCAAAATTCGGTATGCGTTAAAATGGGCGCGGTAGCGGGACGCCGAGGTCGTCGTCCCCTACGAACGGGCATCGGAACCCTCCGGTAGGGGCGGCAATTAATCGCCCGCGGGCGGTCAATGACCGCCCCTACATCCGCAGGATGTAGACAATTGCATAGTTTTAGGGCGCATTGCAGTATTTTGCAACGCGCCCGACCCGCGGGATCATTGTTAACTGTCAACTCGCACAACAGTGCGGCATTATTCCTGGTCTTTTGTGGGTTGGCGGTATTTGGAGGGGGGGATCCCAAATTCGCTTTTGAAGACGGTGGTAAAATAGGTCGCGTTTTCAAATCCGGACAGGCAGGCAACCTCTGTAACAGGCTTATCTGTTTCCTCCAAAAGCCGGCAGGCATACTGCAGGCGTCTGGCAGTAACATAATCCTTAAAGCCTACACCGGTCAGATCCTTAAAGGCACGGCTGACGGCGTAAATAGAGATGTGCAGGTGGTCTGCCACCGAATTGAGGCAAAGGGCGCTGTTATAGCAATTGGCATTTACATATTCCAAAAGATAATTTTGCAGATCTGCCGAGATGCTCTGATTGTCCTGCAAAATATCCGCCTCCGGTATCATCGGTAAATGCCCCCTTCCTCAGAATTATAGTAATCGATTACTGTTAATTTCTTCCATAATTGTCTAATCTCGAACAATTTAACATATAATACTGCACTTTTTCTAGGAAATCAAGAGATAATTTTATCGATTTCATCATTTTTCAGAAAGTAATCGATTTCTATTCCATTTTTATAAAACGAGGGAGGTGACCCATTGTCACCTCCCGCATTTTATTCCATATTTTCTTGCGAATGTATGTCAGAATTCTCCTGTTGTTTTTTCCTTTTTGCCTTGACGAGCTTAAGGATGCCAAAGCCTCCCACGGCGATCACAACCACTGTCGGGATCATCCAGGTCTGCAGTGTCCACCAAGCTTCGCTGTTTTCCGGTAAGCCCGTCATAGTCTTCCCGAATTTCCAGGACCTCCGGTTCATTTTCCAGGGTCAGGGGGAATTTTTCTTTCAGCTTCAGGATCCGTCCCTGCATTGCACCGGCAATTTCCTGATCGTTCAGATCGGATGCGGCATCGTAAGCAGATTTCAGGCGTGCAAAGTTTTTCACATACCGCTGTTGGCATCAAACACCGCATAAATTCGGTTATTCTCCCGGTCGAAGTCAATGGGGCGGGAGATCCAGCCCTTATTGCTTTTTGTATTATAAGCCGTCTTGTCATAGGAGGCGATCTCCTGCACCCGGAAGGTTTTTCTTTCCCGATCAAAGGTAAAGCTGAACAGGGTCTCGGAAACGATCGCCCAGATCCGTCCGTTTTCCTCCGCATCCGGGAAATTGCCCAACGGCTTAACAGTGGCATCTGTACACTACCTGTGAATGAAAACACCCGGCTTTACGCCCGGAAAGCAATGGAAAATGCCAGAAGCACCACACCTGTCACCCAGAAGGAAGCCGTTTTTTGAAGGGACTGCTTTTCTGTCAGGTAATACAGCAGCTTTTGCCGGAGGACTCCCAAAGTCAGCCGGCAAAAAGCAAGGACACCCATATCAACGCCATTGAATCCTACATCAACGCCAACCGCTATCGGCAGATCACACCCACAGACATTGCGGAAAATGTGTTTTTGAGTGTGCGGCAGGTGTCGCGTATTATCCAGAAGGAATACCATTGCACGCCCCGGCAGCTAATTCTGGAAAAGAAGCTCAGTGCCGCGGAAATTTTGCTGAAAAACACAGATATTAAAGTCTCCCAGATCGCCGCAATGGTCAACCTGGGAGCCGATAATTATTTCTATACCCTGTTCAAAAAGCGCTATGGCAAATCGCCCCTGCAATACCGTAAAGAAAAAAATTAGGAGGTGCTCGAAACCGAGCACCTCCCAAAGCTACCGTTCCCTTTGGATAAATGTTTAGCCCAGCAGACCCATTATGAGCCTGAGCTGTTCTTCTACGCTTTCTTCCCCGACCGGAATCAAGGCATTGTGTTTTCCCAAGCCCTCCAGAAAACAGATAATGTGCAGGGCGGTCTCCCGACATTTTTCGCAACGAAACACACCTTCACGCACACCAAGCTGCAAAAGCTCAGATAAAATCTCTACAGAATGATGCGCCCGTTGTGTCAACAGCGCCTTCCCCACTGCACTGCCTGCGGCAAATTCTGCAGTGGCGTTGTCGATGGATTGTTTGGGGTCCAGAAGCTGGGTCAGGCGACTGCGCAGAAAGCTGTGGAGGATGGTATCCGGAGAAATCCTCCGATTTTTTGCATCGTCCAACGCCGCAAGCGCCTGGGTCTGCTCCTCCATAATGATCGCAGAGAATACCTCTGTTGTAGAGGCGTAGTGCCGGTAAAGACCGCCTCTGGAAAGCTGTGTAATGTTGCAGATATCCTGCATAGTCACAGCAGAAAAACCCTTTGCCGCAAACAAGCTGCGGGCGGCAGTCAAAATTTTCTGTCTGGACAGATCTCCGCGAATACTCATAAGATCACCTCAAGGCAAGTATATCACTTACTTTCGTGCTTTTCAAGCAATTCCTGAGGTAAACTCTCCCGAACCACCTCTTCGGTGTAGCGTTTCGGCATTTTGAAGCAGGCGAAAAAGCCCAGAATGCACACGACCGAAACGATCACAGGAACTAAAGAAACGCCAACCTTCCAGGTTTCTCCTGCCACCTCTACGCCGTCGATGATCTTAGGTGCCTGGATGTTTTTCACATATTCATACACAAGACCGGTGGAAACCGCCGCTACCACAGCGGCACACAGTGACTGGATAGCATAATACATACCGGTGTGATCCTTGCCTGTAAGCTTTATTTCCATTGCGGCGATCTGGGAGGGGATGATATAGGGGGTGCAGAAGAACGCACCGATGGCAAAGCTTCCAATAAAGCTGCCTACACATCCGATGATCATCCGGGTCGTAATACTGTGGGGGAAAAAGAATTCGCTTCCCACACAGAAATTCAAAATCGCCACACTAAAGCACAGCAGACAAAGCTGATAGCTGAACCGAATGCCCTTCTTTTTGATCAACCGATAGTAAAGGAAAAGCATCAAAGGCACCGGTGCAAAAGCGCAGGTGTTCAAAATAGCGCCCAGTCCTGCGTCAATATTCATAACACCGGAAATAAGGGTATTTTGCGCTGACAGGAACATCTGCAGACCAAAAAAAGCACAGGAATTGGGAATCAACCAGCGTAAAAAATGACGGTTTCTCAGGGTCAGCCCCAGACTGGTCTTCAGGGGCATACGGGCATCCGGAAGATAATCTCTGCCTTCGCCGTATTTTTCTCCTTCCTTGATCAGGAAAATGGGAATGAGCATCGTCAGCAAAATAGGAGAAGCACAGATCACAAGGGCACGAATATTTATGCCCTTACTGATAAAAACAGGAATCAAAGCATAGGTAATGCAGTAGCCAATGGTCTCCCAAAAGGACTTGTAGCTACCCACACGCATCCGTTGCTCGTCGTCCTTGCAAACACTGGAAAGACTGCCGTGGAAAGTGATCACGCACAGGGTATAGCAGGTGAAGAAAATCAAAAGCATCCCGCCTACCCACAGGGTATTTGCCAGAGAATTTTCTCTCCATTCCAGAGGCATCCATGCCAAAATATAGCTGACTGCCAGGGGGATCAGTGCCATCAGCAGCACCGGACGGCGGCGACCCCACCGGGTACGCAGATTATCTGTCAGGGATGCAAGGGGGATGTCTACCAGGCCGTCAAAGACTTTCGCCAGCATCCACATCAGCCCGAAAATGCTGGGCATGATCAGGCAATAACCGGATAGACTCCAGTTTTCTATGTTTGCGGTCAGACCTGCCGGATTCAGGGCGTCGGTAAAATACGCGCCAAGAAGAATAAACAGAAGATTTGGACCAAAAAAACAGGAGCCGTAAAGAAACTCCTTCCACTTCCTATCCAGGGATACTACCATTTTTATTTACCTCTCTTTTGGTCGCCATATTGTTTTGCGACACTTATGTCGCAAAACAATATACCACCCTACAAAGAAATTGTCAAGCAAATAAATTAAGGGCGTGTTGCAAAATGCGCAAAATCTACGGTAGAATATGTAGGGGCGATTAATCGCCCGCGGGCGGTTAATGACTGCCCCTACATCCGCAGGATGTAGACAATTGCATAGTTTTAGGGCGCATTGCTTTTCGCAATGCGCCCCATATATGTATGAAATTAAGCTTCCAGGCTGATGCCGGTTTCCTTGCCGAAAATGTGGCAGTTGTTGCCGCCAAAGCCAAATCTGATAGCAGTGCCGCGAGACAGAGCTGCGACTTCCTCGTGGGTCATATTCATTGTGTTAACAACAATGATCACATCCTGCTCCACAGCATTGACATGCAGGTGGACAGAGGAGCCCATCATTTCGCTGACTTCGATGGTGCCATCCACACCGCTCTGCTCCAGAGTGATGTGCTCAGGGCGAATGCCCAGAGTGATCTCCTGCTCCTCGACCTGGTTAGCAGTCAGCTTAACCTGCTTATCCTCGGACAGGACGACAGTGTGGCCGCCCAGCTCAACAGCATACTGGCCGTTTGCCTTAACCAGCTTTGCGTTGAAGAAGTTCATCTGAGGTGCGCCAATGAAGCCTGCAACGAACAGGTTGTAAGGATGATGGAACACTTCCTGAGGAGTGCCGATCTGCTGGATGAAGCCGTCCTTCATAATGACGATACGGTCGCCCAGAGTCATAGCCTCGGTCTGGTCGTGGGTAACATAGATAAAGGTGGTGTCGATACGGCTGCGGAGCTTGATGATCTCAGCACGCATCTGGTTACGCAGCTTTGCGTCCAGGTTGGAAAGGGGCTCGTCCATCAGCATAACCTTGGGGTCACGGACGATAGCACGGCCGATCGCAACACGCTGACGCTGACCGCCGGACAGAGCCTTGGGCTTACGGTCCAGGTACTGGGTGATGTCCAGAATAGCAGCAGCTTCGCGAACCTTGCGGTCCAGCACTTCCTTGGGAGTGTGGCGCAGCTTCAGAGCGAAGGCCAGGTTTTCATAAACTGTCATATGAGGATACAGAGCGTAGTTCTGGAAGACCATTGCGATATCGCGGTCCTTGGGAGCTACATCGTTGACCAGCTTGTCACCAATGTACAGGCTGCCTTCGGAAATTTCTTCCAGACCTGCGATCATACGCAGGGTGGTGGACTTACCACAGCCGGAAGGTCCGACCAGAACGATAAATTCCTTGTCAGCGATCTCCAGGTTGAATTCCTGAACCGCAACAACGCCCTGATCAGTGATCTGCAGATTGGCCTTTTCCTTGCCATCCTCTACAGGCTCGTGCTTCTTCTTCTTTTTCTTCTTCTTTTCCTCATCGGGCAGGTAGGGGTAGATCTTCTTGATGTTTTGCATGGATACACTTGCCATACGCTTATGACTCTAAGCATACCGACTCCTCGCGTATGCTCTCACCGCCACCGGTAAATGTGTGTGCGGCTTTACGACAGGTCTCCACACTGCCGTACCGTGAGTCTACGGTGTTATTTTCCTCCTTTTTTAACACACGGCCGCTATTTTTTGTGGAGTAGCAGACCGCATATTGGGATGGTATAATAATATCACAAAAAGGCCTGTTTTCCAATTGTGATTTTATACAGTTTTATGTGCCTGTTTTTGTATATTCTGCCAGGATCTTACAAAATCACAAAGCTTCCGTCCCGGGGACATTCCAAGGTGCTTCCGTAATAGGCCTTCATCGCCTGTGCCAGATATTCGGTATCCTTTACGCCGGCTGTTTCCCAGGCAGAATGCATCGCCAGCTGTGCCAGTCCGATATCCACCGTGGGCACAGAGACCTGGGTTATGGAAATACAGCCCAGTGTACTGCCGCCGGGCAGGTCTGCCCGATTGTAGAAGGTCTGCACCGGAACATCTGCCCCCCGGCAGATCTTACGGAATATTGCGGCGGCGGCGCCATCGGTGGCATACCGCTGGGACGCATTGAACTTGATCACTACGCCCCCGTTCATAACCGGAGCATTGTTCGCATCCGCATATTCCGGATGGTTGGGGTGTACTGCGTGGGCATTGTCCGCAGATACCATAAAGGACTGACTCAGCATTTCCTCCTGCGCCAGGTTCAGGCTGTTGCAGATCCGCTCCAGCACACTGCCAAGCAGGCAAGCCGCCGCACCCTGACGGGAATTGGAGCCAACCTCCTCGCTGTCAAATACGCACAGCACCGGGATCGCCCGGCTCTCCCCTGCTTCCAAAAAGCCCTTGGTGCAGCAGTATGCACACTGCAGATCATCCAGCGCGGCGGCAGAAATATATTCTTCATCCACTCCCCACACCGCCGCCTTCTGGCGCAGATACAAATACAGGTCGTGACCCAAAATCTTTCCGCCGGCGGCTTCCTCCAGCAGCTTTTCCAGCTTTCCTGCCGCCTGCTTCCCCCCTGCCAAAGGCAAGGTGTCCACTGCCACATTCCACGCCACGCCTTCGTTGCACTTGCGGTTCATATGGATCGCCACATTGGGAATTACCAGCAGATCCCGGTCAATATCCACCAGGCGGCTCTCAACGCCCCCCTCGGTCTCCACCAGGACCCGCCCCGCAACAGACAGGGGTCTGTCCATCCAGGTGGAAAGGATCATACCGCCGTAGCTTTCCGTGGCAAGGCGGGTGTAGGTTCCGGTCAGCTCTCCGTTTTCCTTCACCTTGAAGGCAGGACGGTCCGAATGGCTGGCGCTCATCAAAAAGCCTGCAGGCTTGCCCCTGGGAATGCGAAAGGCAACCACTGCACTGCCGCCTCTGGTCAAATAATATTTTCCGCCGGATGCCAGCTCCCAGCTCTGACTTTCGCTGAGTTTTTCATAGCCGGCTTTTTCCAGCATTTTCTCCAACGCCGCTGCTGCGTGATATACACTGTGACTTTCATCCAGAAATGCCTTCAGCTCATTGATACTTTTCACAATATGCCCTCCAAATCGTCAACGGTAAGGCGGGGGCTTGTGTCCCGCCCCGCATTATCCCTGTGTCTCACTTACATATATTAGCCGATTTTTTGCACCGCGTCAACTGAGGACCGAAAAAATTGTCCACAGGTCGAAATTTGTCAAAATGTTGGGTTTTTACCGACTTTTAAGGAAACTTGTCAGAAATTGTCGAGCGATTATTCTCGTTTTTCCTTGCAAAAGCGTCCACATTATGCTAAATTATATTTGTCGCAACAAGGTAATTCATTTTGTGCCGAAAAACAGGGGAATCAATTTTCAGGCAGCCTTTACCCAAAAAATCAGGGAGGTGCCTTATAAGTCAGGAGAGGAAGTTATGGACAAGCATACCACAGTAATCATCGCAGACAACTCAGAAGAATTTTGCAGTGCACTATCCGCCGCTGTGCAGCGGTCCGAGGGATTTCAGGTGCTGGGGACCGCCAACGACGGAGAGCAGACCGTCCGTATGGTCACCGAGCGCAAGCCGGACATCCTGGTGCTGGATATGATGCTGGCCAAAAAGGACGGCATCAGTGTTCTGAAAGCTATTTCAGGTCTTCAGCCCCGACCCGTAGTGCTGGCTACATCCGGTTTTATCACCGACTATGTGGCATCTGCCGCCGCCAATCTGGGCGTGCGCTATCTGATGCTCAAGCCCTGTGATACGACCGCTCTGGTAGAGCGACTGGAGGAGATCCGCGGTGGGGAGAACCAGCGGCAGACCTCCGTGCGGACCGGCGGTCAGACAAATATCGAAACACTGGTGACCAATATTATCCACGAGATCGGTGTTCCTGCCCACATCAAGGGCTATCAGTATTTAAGAGAGGCGATCATCATCGCCGTGGAGGATATGGATGTGATCAACGCCATCACCAAGGTGCTTTATCCCCAGGTGGCGAAGACCTTCCAGACCACCCCCAGCCGGGTGGAAAGAGCCATCCGCCACGCCATCGAGGTTGCCTGGGATCGGGGCGATCTGGATACTTTGCAACGGTTTTTCGGCTATACGGTTTCCAACACAAAAGGCAAGCCTACCAATTCCGAGTTCATCGCCCTGATCGCCGACAAGCTCCAGCTCCAGCTCAAATCCGCCCAGGTGGCAAATTTCTGATTCAATTACACAGAGGTATTCTAACTATCTTTGCGTGCGTTGTATGTTTGCAACGCACGCTTTTCTGTTTGGTATTGACACCCAAATTTCTTAATAGTATTATGAAATAAAAAGGGGTGGAATCTATGAAAGAAACAGGCCAAACTTCAAATAAAACGCTTTGGAAGATTTTCAAAATCATAGCTCTCGTTGTGATGATCATCGTGCTGTCTTTTGTTTCCCTGTCATATGCTTTACAGGCATTGGACAGACGAACAGAAAAAGTTGCAAAGCAAATCATTGACCCCAAAGCAGCGGCATATATTGCTCAAACATATCCGGGCAAGGATTTCATTCCGGATAGCGCATACTATGCCTTTAAAGACAATTGTTACCGGGTAAAAGTACACAGCCCTTCCAGTCCGGACACCTATTTTAACATAGATTACCATTATACCTCCCACGAACTGGTTGAAGATTCTTACGAAGCTAATGTAGCCAGCGGTTATAACACCCGAGAGCGATTAACAGAAGCCTATGCCAACTTAACTAAAGAATGTCTAGATACAGTGGACTGCTTGTACCTCATCGACAGTGATTTCTGCAAATACAGTGAAAACACAAGCCTTAACAAGTACTTCTCACCGGATGGTCTGGATTCTGCCACCTTAATTTTGGATTATAATTATGATGTTGCCCAAATGGGGGCTCAGTATGGTTACTTAAAAGTAAGTGCTATGCTTCCGGAAGAAAACATCAACATTCTTTCCGCCCTGGAGCTTTTAACAGAAATCGACAAAAAGCTTATAGACAGTGGCATCGGATATTCCCTCATTGAAATAACCATTGAAGACGCTCGATATCCTGATACCACATCACAATTCTATCTATACGGTGTTCGTCCGGAAGACTTACATCGGGAGGATTCTCTTTCTTATCTGCAGGAACTGTGGAACGAACAGGAAGCGAATCGTCAAGCTACAAAAGAAAATTGGCAAAGCTAGCTTGAAGATCAACAAGCTCCGGCTGCAGTTAAAAGCCAGCTAGATTGGTAATTTCTAACCATAACCACTGCTCGGTGGTTTTCTTTATGCAAAATGCCATAGGACCACTTTGTTATCCTATGGCATCTATATTTGGTTTTTACTGTAGCAGCTTGTGTATCTGTTCTTTTAACGCGGAACGATCTATTTCCATTGACTTGTCTTTTATCAGCTTTGATAGGACATCTGTCTGCTTTTTCACACAGACTTCAGACAAGATGCAAGAACTTTTACACTGCAGATCACAGTGCAGAACAAAAGAGTCCAACAGATTTTTCTTTTCCGCTACCGCAGAATAAAGCCACTGTACTGTTTCAGGATTATGGAAATACTCCAAAACAGAGCGGACTTTATCCGGATTCGCGTACTCTTTAGAAAGAGTCAGATACCGCTTGACGCAAATAAGCCTCTCTTTATCTGTCGTCACACCCAAAGAAAGCATTTTTTCAATGTGTTTTACTACTTCTTTTTCACGCCCCAATGTGTAGCTTAAATGTGCTGCAGTCGCATTAATAAGATAGCTCTCTTCCATATCACTTAGCCGTACAGGAAGATTAGCTTGTTTGGAGAAACTCCCGTCAGCTATTTTCACCTTCTCTATTTGCGTAAGATTCATATAGAAACCCATTATGTGTTCTAGGGTTGCTTTCGACGGATCTCGCAGAACTGTGCTCACATATTTTACGTAGCGGCGGTCATTGTAAGACGGATCAATCCGATGGATATAAGTCTCGCTATACCCGGGAACAATCACCTGATACGTTGGAAAACCTAAACAAGAATGATCCCGAATCAAAACATCATAGCCTTGATCCGTAAGGAATGTAATGCACTTCTTCAACAGTTCCCGGTTGTTATCACCGGAAAAACCAGGTATTTTATTACATGGTGGAACCGTATTGATGAAAAAGTCTGGGCTTATTTCCGATCTTCCCTTTACCATTTGTTTAATAGAATTTGCCAGATTGAAATTGCTGTCTTTTTGCCACACAAAATTCTCAAAATCAGCTACTTGCTCGATATTTCGACCCTGAAAAGACTCTGTTAATGTCCGCTGAAGCGCAATCTCAAAATTCGGGCACGCGCCAAATTGAGTGTTGTATTTTCCCGTTTTCATATCAATCAGACAAACACAAATCACAGGAAAATCCGTTCCCAAAGAGCAATCCTTGACAACGACGCGGTATTGTTGACTGCGAAGATATGTAATAATCTCATAGGCCACCTTGCAAGAACGCAACACCTCTTCAGAAATATCAGGAACTGCAATTTTCCCAGACAATATCTGCTTGCTAAAACGGCGTTCTACAATCTCACTAATGGCTTGTACAAGTGCCTCTTCCGGCGTATTTCCCGCCGCGCAACCATTGGTGCCATAAAGCAAATTTACAAGGTCCAACGGCACATGCTCCTCAGACTGCGTGTTTACACGATAGAATATAGTAGTCGGAATTTTCCCTTCTCCATTAACATATTGTTTAAGAATCTTTTCTTCAGAAAGCTGTGTTCCCATCAGTTGTTTAATACTTTCTGACCAAATCGTATACCACTTTTTGTTTTTATTAAGCAATTCTTCCACTGTAAAAAATCCATCTTGAGAGCCATTCATATAAAGCTCGCCATCTTTTTGTTGATCTTGCTTAAATATTCTTCCTAATTGCATCCGCTCCATAAGTTCACCATAAGCACTTGCCAAAGCAAACTCTTTGGTAACACCCTTACCGTTAACACCAAATACTGTTCCGTAAACAGTTACACGTAAGGAATAGCAACAAGGAACACCAGATTCATACCATTTTTCAACAGTTTCAATTCCATATGCCCGCAAAATCCCTTTGATCCTTTCAACCGTATTTATCGGCGTGTCATCTTTAAAATTTGCATCAAGAATATTCTTTATTTTTGGTGTCATCTTATCAAACCTCACACATCTGTCAAATAGATATTTTTATTATACCAAAAATGTATCCATCGTCAAGTTTTTTGCTTTTAGTTGTCTAACAACATCAATAAATTCATTGTACAAATGGTTTTTCTATCCATTTGCGCAATTTTCTTAAGTATTTTAGCATTGACACCGGTATGAAAACGGACTATAATCATTTTAGGCAAGTAGGCATTTATGCCTAAAGATCATATTATTTTGGTTCAAAAGACCAAGGAGGTATTTAGAATGGATGTTTTAACCAGATTGGCAAACTCTATCGTTGTCCCTGTTGTGGTTCTGGACAAGGTCGAGGATGCTGTTCCCACTGCAAAGGCTATGGCCGCCGGCGGCGTGGACACTATGGAGATCACCTTCCGCACCGCTTGCGCACCTGAGGCAATCAAGGCTGTGGCTGAGAACTGCCCCGATGTACTGGTCGGTGCCGGCACCATCGTAAACCTGGAGCAGTGCAAGCTGGCTGTTGAGATGGGTGCAAAGTTCATCGTTTCCCCCGGCTTCAGTGATGAAGTGGTTGGCTGGTGTGTGGAAAACGGTATCCCCGTTGCCCCCGGCTGTGTCACCCCCACTGAGATTATGGCTGCGCTGAAGCACGGCCTGAAGATGGTCAAGTTCTTCCCCGCCAATGTTTACGGCGGTCTGAACGCAATGAAGAATCTGTCCGCTCCCTTCGTAGGTCTGAAGTTCCTGCCCACCGGCGGCGTGAACGCAGGCAACATCAAGGAGTATGTGGACGCTCCCTTCATTCACGCAGTTGGCGGAAGCTGGGTCTGCCCCAAGGCTGACATTGCCGCCGGTAACTGGGATAAGATCACAAATCTGTGTAAGGAAGCCCGCGCTGCTGCAAAGGGTGAATAATACAATATTGAAAGGATAACATAAAAATGGCAAAGATTATTACTTTTGGTGAGCTGATGCTCCGTCTGCAACCCTATAACTACGAGCGCTTCGTACAGTGCGATCACGTGGAGTTCACCTTCGGCGGCGGCGAAGCAAACGTTGCTGTTTCCCTGGCTAACTACGGTATGGATGTGGCTTATGTCACCAAGCTGCCCACCCATGCCATCGGTCAGGCTGCTGTCAACTCCCTGCGCCGTTACGGCGTTGACACCTCCAAGATCGTCCGCGGCGGCGACCGTGTAGGTATCTACTTTAACGAAAAGGGCGCTTCCCAGCGCGGCAGTGTCTGCATTTACGACCGTGCCCATTCCGCGATCCAGATGGCTTCTGCTTCCGACTTTGATTGGGACAGCATCTTCGAGGGCGCTGAGTGGTTCCACTTCACCGGCATCACTCCGGCACTGGGCGAAAACCTGGTCGCCATCTGCAAGGAAGCCTGTAAGGCTGCCAAGGCTCGCGGCATCAAGATCTCCTGCGACCTGAACTACCGCGGCAAGCTGTGGACCCGTGATCAGGCCCGCGCTGCTATGACCGAGCTGTGCCAGTATGTGGATGTCTGCATCTCCAACGAAGAGGATGCAAAGGATGTATTCGGCATCGAGGCAGAGGCTACCGACATCTACGGCGGCTCCCTGAACCACGAAGGCTACAAGTCCGTTGCCAAGCAGCTGGCTGACAAGTTCGGCTTCGAGATGGTCGCCATCACCCTGCGTGAGAGCCACTCCGCATTCGACAACGGCTGGAGCGCAATGCTCTACAATGTTGCCAAGGACGAGTACTGCTTCTCCAAGAAGTACGACCTGCACATCATCGACCGCGTTGGCGGCGGTGACTCCTTCGGCGGCGGTCTGATTTACTCTCTGATGAACGGCAAGGACACCCAGGCTGCTGTTGAGTTTGCTGTTGCTGCTTCTGCTCTGAAGCACTCCATCGAGGGCGACTACAATATGGTCACTGTGGCTGAGGTCGAGAAGCTGGCAGGCGGCGACGGTTCCGGCCGTATCCAGAGATAAGAGGTCCCTTATGGAAAATGAAGAGATCCTGCAGGAGGAAGAAAGCTCCCTGCTGACCTTAACCGACGAAAACGGTGTGGAAACGGAATTTGAGTTCCTGGACTGCATCAAGTACAATGAGACAGAGTATCTGGTTCTGATCCCGAACCAGGAAGACGCCAATGAGATCGTGATCCTGGAGGTCCAGCCCGTGGACGAGGACAACGAGAACTATGTGGCGATCGACGATGAAAATGTTCTCAACGCCGTGTATGATATCTTCAAGGAACGCTATAAGGACATCCTGACCTTTGAGGACTAATAAAAAGCACAGGGAGGCGGCTCAACCGAGCCGCCTCCCTTATTTTGTTAAATATCTGTTTGACAGTCAGATCACTTCACTAAGGACACCAATGCTTTCTTTGCGCTTAAGTATTTCTTTAAAAAAACGATCAAGCATATTGCAGACGAAATCATTAATGCGAGCGCGATCGCTGTCCAAGGCATTGGCGCATTTTTACGCATTTCTGGTTCAAGACTACCGTCTAAGACCGCCACTCCGTCAACATTTCTTACAACACCATAGATAGATACCGGTTTCCTGCTTGTGCGCCGATCGGGATCATCTTTGTCAACTCTGAATACCGTATATAGCTGATCTGTTTCCGTCTCCGGGATTCTGAAATTCGCCCAAGACGCCCAGGAATTAACCCTGAAATATACATACCCATCCTCTGTTTTATACTGCCTGATCGCATCTGTTTCCAGTTGAACATAATCACCCGTTCTGGCATCATAAATATCTATTGGCTCTTTTTCTATACTTGTTGATAACATAAGACAGACAATAAATGCCACCGCGGATACCCATAACACAGGTATGCCTATCTTCAGCCATACCCGGCTTATCTTTTGTTGCATAGAAAGCTCTGCGCAGGCTTCATCCCTCTGCTCATCCACAGTCTTCACATTTTCTAATTGAAACATCTCGTTTTCGTAAATTTTACCGGAAGAAGATTGCGTATCACATATTTGCTGTTCGGCAACCTCGTCCATACTCCGAAGCTTTTCAATCAATTCTTCCTCTGACATATGTCCGTCCAGCTTGTCCGTAATCAGCTTGGCTGCCTCCGGATTATACTGCGCTAAATATTGCAGCATAACAATTGTAGGCGCATTCTTAAAAAGCGCGTAAGCTGCAACTGCCGACTGCCGAATCCTGCGGATCAGTTCCGGGTCTTTTAAGGATTTCATCATTTTCTTCCTTACTGCCCGTTTGTTGGCTTTCGGCGCCAGAAACAGCAAAAGTGCACCGATGGCAAAGCATATCAATGCTCCTATATACATTGCGTTGACTAAGCCGGAAATTCCGCTGATTATAAAGGTCATTCCAAAAGCACTGCAAACTGTAGCCAGTACTGAATGTTTGTAATGGGTATAACTAAAATGCATAACGCCTGTCCCTCCGCAAATTACTTGCACTGATTTATTGTCGTTTGTGTTACCGAAACAGCTTTTTGAATACTAAGTGCCAAAGGTTCACCATAATCTTTTGTTGTCCCAATATTGATCGTTCCCTTGCTGCTGACAACAGCAACAAAATAATGCTTATATCTTGACTGCTGGCAGATCGTGCGAACACTGCAAATGTCTTTTGTCTGCCACAAACAAATAAGCCCTCCTGCACAATAGAAAAAATAATTCTCATCAAATCGCAGATCGCCTTTTGCCAGTTCGCTCTGCTTGATAGCAGATACTTGCGCTCCCACCGATTCCAATGGGCCTAGATCCTCAATGCCGGCTATAAATTCGGAAAATTTAGGGTTGCGGATCATATCGTGTAAACCCTTAATTTCGCGAACCAATAAAACAGCAGAAAGCGCGCCGAATGCAGTCGTCTCTCGTATGCGCCCGTTAACAGCAAAAAACACTGTTGCTGCAACGGCAGCACCAAAAAACAGAGAAATCAGAACGATAGCAATACAGTTATTTCGCCGCATTTTGTTTTTGTACCGGTCAAAAAAACTCATAAAAACCTCCACAGCATATTATTTATAATTAACGGTAACGGTCATATTAATAGTATAACTCATAATTTGCATTCTGTCAATCGCGCTTGCTGATTTTGGGTCTGTTCTATTTTGGGCATTCTCTATGTACAATATAGAAAAGGGGGCGGTACATTTGAAGGATGAATATAAAGGATTATACCAACAATTCGGCTTGAATGTTGTTTACTATCGCAAGAAAAAAAGGCTGTCCCAAACGCAGCTGGCAGAACTGGTAGATATTCATCGGACATATGTCAGTTCTATCGAATTAGGCAAGGTAAGCGTCTCCTTTGATATTCTTTTCAAGTTAGCAGAATCGCTGGAAATTCCACCGAGCAAATTATTTGAATTTCGAGAGTGATCGCTGTTTTTGATTTTTCTCAATTGCGTCCGTGATTCTGTATATACAATCACACTTTGCCACATATAAAAGATGCGCCGGGATGTTGGATCATCCCGGCACAAGTCAGTCTGTCAAAAGGGCGTGTTGCAAAATGCGCAAAATCTACGGTAGAATATGTAGGGGCGATTATTAATCGCCCGCGGGCGGTCAATGACCGCCCCTACATCCGCAGGATGTAGACAATTGCATAGTTTTAGGGCGCATTGCAGTATT
>JAZNDF010000181.1:0-1886 GCA_045587925.1 Faecousia sp.
CCCCTTGACAGGGTTTTTTCATGCCCTTCCACCGGTGCTTTTCAGATAGAAAAATGCGATCAAGGATTGCGTTTAAGCTGGAAATATGCTACCATATAATGTGGAGATCCCCGGGCGGGGAAATGGGTATATGAAGGAGCATTCCATGGAATTTACATACAAGGGCCTGAAGGCCAAGCTTCAGCGGCACATCATTACAGATGAAGAGGTGGATCGCCACCTGCTCCGTCTGCAGCAGCAGAACCCCCGGATCACGGAGGTGAATGACCGTCCCACCGAAAACGGCGACGAGATCGTGCTGGATTATGCCGGTTTTTGTGATGGCGTGCGTTTTCCCGGCGGCACCGCCCAGAATCAGACCCTGGTCCTGGGCAGCGGGATGTTTATTCCCGGCTTTGAAGAGCAGCTAATCGACAAGGTTCCCGGTGAGCAGGTCACTGTGAAGGTCACCTTCCCGGAGCAGTATCATTCTGCTGAGCTTGCCGGTAAGGATGCAGAATTCCGCTGCACCATCCATGAGATCCGGGTCAGAACCCCCTATGAGCTGGACGATGTATTTGCCCAGGAGGTAGGCGGCTGCTACACCTTTGAGGAAATGAAGGAACAGCTGCGCAAGAGCCTGCAGGAGTATACCGACGAGCGGGGCGAGATGGATCTGCAGGATCGTCTGCTGCACCAGGCTGCGGATACTTTGGAAATGACCATCACCCAGCAAGCGCTGGATGCAGCCATTGATAACCAGGTGAAAAACCTGGAGGCACAGCTTTCCCGCCAGGGTCTGACTCTGGAAATGTACTGCTCCTTTATGGGCAACACCCCCCAGGACATTCGGGAGGAAATGAAAGCTTCTGCTGAAAATGCCGTCCGGATGGAAGCTGCCATTGACAAGATCGTGGAGCTGGAAAAGCTGGAAGCCACCGAAGAAGAGATCGGCCAGGCAATCAGCATCATCTGCCGCCAGAACAATATGACTGTGGAGCAGCTTAAGCCCCACTACGATGCCCAGTTCGAGCAGGCAGTTATTAAAAGTGTACTGACCAGTAAGGTTATGCGCCTCATTCGGGACGCCGCTGACATTACGGTGGTATAATATATTAAGTAATTATTGTGCTGAAAAGCACCCAAAAACAAGGAGGAAACATACTATGGCAATCGTTTATGACGAAAATGGCAAGTACGTGGACGAGAAGGGTCTTGTGAAGCTGGACCCCACTAAGTTCGCTGACTGGCAGATCGCTGAAGAGGCTGAAAAGACTCTGCCTTCCGTGGACTACTTCCGCGAGAAGCTGGGCCTGCTGCCCGAGGAGATCATCCCCTATGGCAAGACCCCCAAGATCGACTTCATCAAGGTTATGAACCGTCTGGCTGACAAGCCCGATGGCAAGTTCATCGAAGTTACCGCTGTTACCCCCACCCCCTTCGGTGAAGGTAAGTCCACCGTTTCCCTGGGTCTGATCGAAGGCCTGGGCTACATCGGCAAGAACGCAGGCGGTGCTCTGCGTCAGCCCTCCGGCGGCCCCACCATGAACGTTAAGGGTACTGCAGCCGGCGGCGGCAACGCTCTGCTGATGCCCATGACCGAGTTCTCTCTGGGTCTGACCGGTGACATCAACGACATTATGAATGCTCACAACCTGGCTATGGTTGCTCTGACTGCCCGTATGCAGCACGAGCGCAACAACACCGACGAGTGGCTGGCCAAGAAGGGCCTGAAGCGTCTGGACATCGACCCCAAGCGCGTGGAGATGGGCTGGATCATCGACTTCTGCGCACAGTCCCTGCGTAACATCATCATTGGTATCGGCGGCCGTTTGGATGGCTTCATGATGGAATCCAAGTTTGGCATTGCTGTTGGTTCCGAGCTGATGGCTATCCTGGCTGTTGCT
>JAZNDF010000182.1:0-27984 GCA_045587925.1 Faecousia sp.
AATTTTTTCTGCTTCCGGATAGGGAATTTCCCGCATATGGCTGTCCTTTTTAATTGCCTCATAGGGGAATTGTCCCTGGGGGATCTCGTTGATATAAACACCGTTTTCCACGGTTCGGCGGGCCTTCATCCGGAAAATGGGGAAGTCTGTGCCGTAAATAAAACGGTCTGCACCGAAACGCTCCAGAACCTTTTCCATCACCCAATCATTGGTATTGGCAGTAAAGTCCCAAACGGTCTTTTCGGTATTTTTCAGATACTCCAGCGCATCGCCTACATCCTCGTTTGCATAGGCTCTGCCCAAATGGGCTACGATCAACTGCAAATTCGGGTAATTCTGTTCAATCTCCAGTAACTGAATATAGTTAACCGGGTCTGCCAGGCGGCGGGGGCGGGCAATATGCAACTGCACCACCCAACCGTGTTTATCGCATACCGCCAGATGCTCCTTCGTCAAAAAATCATAAATGCGGATCTCATCGGCAGGAATGTAGGCGGGGGCAAACTGCAAATATACCTTAATGCCCTTGAACGCAGGATTGGAAAGAACATTTCGTTCCAGTTCCTCAGCGTTTTCACCTGGGTGGCACAGATATAGCGCAGGATAATCATTTTTCACCGCCGACTCTGCCACATACTGGTTGCAGGCGTCCCGGTCGATGGATACCATACAATCTCCGTATAAAACACTCGTTACCCGGTTGTCAGGAAACAGCAGACGGTTGGTTTCGTTCAAGTCCTCAATAGAGTTTTCCTTTGCCACCAAACGGGGCCAATTCTGGCTACCCTCCCGAATCGCATCTGTAGGATGGTGTTCCTTCAGCCAAATATGGGAATGGCAATCAATAAACCGCTCCGGCAGAAAGGGTTTCAAAATTTCTTCATAATACTGTTTATCATAGGGCTTTACATCCAATAGCGCCATTTGATTACCTCCAACTTTTCGCCTGCAATCTTTGCAGCCCCTACTGCACCGGCATAAGCACCGTGGACAACCTTAACGGAAATGCCGCAAATCTGTTCGATCAAGGAAATCCATATATGATCCTCTGATGGGCCTCCCACCATCACTGCGGTTTTCGCAGCAATTCCCTGGGCAGCCAGTGCATCCATCCGCATTTTTAAAAGATTAACAGTGCCCTCCATAATCGCTCTTGCCACATCTTCTTTTGCAAAGGCGGAAATTTCCTCTGCTTTTGGAGGGTTTGTAGGATCAATTCGCAAACCCTTTGCACCCGGCTGGCTTTTAGCTGCCAGAGAAGAAAGGGTCTTGAAGGGTTCAGCCGTTTTTCCCAATAAGGAAATAATGCAGTTTTGTATATTTTCTGACACAGAGGGTACAGAGGTCATACCGGCATAGGGTCCCTCCGGATACAGGAAGGGATCTGATAGCATATTGGCGGCAATCACCCGCTCTCTTTGCGCCACCGGATAGAAAGCGACCCAGGAGGTACCGCAGGAAAGGAGCATCTGCCCCTCCTCCAAAACGCCTACGCCTCTTGCGGCAGAGGGATGGTCAAAGGAACCCAGTATCACCGGTGTTCCCACAGACAGTCCGCAAGCCTTTGCGCCTTGTTTCGTAACCCTGCCCACCACGCTGCCGCAAGGAAGGATAGGGGGCAGTTTTTCTTCCGGAATTTCCAATTGATCTAAAATCTGCTTTGCGTATTTCCCCTGTGACTGATCGATCAGATAAAAGGGGGTTCCGGCAGAGGGGCTGATTCCCCAGCAGCTGGTAAGCTGATAGTATAAATACTCTGTGCTCATACAGATCTTGCCGGCGGATCGCAGCAGCTCCGGCTGATGCTTTTTGAGATAACACAGCTGTGCAAGGGGGAAGCCGCTTCCGTCAAAGTGCCAGCCTACAGTCCGGTACACAGTCTTCGGATCGAAAAGCTTTTGGGTTTGCAATGCATCCGCGGCGGCTCTTTGGTCCTGCCAGCCGATGATGCCTGTCAGGGGTCTGCCGGTTTCGTCCAAAAGCAGCAGATTGCCGCTGGCAGAGGATGCACAAATACCCAGAATATTCCCGCCACTTGCTTTTTCTGCCAATGTTCGGATGGCGCTGCAGCAAGTATCCAGATAAGCCTCCGGAGGAAGCTCGATCCTGCGGTCTTCCTTTTTGTAAGCAAAGGGGAAACGGACCGTCGCCGCTGTCTGTCCGTCTTTTGTCAAAAGCACACCTTTTACAGAGGATGTGCCAATATCCAGTCCAATCAAATAGTCCAAGTCAAGACCTCCGTTATACGCGCGTCGTCTGCATATTCAGAAGTCTTCCGAAATATTCCAGCTCTGCGGCGGTCGCGCCGTATACAAAGATGCTGTGGTGGGTCGCGCCGTATTGGCTGTGCGCCTCCAGGAACTGCGCGGTGGTGAGGTTTGCCGGCTTCATCCAGCCCCGCATATTATTGGGGAAATTATCTTCCTCGCAGTTAAGCATTTCTGCATCTGCGGCAAACAGACGGTAATCGTCCTTATCTCTGCAAATATTTACATATACACCCTTGCCTGCCTTCATACGGGTATAGCCCATATAGGGCGTAGTTCCCGGTGTGAAGTTGGTGGCGGCGGGGCAGACCACAGGCTTGCAGTCTGCGATGCGGTAGTTCATTTCACCCATATGGCTCATATAGAGCAGACCGTTTTTCCAGTCCGGGCAAAATATCTCCACAAAATTTGTTTCGGGATAGGCACTAAGCAACGCGCCCATAAAAGCGGCGGTCAGACCGTCGCCCTCGCCGGCATAGCCGATGCCCCGCGCCATTGCTTCACAGCACTCGATAAAGGGCATAGAGGGAATTCCTTGACCCTTTCCTACACTGAGGAAATTGACGGAAAATGCCGTGTAATGATTTTCCTTTATGTACTTGCGCAGTGCAAGGCAGGAACGGACCGAGTCTTCATATTCCGCTTCCACTATACCGGGAGCAAAAACATAGTTACGCTTGTGTTCTGCGATCTGTGCATAAAGCTCTTCCTGGGTCACTTCCGCGCAGATCTTACCCAGCTTGGCAGGATCGACCGTTTCCGTTACAATGCCAAAGCGCTGTTTCAGCTCCTGGGGGTCAACGGCAAAATCACCCATTCCGGCAAATGCGCCGCCTACCAGACCGACCTTTGCCTTTTTCAGGGCTGTGGCGGCGGCAGCCGCCTTTACATAGCCGCAGACCCGGCGAATGCAGTCGGACTCCAGATAGTGACCGGCGGCAATGGCAAATGCCTTGCCCCGGCGGCGGAGCATACTGCAAAGGTCCATAACGCCGTGGATGCCGTGGTTGTACATTACTTCGCCGGGGTCCTGCATAGGCCCGAACTCCAAAGTTTCGGTGGTGTCCAGCACCACAATGGGGAGCTTCGTGGCGGTCAGCGCATCAATAGACTCCAGGGAGGGGGAGTAGGCAATGTGCAGTGTGACAATGGCGTCCACCTCTGCTTTTTCGAAAGTGTCCACTGCGGCTTGGAACTCCTCTTTTATCCGGCAGAAGGGGACTTTGACCACCTCTGCATTTTGTGCCGCAAATGCACCGGCAACACGACCGTAAAAAGCCTCCATTCTGGGACGCACTTCCGGACTCGTTTTATCGTATAGCTGAATATATAGGGGCAGTAATCCAATCTTCATTTTATTTCGTCTCCACATCCAATGTCGGGTCGATTTCCTTATCGTTCTTTTCCTTTTGCTTTTCAAGCCATTTCCTGTGGACCATTGCATAGATCTCGTCCGGAATCTCCGGTGTGCCGGATGCCATAGTGGGCTGAAGCTGATCTCCTGCTACCTTGGGATCGGTGCAGGCGGTATCGTTGCGCCATTTCTCCCGCTGTTCCTTATTTCTCAGATCGGGAATTTCCATAGGAATACCGCCCTGCAAAATGGACCGGTAGGCAAACAGTCCCGGCAGGAACATATCCATCGCTTCGTATACATCGATAATATCTGCTTCCGGATTGCCCAGGATCTTTTCTACAAAGTGCCACACGGAATAATAATCCGAACCGCCGTGGCCAAGGCCTTCAAATTCTTCCTCTTTGCCTGCCAGGGGGAGGTAGGTCTCCACATCCTTCTTTTCATAGGCACCGGGATAAGGATCTGTGTTGATATAGATCCGGCTGAAGTAATCCTTTTGTGCATCCATACGGGCAGACTCCATTCTGCCCTTGGAGCCGTAAATGGAGTACCAGATGGAATCCTTGTAAAGTCCTCCGTGGAGGCTTTTGACGATGCCGCCGTTTTCCAGAGTCACAAGCTCCATTGCAAACTGTCCGTTTTTGGCACCTACGCCCAGATTTCTTCCGCATTTTCCTCCTTCGATACCGATTACGGAAACAGGGCGCAGTCCGGTAATATGAAGGACAGGACCTAAAGAATGGGTACAATAGAAGGTGGAGCATATATTGTTCCGCCAGTGATCCTTATCGCCGTAAGTCAGTCTGTGCCACGCCCGTTCACAGTTGTGAACATATTCACACTCGCCGTACTCGAACTCGCCCAGAGCACCTTCCCGATACAGACGGCGCATTTCATAGGGTGCGCCCATATAGCAGTAGTTTTCGCCGTAGTCGTAGATCATACCGGTTTCTTCTACTGCTTCGATCAGCTCCACTGCCTCTTTCATTGTCTGAACAGGGGAGACCTCAGAAAATACGTGCTTTCCGGCCTGCATTGCTTTTATGGCAAAGGGGGCGTGCTCGGTGGCATAGTTGGCAAGGACCACAGCATCCATATCGTGTTTGATAAATTCCTCAAAATCGGTATAGTAGGCAATATCCAGATCCTTGTGCTGTGCCTTCTGCTTCTGAAGGACCTCCTCCAGCTTGTCACAGATGGCTACTACTTCAGCATTGTTTGCCTTGATGCAGTAATTGATCATACTGGTGCCGCGAACGCCGCCTAAAACACCGATCCTGACTTTCTTTTCCACAATAGACACCTCTTCCGGTTTTTTTCTTTCATTATAGAACTTTTAAAATAAATATTCTATGGAATTTATCCCTCTATTTATGGATTTGGGTTACTTTCCCTTGACTTTTTCTTCCATTAGGGAGAAAATAAGGAAAAAGGAGCTGAGAAATATGTTTGAAGATAATATTTGCAGATTTATCCCCCAGCGGAATGAACCGGAAACCATTCATACCCTTAATTTTGTGTATGAGAAAAACAATCCCCGGTTTGAAAAGCCCCGCCTGCTTCCTTCCTACCGTTTGCACCTGGTTACAAAGGGCAGCGGCGTTCTCAATATGCCGTCCCAATCCTTTTGTGTAAGTGAAGGCGATCTTTTCTTCGTACTGCCCTCTGCACCCTATTTGCTGGAGGGCACAGAAGACTTTGAATATATGTATATCAGCTTTATCGGAACACGGGCAAGTCACATATTGGATACACTCCAGATCGGACACACGAATATATGCTTTCACGATTATGGCTTCTTAGAGCCCTTTTGGACAGAGGCCATCCTGTTCGGCAATGCCGCCTTTGATCTGGCCAGCGAAGGCGTGCTGCTTTATACACTTTCTGTGCTGACATCACGGCTGATTCAGGAGAAGGTGAAGGATTCTGCCGCCACAGCCACCGCATCCCGTATTAAAAAGTTTATCGATGAACATTTGGGGGATACGAACCTGTCCCTGGAGCTGATCTCTGACGAACTGTCCTACAATCCCAAATATATTTCCCGCATTTTCAAGAAGGAAATGCGTGTAAGCATTACAGATTATATTAACACCATACGCATCCACCACGCCTGTACACTGATGGATAAGGGCTTTACCAGCGTCCAGGATATTTCTCAGCTGTGCGGCTATCGGGACCCGCTTTATTTCTCCCGTGTGTTCAAGCAGGCGCTGGGCATTGCGCCCCGGAAGTATGTTGCAGACCTGAAATCGGATGCAAAAAAATAGCGGATAAAAAAAGCAGCTGCAAAATACATTGCAGCTGCCGTTTTTTATCCGTTATTATTCGTTTGTATAGTTGTCGAAATAACCCTGAATGTAGACGATGGGTGTGCCCTTGTCGCCGGAGCCGGAGGTCAGGTCGCACAAAGAGCCGATCAGGTCGGTCAGACGGCGGGGGGTAGTACCCTGAGAAGCCATATTGCCAACCAGACTGGAGCCATCCTTCTGGGTGATCTTTTCTTTGATCGCATCCCGCAGTGCTTCGCCGGAGAGGTTTGCAAAATCGTTATCTGCAAGATACTTCAGCTTCAGCTCGTTGGGAGTGCCCTCCAGACCTGCTGTGTAAGCGGGGGAGACCACCGGGTCAGCCAGTTCCCAGATCTTGCCCACGGGGTCCTTAAATGCGCCGTCACCGTAGACCATCACTTCGATGTGCTTGCCGGTCACCTCCAGAAGCTTTGCCTGAATGCCTTCTACCAGATCCTGGCATTCTCTGGGGAAAAGCTTGATCTTATCTTCTGTGGACTTGTTGGAGCCCAGCAGACCGTAAGAAGCATTGTAGCCACTGCCGTCGATGGGGGCAGTCATAATCTGATCCAGACCGTAGACACACTCGGCACCGGCATTTTTCAGCAGGCGTCTGGTGCGCTCCCGTGTGTGAATATCGCAGTTAAGAACATTTTTGGTGTAGGGCAAAATTGCGCGGGGATCGTTTGCGAAGATGACCTCAACCTCTGCACCGCACTGACGAATCAGGTCGGAGTAATACTCCACATAGTCAACACCGGTGAAGGGGTGCTTCACATAACCGAACATTTTGCGGTAGCTCTCTTCGGTGAGCACATCCTTGTAGGGATCTACGCCGTTCTGGTCCATCATATCCCAATCGATCAGGTGGTTGCCCACCTCGTCGGAGGGATAGCTGAGCATCAGCACGATCTTCTTGCATCCCTTTGCAATGCCGCGCAGGCAGATCGCAAAACGGTTACGGCTCAAAATAGGGAAGATGACACCCACAGTACCGCCGCCAAATTTGGTGCGGACATCCTGGGCAATATGGTCAACACTGACATAGTTGCCCTGCACACGGGCCACGATGGATTCAGTTACGGCGACCACATCCCGGTCACGGGGGGACAGACCGTCCTCCTTGATCGCGGCTAAAATCGTATCGGTAACGATCTGAATAAGATCCTCACCTTCGCGGATAATCGGCGCCCGAAGTCCCATAGATACAGTTCCAAGCATCCGGCTCATAAAGAACACTTCCAATCTGAAAAATAGAGTTGCGTTTTAAGTCGCTTTTACTTTCGTATTATAATACAATAGTGGCGATTTGTAAAACAAAATATTCTGGAAATTCAAAAAAATTTTTGGATATTACAGAATTCTGCCCACAAGAAACCATAAAAAGATGAGTACTACGCCGTAGGGCCAATATGCTGTCAGAAGCTCCGGGGCAATACAAACAGCGGAAATCCCCAGATTTTGCAGTAAAATAACAAGGCCGGCCAAAATGGCGGTGGTCAAAACCGCTTTTGTGATTTGCTTGCCGACAATGTGGGCAAAGAAGAATGCGTAAAAGCCTGCAATCAGCGGATTGACACTGGAAAGCACCGCGCTTACGGGGACCTTGAGCGCGCCGGTCAGCAGCATAACTGCCAAAATGCCAAGAAGAATGGGCGGCGCATAGACGGTGATGGCGGTGGGGAGATATGCGCTTAGCAGGCCGCCTGCAACAATGTGCAAAATAAGGGCAATGAGAACGGTCAGGGCCCGAAACAGGATCCAGGTGAAAATGTTTTTTCCCTGGGGAAGCCAGCGGTCCACAATGTTTACCAGGAAGGCAAGCAGGAGCATACTGAGTAGCTGACTGCAGATGGCGAGGTAATCGGCACCGGCAAAGGAAAAGAGCACAAGGGTATCACCGGAAATGGTCACAAAGGGGAGCGGCGGGATCCATTGTGCAAAGGTGTAGGGCGTTTCTTTTAGAAAAATGGTCAGTGCATAGATAAATAAAATGCCGATGGCAGAAGAAACTGCGTTACTCAGGGCGGATTTTTTGCCGAAAACAAACCGCCCGAATAAACTGATCAGCAGACCGACCAGCATAAACAGCAATCCGGTTTTTATCAGAGTGATGTGATCCAGATCCAGCTGCTGAAAATAGCGGATGATTTTATCCATTATGACCTCCGATCAGACAAAGCAGTAAAAGAGCCGCCGGTAGGAAACCGGCGGCTGATCTTTGTGTATAAGGAAGTAAAAATTACTTCATCTCTGCGTCGGCGCCAGCTTCCTTCAGCTCTGCAACCATCTTCTCTGCATCTTCCTTGGAAACAGCTTCCTTCAGGGTCTTGGGGCAGTTGTCAACCAGATCCTTAGCGTCCTTCAGGCCCAGGCCGGTAACAGCGCGGACTACCTTGATGACGTTCAGCTTGGAAGCGCCAGCGTCCTTCAGGATAACATCAAACTCGGTCTTCTCCTCAACCTCAGCAGCAGCAGCGACAGCGGGGCCGGCAACAGCAGCAGCAGCGGCGGAAACGCCGAAAACTTCCTCCAGAGTGTGAACCAGCTCGGACAGTTCCAGAACGGTCAGACCCTTTACTTCCTCAACGAGAGCAGTGACTTTTTCACTAGCCATGGTAAATATCCTCCTAAATGTTAAATGTGTGTTTGTTTTTTAGATTTGATTAAGCTTCAGCATTTTCTGCGGGAGCTTCAGCCTCGGCTGCGGGAGCCTCAGCGGGTGCTTCTTCAGCGGGTGCTGCTTCAGCAGCGGGAGCGGGCATAGCGCCGCCTTCTTCCATCTTGACGCGGATCTGATCCAGGACAAATGCCAAAGAGGAGATCGGAGCCAGGAAGGTACCCAGAACCTGGGCAACCAGAGCATTCTTGCTGGGCAGTTCGCTGAATCCAGCCAGCTGGGCTGCACTCAGAACGGAACCTTCAACAATACCGCCCTTAATGGACATTGCGAGCTTGTTCTTCTTTGCGTATTCAGCAACGATACGCGCAGGAGCAATGGGGTCGCCGGTGGTAGAAGCCATAGCGGTAGTGCCGTTGAGAACCTCGTCGAAGTCGTAGCCTGCATTCTTTGCAGCGAAACGGGTCAGAGTGTTCTTAACAACGGAGTACTCTACGCCAGCATCACGGAACTGATTACGCAGTTCGGCGTCCTGAGCAACGGTGATACCCTTGTAATCAACAAAAACCACGGAAGTAGCTTCCTGGATCTTGCCGGTCAGAGCCTCGACCACTGCCTTCTTGCTCTCGAGAACCTTTGCGTTGGGCATAAGTTTCACCTCCGAAAAAAATAAATGTCTTCCTGCCAACAGACAGAAAGACACGCTTAAATCCTATCAGCGCACCTCGGCAGGACTTACGGCCTAAGCCACCTGCTGTCTCTGGCAACTCTGGTATTATATAGGATAAAAGATCATTTGTCAACACTTATTTTTTGTATTTTCATCTTTTGTTCTTAGCATATATGGGAAATTTGCAAAAATCTTTCATTTGCGCCTGTAGGGGCGGCAATCTGCCACCCGACATACCCTTCCGGCGTCAAAGAATGTTAGCGGGCGGTTAATAACCGCCCCTACGGTGTTGGTTGGAAAATTGTGCGTTGTAACAGGAGATTGCCACATATGTAGGGGAGGCGTTTTGCCTCCCTTGGTGGTAAAGGTATCTATCGAAATTGGCTTTACCGGCGACAGATAATTTGCTCTTGAAATGCTTATGATCATCGATAGGTTGGGGGAATTATTAAAGTTCTGCGTCCTCCGCCGACAGCAGTTCGGTTATGGGTGCATCCAGTGCTCGCGAGAAGATCACTAAATCAATGTCGGTTACAAACCTCTCACCGTTTTCTACCCGACGAATAAAATAATGATCCACATCAAACCCAAGTAACTGCATTTTGACTGCCAGTTTTCGCTGCGAGATTTTCTTCTCTTTTCGTATCTGCGCGATCCTGCGGCCGCATAGGTTATTTGTGCCGTCGGCGGCTTTTATTTTGAACATAAAAATCCCTCATTTTTGTTGAATAGTGTTTACATTTCTTATATTTTATGCTATTATGGCATAAATATTGGTGAACACTGTTCAACAGTATGAGGGTATTTATTTTCATTGCAATGGAGGCGTAAAAATGAGAAACCGTTTAAAAACCTGTTTGCTGGCAGTGTTTGCTGCCGTTCTATGCTTTTGGATATTCCCCGAATCCGCACAAGCAGCAAGTCAAAATGACCTATTATTTTATATTAACGATGGTGGCGCAAGTTATAGCGTATTGGATTGCGATTCTTCTGCCAGTGGTGATTTGGTAATCCCTGCAACTTATAATGGCTTGCCTGTTACCTATATAGGCGGTTCCGCGTTCTCCGGCTGCAGCAGCCTGACCAGCATCACGATCCCGGATAGTGTTACCAGCATAGGCTATAATGCGTTCTCCGACTGTAGCAGTCTTACCAGTATCACAATTCCGGATAGTGTTACCAGCATAGGCAATCGTGCGTTCTATTACTGCAGCAGTTTGACAAGCATCACCATCCCAGACAGAGTTACCAGCATAGGCTCTGATGCGTTCTATAATTGCAGAAGCCTGACCTCCGTCACCATCGGTGACAGTGTCACCAGCATAGGCTATGCTGCGTTCTCTGGTTGCAGCAGCCTGACCAGCATCACGATCCCGGATAGTGTTACCAGCATTAGCGGGTATGCGTTCTATGGTTGTTCCATTAAAAAGTTGATTGTTGCGGAAGGCTCTAAATCCGTGACATCTACAATGGTAATTTGCGAAAGCAGTTTGTTAGAAATTATAATTCCGGACAGTGTTACCAGCATTGGCTACGGTGCGTTCTCCGGCTGCAGCAGCCTGACCAGCATCACGATCCCGGATAGTGTTACCAGCATAGACGGTCGTGCGTTCAATGGTTGTTCCATTAAAAAGTTGATTGTTGCAGAAGGCTCTAAATCCGTGACATCTACAATGGTAATTTGCGAAAGCAGTTTGTTAGAAATTATAATCCCAGACAGTGTTACCAACATAGACAGTTATGCGTTCTCTGGTTGCAGTAGTTTGACGAGCATCACCATCCCGGATAGTGTTACCAGCATAAACGGTCGTGCGTTCAATGGTTGTTCCATTAAAAAGTTGATTGTTGCAGAAGGCTCTAAATCCGTGACATCTACAATGGTAATTTGCGAAAGCAGTTTGTTAGAAATTATAATCCCAGACAGTGTTACCAGCATAGGCTATGATGCGTTCCGTAACTGCAGCAGCCTGACCAGCATCACCATCCCAGACAGAGTTACCAGCATTGGCGAATATGCGTTCTCCGGCTGTAGCAGTCTTACCAGTATCACAATTCCAGACAGTGTTACCAGCATAGGCTATTCTGCGTTCGAAGACTGCAGTAGTTTAACCAGCATCACGATCCCGGATAGTGTTACCAGCATAGGCAATTATGCGTTCCGTAACTGCAGCAACCTTACCAGCATCACCATCCCAGACAGAGTTACCAGCATTGGCGAATATGCGTTCTCCGGCTGTAGCAGTCTTACCAGTATCACAATTCCGGATAGTGTTACCAGCATAGGCAATTGTGCGTTCCGTAACTGCAGCAGCCTGACCAGCATCACCATCCCAGACAGAGTTACCAGCATTGGCGAATATACGTTCTCCGGCTGTAGCAGTCTTACCAGTATCACAATTCCGGATAGTGTTACCAGCATTGGCGAATATACGTTCTCCGGCTGTAGCAGTCTTACCAGTATCACAATTCCGGATAGTGTTACCAGCATAGGCTATGATGCATTCCGTAATTGCAGCAGCCTGACCAGCATCACGATCCCGGACAGTGTTACCGATATAGACGATTCCGCATTCTCCGGTTGCAGTAGTTTGACGAGCATCACCATCCCAGACAGTGTTACCAGCATAGGCTATAATGCGTTCTATAACTGCAGCAGTTTGACAAGCATCACCATCCCGGATAGTGTTACCAGCATAGGCAGTTCTGCGTTCTCCGGTTGCAGCAAACTGGAAACGATGACGATTCCCTTTGTAGGAGATAAGATAAGGACCGGTGCAGATCCTGTTCAGTATCCCTTTGGCTACATATTTGGTACTGCCTCTTACTCCGGAGGTGTAGCCACTTCACAAAATCCCTATGGCTATACTTCAACTACTTACTATATCCCGGCATCCTTAAAATCTGTAACCGTAACCGGCGGTAATATTTTGGATAAAGCATTCTATAATTGCCGCAATTTGGAGTACATAACGATTGGTGCGGGCATTTCCAGCATTGGATCCGAAGCATTTGCCGGTTGCGACGGACTGCGTAGCGTAGTGCTTCCAAACAGTGTTACGCAAATTGGATATGACGCCTTCTACTACTGCACCAATTTGACCAGCGTTACCCTTGGTAGCAAGTTGGAGCATATTGGATATGATGAATTTAGTTATTGCACGAAACTTAAAACAGTATATTTCCGCGGGACTGAAGATGAAAGATATGATATTTTCTACAGCAGTTCCAATATTATCAAACAGCCAAAATGGCATTACAATGTAAAGGATGTTTATAAAAACGGCAATCCAGCGATTCAATGCGGATGCTGCGGAAAGATATTCTATCAGGAAGGCACAGAACCTCTTTTTGCAGACGTTGATATAAACAGTTGGCAGTTTAGTGCTGTATACTATGCCTTAGAAAATAACCTGATGGCTGGAAAAGGAAAGGATACCAACGGAAGTATTAAATTCGATCCCAACAACCCCATTTCCCGTGAAGAGTTTGCTCAGGTGCTTTACAATGCAGAGAATAAGCCCTCTGTAAGCATTGCCAATAAGTTCCCGGATGTGGCGAACACTGGTTGGTACAAGAACGCAGTCCTGTGGGCAAATCAGGCTGGCATTGCCAGCGGTATGGGCGACGGCAGATTTGGTGTGGGCAAGAACATCACCCGTCAGGACCTGGCAATGATGCTCTACAAGTACGCAAAACTGAAGGGCTGTTCCCTGGAAGCAGAGGAAGGAAAGATCTACCAATTTGCTGACGGCAACAAGGTTGCTGACTATGCCAAGACCGCAATGGACTGGGCTGTGACAAACGGCATTCTCAGCGGTAAGGGCGATGCTGGTAAGCCCCTTTCCACCTTCAAGCTAGACCCCGCCGGCACAGCTACCCGTGCAGAATGTGCCGCAATGCTGAAAAACTTTATGACAGCCTTTGGTTTGTAAGTGGGACGGACAACCCGTCCCCTACGAAGGTTCGCAATGAACGACGAAAAAATGGGTGTGTGCAATGCACGCGCCCATTTTTATGCGTATATTTTACATTGTCACCGTAAGGGATGCCCTGTGTGGCGTTCCTTATAATGAGATATCTTGGAAGGGTTCCTTACATACGGAAATATAATAATCCCGGAAGCGGTTGCTTCCGGGATTATTAAACGCGATTAAGCGTACTTGGTGGTGTTGACTTTGACGCCGGGGCCCATAGTGGAAACCACGGTGCAGGAACGGATATACTGACCCTTGGCAGCGGCGGGCTTAGCCTTCACAACTGCGTTCATCAGAGTATCCATATTCTCAGCCAGCTTCTCGGTACCGAAGGAAACCTTGCCGATGGGGCAGTGGATGATATTGGTCTTGTCCAGACGGTACTCGACCTTACCAGCCTTGATTTCCTTAACGGCGTTGCCCACATTGGGGGTCACGGTGCCAGCCTTGGGGGAGGGCATCAGGCCCTTGGGGCCCAGAACCTTACCCAGACGGCCAACCAGGCCCATCATATCGGGGGAAGCAACGACGACATCGAATTCAAACCAGTTTTCCTTGGTGATCTTGTCCACCAGCTCCATACCGCCAACATAGTCAGCGCCGGCAGCCTGAGCTTCTTCCAGCTTTGCGTCCTTAGCGAAAACCAGAACGCGAGCGGTCTTACCTGTGCCGTTGGGCAGAACCACAGCACCGCGGACCTGCTGGTCTGCGTGACGGGAGTCAACACCCAACTTGATGTGCAGCTCGACGGTCTCGTCGAACTTAGCGGAAGCACCCTTCACAACCAGATCCAGGGCTTCTGCGGGATCATACTGAACAGAGCGGTCAATCAGCTTGGCGCTCTCCTGATATTTTTTACCTCTAAACACTTAATATATCCTCCTTATAGTGGTGATGCGGAAAAATCCTCCCACATTTCCGGGCAAGTTTCCCGGATAAGCAAATGACAAATAATTAGTCGACTACGGTAACACCCATAGAACGGCAGGTACCAGCGACCTGGCTCTCAACAGCCTCCAGAGTAGCACCCTTCAGGTCCTGGATCTTGGTCTTTGCGATCTCAGAGATCTGAGCGCGGGTGATCTGACCAACCTTGGTCTTGTTGGGAACGCCGGAACCCTTGTCCAGACCGATCGCCTTGAGGATCAGCAGGGGGGTCGGAGGGGTCTTGGTAATAAAGGTGAAGCTGCGGTCAGCATAGACCGTGATCACCACGGGAATCTTGTAGCCTTCCATAGACTGGGTACGGGCGTTGAATTCCTTAATAAATGCTGCGATGTTAACGCCGTGCTGACCCAGAGCGGGGCCAACAGGGGGGGATGCGGTTGCCTTAGCGGCATTGATCTGAAGTTTAATAATGCCAGTAACTTTCTGTGCCATAATCAGCACCTCCTGAATATAATGTGGTAATGATGCGCTCTGCGCATTTCTTTCGGGGCTTTAAACCCCTCCCACGGTCCGACCGGGAAACCGGCCCGATGCGTTTATTGGGATACGAGCTCCACCTGATCGAGCTCAAACTCGACGGGAGTCTCACGGCCAAACATAGATACAACTACGCTGACCCGATTTTGATCGGCGTCCAATTCTTCCACCACACCGGTGAAGGAGCTGAGAGGACCGTCGAGAATGCACACGGTATCGCCAACAGTGTAGTTGACAACGATCTCGCGCTTTTCGACACCCATCTGATACACTTCATCTTCTGTCAGCGGAATGGGCTCACTGCCGGATGTACCGACGAAGCCGGAAACGCCACGGATATTGCGGATAATGTGCCAAGTGTCATCACTGTAAACCATCTTTACAAACACATAGCCGGGGTAGAGCTTACGGTCGTAAGTCTTGCTGATGCCGGACTCGGTGATCTCGGTGACGGTCTCCATAGGAATGTTGATCGCCAGGATCTGATCCTGCAGGTTGCGGCTTTGGATCGTTTTTTCGATGGTGGCCTTTACAGTGTTTTCATAAGCGGAATAGGTATGGACCACATACCACTTTGCAGCTTCAGCCATAGTAAAACCCCTTAACTGCCGGGACGGACAGCATCGATCAGGCCGTTAATGCCGATACGGGCAATAAAATCGAACAGCCAGATAAATACGCCAACCACGAGAACGCACGCAATGACGATCAGGGTGTTCTTCAGCACCTGCTGGGGAGTGGGCCATACGACCTTCTTCAGTTCGCTGCGAAGCTCACGGAAGTATCTGGCAATGCCTCTTCCGGCGCGCTTGAACCAAAGTTCCTTCTTGCCTTCTGCCATAGTGTACCTCCTTACTTCGTTTCGTTATGAACAGTATGCTTTCTGCAGAATCTGCAATACTTCTTCATTTCAAGACGATCAGGGTTGTTCTTCTTTTCTTTCATTGTGTTGTAGTTTCTCTGCTTGCACTCAGAACATCTCAAAGTGACTTTAACGCGCATAACGGCACCTCCTTAAATATTGCCTCCCTGTATCACTCCGGCTAGAAAAAATTTAGAAAGCGGGCAACTACAATTCCCACTCCGAAGCTGAAAAAAGGCGCACAAAAAAAGCCCTCTTTTCACAGGTAGAACCATTCTAACACAGGGGGGTGCGGAAGTCAACAACTTTTTTCGCGAATTTCCGGTTTATTTTTCCTGAAAACTGTTGTATAATGGAACAAACATCGGGAAAGCAGGGGAAAAGAATGCGAATTATGGGAATTGATTACGGAGATGCACGCACCGGCGTGGCGATTTCCGATCTTTTATGTTCCATTGTGGGCACCACTACCGTGATCCACAGCCGGAGAATGGACAAGACCTTAGAGGAAGTATGCCGCATTGCGGCAGAAAATGACATAGGGGAGATCGCTGTGGGGCTTCCCAAGAATATGAACGGCACAGAAGGTCCCCGTGCGGAGCTTTGCCGGGAATTTGCGGGAAAGCTGGAGGAAGCCGCCGGCTTGCCAGTAAAGCTGTGGGACGAGCGGCGCACCACTGTGGAAGCACACAATATATTAAATGAACATAACTACCACGGCAAGAAACGGAAAAACACAGTCGATGCAGTAGCCGCATCCCTGATTTTGGAAGGCTACCTTGGATTTCGGAAGAGGTAATGAAAATGAATAAAATTAAGAAGATCGATATTCACGTGCATTCCGCACCCTTAACGGAGCCGTCTTTGCGGACGGACGGGCTCAATGCCTATCCCACTTATGAGGAATTGCGGAAGATCTATGATGATATGGGTATAGAAAAAGGTGTGCTGATGACCCTTTCCTCTCCGGAGGGAGTGTGCCGGATCGTCACCAATGAGGAAATGTATCTTTTTGCAAAGGCGCACCCGGATACCTATATCTGGTTCTGCAATGTGGATCCCCGTCAGGGCAAGAATATGCCGGACTTTGATCTGACGCCCCTTCTGGAGCACTATAAGCGGCTGGGTGCAAAGGGCGTGGGGGAGGTCACTGCCAATCTGTATTTTGATGATCCTTATATGTATAACCTGTTTTCCGCTTGCGAAAAGTGCGGTCTGCCCCTGACCTTCCATATTGGCGTCAAGGGAAAAAGCTACGGCATTGTTGATGATTTTGGCTTACCCCGTCTGGAAAAAGCCTTGCAGGATTTTCCTAACCTGAAATTCTTGGGACACTCCCAGCGGTTCTGGTCCTTTATCAGCGGGGATGTGACCGAAGAAAATTGGGGCGGCTACCCCAAAGGACCGGTAGCACCGGGCGGCAGAGTGGTGGAGCTGCTGGAAAAATACCCGAACCTCTACGGGGATATGTCCGCCGGCAGCGGCGGCAATGCCTTTATGCGGGACCCGGAATTTGGCTATGCAATGATAGAGAAGTTCCAGGACCGCCTGCTGTTCGGAACGGATATTGCCAATATCCGAAAACCGCCCTATGCGGCATTGAACAATTTCCTGGACGAGGCTGTGGAAACCGGAAAAATTTCCGGAAATGCCTACTATAAGATCTGCCGGGGCAATGCCCTGAAGCTGTTTGGAATGGAAGAATAAATATAAGCGCCCTTTGCTTCCTTTCTGATACTAATTGGCCCTGAATTTTACATTGCATACAAAAGCCCCGGCGGAGTGATCCGTCGGGGCTTTGTGCATCTTTTAGATTTTTACTGTTTTTCCTGTTTCGTAGGATTTTATTATGGCGGTCATCAGGTACACCGGAGCGACCAACTGCTCGTAGGTGTATGCCATTTTGCCGGTGCGGAGCATTTTCACAAATTCATCACATTGCAGATCTTCGCATTCCTGGTAGCGGACCTCCCGATACTCAGAATACTTTGTCGCATACAAAACAGCGGTGTAGGGCTTGGATTTTTCCTTAAAATGATTGGAAACGGTGAAGTTATCGTAATGCACCATACAGCAAACACTGTCTGCGTGCTTGACTGCGGTGACACTGTGGGGGTGATAACCGAAGATCTCCAGTGTCATTTCCACCAGATGGGGGGCGTAAAAATAAAATCCGCTGTGCTCACTGTTCAGCTGCACCGGTGCAGACAGGGAGCCGCCCATAAGATCCAGCTCGGTGGTTTGCACAAAATCCTTAAAGTACTGAACATCTACAGAATGCTTCAGGCCGGAACCGCCGCACAAGGGGACGCCTTTTTCCTTAGCCAGGGCGACCATTTCTTCTGCCTGCCCAATGTCTGCGGTAAAGGGCTTGTCCACAAACACGGGAATGCCTGCCTCAATAAAGGGCTTTGCAAATTCCCAGTGGTATTTTCCGTCCCGGGCAGTGATGACCACTGCATCCACATTGCCCAGCATTTCCTCCGGAGCATCGACCACCCGATCGATGGAAAACTTTTCTGCCAATGCCTTATTCGCGTCAGGATAGTGACCTGTGACCATCGTGATCCGACAGTCCGGATAACAGAAATTACCCGCTTCATCCGGCATATTGATGCGTTTGGCAAAGCTGTCTGCGTGGGAATTTTCTGCACCGATAATGCCAATTCGATATTTGATCATTTTCTTGCCTCCTTGGATGCCCGTCCGCTGCTGGGAGAGAAACCGTAGTGCTTTTTATAGCAGCGGGAGAAGTAATTGGGATTTTCAAAGCCGCAGATGTCTGAAATTTCCCCAATGCTTTTTCGGGTGTCGGATAGCAGGGTGTTTGCAACCTGCATCCGGAAATCCCGTAAATATTCCATAGGTCCTTTTTGTGTGACGGTTTTGAAAATACGGCAGAAGTAATGTTTGCTCACATTGCAGAGCGCTGCCATTTCATCCACAGACAAAGTGCGGTGATACTCGTTTTTTATACAATGCAGAGCCGGCTTGATGACGGAATATAACCGCAGTATTTTCTTTTGAGAGCAGGCGTTTTCAGTTTCTATAATGCCTTTGCGCCCTAAAAGGGCGAAGAATCCTATCAGCAGCCCCTTGATCATTACTTCGCAGCCGGGCTGCTGCTGCAGTGCTTCCTGAGCCGCTTTTTCCAGGAATGCACACATTTCTGAGTCACCGGAGTAATAGGTCTGAAAGCGTTTGTTCTCAAGAATGAATTGCTTGTCCAGATCCAGTTCCGGAATACCGGAAAAATAATCCAATGGGATCATAAAAAGATGATATTTTCCCTGGTTCTCACCGGTATTTGCCGTTGCGTGGAATTCATAGGGGTTGATCACCACGATATCTCCAGCTTTTACATTGACTGTTTGGGATTCAATCAGCAAAGTAGCTGTGCCATCATAGAAATATTTGATTTCTATTTCTTCGTGGAGGGCATCTTCCCGTGTAATTGTATTTAGATTATGGGCGTGGGAAGTTTTGCCTACTGTGATTCTGCAGCCGTTATTCCAGTGCACGATGTATCACACCTTTTGTGTTTAGTTATTTTCAGTGCCAAACCATCTGCCACCTTGGGCAGTTTTCTCATCTGCTTCCAGCAATTGGGTGTAGTTTTCAATTACCTTGCGGTAGCCTTGTGCAAATTTTTCGATCCATTCCTTATCACAATGCTTGAACCAGGGGGCAGAGAAGCAGTTGATATCTACTGAGGGATCGCATTTGGTGTTTTCCTCGCGGACATCCCGCTGGGCAAATTCTGTAATGGTGGGGACACCTGCGTGAGCAAAGTCAAAGGTTTTAAACAGATTGTGGGTGTGCAGGCAGCGGTTACCACCTGGGGAACACTTGAAGTTGATTTCTGCCCGAACAGCCTCACAGAACTTGTTGACAGAAAGACCGCCCAATTCCTCAGGATGGTAAATACCATGGGGAACATACCAGCCTGCCATATTGGAACCGGTGGACTCGTCTACACGAATGGCCCGGATGCCGGGAAGACCTTCCAACAGATCCCAGAAATAGTTGATAGCCTTCCGAATTTCAGCAGTGCGCTCGTCGTAATGCTTCAGCTGACCTCTTGCCAGTTCCACGCAAAGTTGGTTGGCTCTGCCCTTTACGCCGCCCAGAGCAATGGAAAAATAGGGCTTCAGATCATCGCTCTCCTGAATGTAATTTTCGTTGTTCTGGCCATAATGACCGTAAGCAATGGCGCGCTCGTAGTATTTGCGGTTGTCTGTGACCAAAATACCCAGCTCACCGGCAGCAAAAGATTTTTCGCTCATAAGGCTCATTGCTGCCACATCTCCAAAAGTGCCCAGTTTCTTGCCCTTATAAAGGCCGCCCTGGGCATGGGAGACATCTTCGATCACCAGCAGATTATGCTTCTTGGCTATGGCCATGATCCGGTCCATATCACAGGGATGGGCAAAGTAGTGAACCACCATAATAGCCTTGGTTTTTGGGGTGATACACCGCTCCAGATCGCCCGGATCTAAGCAAAGGTTTTCCTTGCTGATGTTACAGAAAACAGGTACAGCACCGAAGGTGAGGGCAGCGGTAATGCTTGCCCAGTAAGTTTTGGTGGGACAAATGATCTCGTCGCCTCTGCCCAGACCGATTGCAAACATGGCACAAGCCAGTGCCATTGTACCGTTGGGGTAGGCAACGGCAAAGTTTGTACCCTGCCAAGCGGCAAATTCCTCCTGGAATTTTGCAGTAATATCTGTGCGGGAGAAGGAATTGTCCAGAATGACCTTCATCGCAGCTTCCTTATCTTCTTCTGTAAGGATCGGCCACTTAAATAATTCCTTGGGCGCTTCATTTTCTTTAATAACAGGTGTTCCACCCAATAATGCTAATTTTTCCATATTATTCTTCCTCCAGTTTTAAAAGTTTTATTGCATTCCCGCGAACAAATTCTTTGTAGTGTTCCGGGCTGATCTTTCCTTCGTCCAGCATCCGGTCAAGGGCATCCCGCAGCCGGAAGGGGGGTGTATTATAAGTAAAGCAAAAATCACAGCCGTACAAAACACGGTCGTGGAACTGCTCAATAAACCGGGCGGTAAATTCTTCATCCCGGGTGAATGCGTTGCATCCGCTGCCTGCGGAATAATCGCAGTACAGATTGGGATACTCCTGCATCAGACGGACAACAGCGCCGCCTTCTGCAATCCTTTCTTTCGAAATAACGCCCCGGTTTTCGAAGGTAACATCTCCGGAGATTTCCGCCCAGAAGGGCTGGGAATGACCGATCACCTTCAAATTCGGATGGTTGCGAAGAAGCTTTTCCAGCCGCGGCAGACCCACATCGTCGTAAAGTCCATAGGCATCCTTATAGGAATGGGAAATGTGTATGGTCACCGGCATATCACATTCCTCACAGGCGGAAAACAGGTTTTCAACCTGAGGCGCATCCATATCCATTAAGGCGGTGATCTCGCCTACACCCTTTGCGCCCAGCTTCTTGTAGTGGCTGATGATGCGACCCAGCTTACTGCTGTCTGTGCTTGGAACAGCTCTGGGGTCCACACCGCAGAACCAGTAAAACCGGTCAGGATACCTGTCTGCGACCCACTTGCAGGTTTCACTGGGAAGGGGAGCCGGAAAACCCTCAGGCGCATTGATGGCAAGAAGAACGCCCTTTTCGATCCCCAACTGATCGTAAAAATTCAGAAGCTGCTCCGGATTAATAAAGTAAGGATCCGGCCTGTGCTCTTTGAACGGCGGCATAGATTGACCAAATGCATTTGCGTGTGCGTGAATGTCAATTTTTTGAAGGTTTTTTACATCTTCCAAAGCAAATCCCTCCCAATGGGTTTGTATAGCCTAATTATAAATCGCTCTGGGAAAAATACAATACACAAAATCTGCATAAATTAGCATTATATTGACCTGATTTGCTTTTTCGGCAGAAAAAAGAAGTAAAATTGTATTATTTAAAGGTATGGCAACTTCTGAAAATACTTAATTTGATAATTTGGGCAATCTTGTGCTAATATTTGCATTTTTTGTGCATTGTGTCCGACTGGCTTTTTGCTTAAAATGTATATGGAATAGCATCTTACAGGATGCGTGAGACCATATAAATTGGAGGAGATTTTATGAGGAAGCAATTCGTACGAATGGTTGCTGCAGCGTTGCTTGTGTGCATACTGGCAACTTTTTTAGTGCCGGCTACTTTTGCAGACGGCGATACTCCGGAAGCAACAGCGCAGGAATTTGACTTCGTTTTGTACGATGCTGCAAATCCAAAGATTACCAATGAATTGATTGGAACAGCTTCGTCGAGAAAAATGCAAGAAAAGTGCGGCTGTGGCTGCGGCAAGCTGTTCAAGGAACATCTGGAAGAGAAATATGAAGATTTAGGCTGGATGATTTTGGAGAACAATCTGCAAAGTCACACTGAGGGCGAAAATGCTATTTCCTTCCGTAGTGCCTATGGCTGGGGCTTGCGTGCAAAGGCAAAGAACTACTGGATTGCTTTTAAGCTGAATGTAACCGCTCCCGGTACATACGCAGTAAAGTATACGTCCTGCTATGCATCCAGCCAAAGTGTAGAGGCATTTGTATTCTCCGCTGATCAGGTAGAAAACACTACCGTTGCGAACCTGATGGAATCTGCCAACAAGACTACGCTGGGTAAGGTTTCTCTGAGTGACGCGGGCAGTGCAGAATTTGAAAGCACTTGGACGATCTCTGAAGCAGGTGAGCAGATCCTTGTAATCAAATGTTTGAGCACAACAATGTTTATGGGCAAGCTGGAGCTGATTCCCAGCGAGGGCGGTTCTACTACCCCCACCAGCGCACCTACCAGTGCGCCTACTTCTGCACCTACTTCCGCACCTACCAGTGCGCCCACCAGCGCACCCACCCAGGGCGGTGACATCGACACCACCACCCCCGGCGCAGTTGTGAAATACTATAACTTCACTGTTGATGCCGCAGTAGGCGGCACCAGAACCACCATCAGCTGGAGCAATAACTGCTCCTGCGGCTGTGGCAAAAAACTGAGGGAGCACCTGGAAGCCAACCACGATGCTTATGGTTGGGAATATTTGGACGATACTGCTACCGGCGCCCCCCTCTTTGCAAAAGCCAATAACTGGGCTTTCCGTCTGGACGATGATGCAAACAACGGCGTGCTTGCGGTAAAAATTGATGTTCCTGCGGCAGGAACCTTCAATCTGCGCTACACCAGCGCATCCGTATCTAGCACTGCCTACAAATATTCTGCATATATGCTGACCGTGGACGAGTATGAAAACGGTCCTGCAACCGGCAACCTTGAAGATAACAAAATCGGCAGCATTTCCTTAATCAAAGGCACACCCACAGCAACCTTCGGCAGCTGCACCTTCCCGGTAGCCGGTCAGTATGTACTGCTGCTGAAGCTGGAAAATACAAATCGTTTCTACATCCAGTCTATGGAACTGGTTGTTCCCGGCGGTGAGGAAGAACCCACCGTTCCTCCCACTGAGCCCACTACCCCCACCGCGCCCACTGAGCCTAAGCCCGGTGTTTGCACCGGCACTTATGCCGAAGGCATTTACAACCTGGCGCTCTACGAAGAAGAGGGTCGCAACTGGATGTTTATTGACAACGGCAAGCTGAGCGACAGAGAGATCGTCAAGAACTGCTTGATCTGTGGCAAGAAGCTGGATGTATGTATCGCTTCTCAGTATGCAGAAAATGAACTGAACTGGAAGTTTGAGTACAACGGCTTTGCTTCCACCGCATTCCTGGCCGGCACTTATGCCGACAAGGGCTACGGCGGTGTGCGTCTGCGCTTCCAGTATGATGAAAACGGCAAGATCCAGTATGATGAAGACGGCGAGGAATTGGAAACTGTTGGCAACTGGGTTGCACTGCGTGTAAAAGTGGCAGAACCCGGTGTCAAGCGGATCACCGTAAACAAGGATAACATCACTTACGGCTACACCGCTGATATGTATGTGTTCCCTGCAGCTGCAGAAACAATGACCAAGGCACAGCTGGAAGCACAGATCACGGAGAAGAATCTGGCTGGCGCGGTTACATTTGACAAGACAATGACCGAGATCCGGGTTGGCGAATGGAACTTCGAAGCAGCCGGCGAGTATATTATTCTTTTGAAGACCACCGGTAAGAACCCCCGTATCTATCTGGATTCTATTGAAATGACTGTTCCTGTGGAAGATCCCGACATTCCTGTAACCCAGAAGAAGGTCTATGACTTCGACCTGAGCCGGGAAGATCCTCTGCTGGATAAGTTGGGCGCAGGCAGCCGCTACAATAACGATCCCAGCTACCGCGTCCGCGCATATATGCAGGATCGCTACGCCGCTGGCACTACCGACTGGAAGTTCGAGGTCAACAGCACCGAATTCGGTGACACCGGTGGTTCGTTCCGGGAAGGCTGCTTCCGTTTCAAGAATAACGATGGCTATCAGAATGCCCTCGGCTCCTGGTACTCTTTCCGCATTAAGAACCCCGGCACTGCTACCTACGATATCCGTCTGGTAAGTAGCGGCAAGAGCAAGATCGTGTCCGATATTTACCTGATCCCCGCAAAGAACGAGATGGTTCTCACCGAGGAGCAGGTGGATCAGCTGCTGATTCCGGAATATCTGCTGGCATCCAACGTGCAGATGATCGGTGAAGAAACCTTCTACTTAGGCGAGTACACCTTTGGCAAGAACGAAGAGTACATTCTGGTATTTAACCTCAAGCGCGGCACACTGCTGCACATCCAGGAAATCCAGATGACTGTGGACGGTCTGGTTGCGGACGGCACAGTTCCCAAGAGAAAGGTCATCAACGGCACAGTCTACGATTTCGACCTGGTCGACGATATGTACGGTAGATTTACCGAGAAGACTATGTACCATATTGACAGATATGATGAACTGGAGCGGATGTACAAAAACGGCTCTATCAACTGGATGTGGTACGATTGCTGTGATGAGCTGAAGGGTCAGACCGTAGAAACAATGGATAAGGTGCATACCACCGTGCGTTACTACCGTGCAACCGGTATGCGTATCTACGGCAAGGAAAACTACTGGGTAGCATTTAAGATCAAGAGCCCCGGCAGTGGTACCTTTACCCTGTCTCTGGACTATGCAAAGTATGCCTACGGCGGCACAGTTGCATTCTATATTGTCCCCGGCGACACCCCCAAGGGCGAGGTGCTGAAGGCAACCGACTCCTCCAACCGGGTTGGCACTGTGAATATGACCGATGAGAGCACCACTCTTACAGACGGCGCTTGCAGCTACATCGGCTACTGGGATTTCGAAGCCGGCAAGGAATATGTCCTTGTGATGGAAGCTTATGAGATGTCCCAGAACATTAACGCCTACTGCTATATGAACTACTCCCAGCTGAATATGGAGCGGGGCAAGGTTGCATACCAGCAGGAAGAGGAAAAGGTAGTCCGTCCTGTCACAGTTGTGGAAAAGGCACTGCGTGTTGCTGACTTCCGTGGTGATGCAGTTATCAAGGAAATGGGCGGACACGAATATTACATTATGCCCTGCGAGGGCGGCAACAATCTGGTCTACGACCTGGATACCGAAGAATTGGTTGACTCCTTCGGCGGCGGCTTCGGTCTGCCTGCAGATGCATACGAAGATTCTGAGGGTATGATCTGGATCACCGGTAACAGTAAGCGTCTGCTTAAGTACGATCCCTATACCCAGATGACCACCACTTATAACTGGTTCAATCAGGGCTTTGGTTATATTGAAGGCGCTACCGATATTGTGGAAGTGGATGGAACGATGTACTTCGGTTCTAACCACAAGGGCTTCCTGATGGCTATGGATAAGGAAACCGGCCTGTTCAGAGAGGTTGCCCACCTGATCGACGGTAAGGGTGACGCAGTTCGTGGTATAACTCATCTCAATGGCTACCTGTATATGTCTCTTGAATGTGACGAGGGCATTCACGTAGTCAAGTTCGACCTGAAAACCGAGAAGGAAGTAATCGTAAAGAATATCAAGGATGTACAGGGAAAGGCAAACGCCATTGGCGAGATGAACATTCTGGGTGGCGGCGAATACCTGCTGGCAGGTACTTACGGCGGCTTGAATTTTGCTCAGTGCCTTATGTTTGACCCCGAAACTCTGGATCTGGTGGAAACCAACCTGCCGGACTGCGTTATGGGCGGCATTTCCGAGATTGTGGGCGGCAAGCAGTATCTGGCAGTTGTAGGCGGCAACGGCCTGTGGGAGTACAATGTGGAAACACAGACCTTTGCAAAGACGCCCAATATGCCCTCCGGTGGTATCGGCTTCGTTTCTGACAAGAACGTTATCACCAAGGACGGCAAGACTTATCTCTTTACCGCTTCTACCTCCGCCGGCGGTAATCCCAGACTGTATAACATCGAAGAGGGTGAATACACCTCTTGGGATAATCTGGTTAAGGACGGCGACGGCGGCACAAGACTTCTGAGTATTGCTGTTGGCGAAGGCGACGATCACGGCCTGTATATCGGCGGCTTTAACACAGCTGACTGTATCGTTTACGATACCGAAAAGGGTGTAGTTACTGCCACCTATAAGACTGGCGGTCAGGGCGATAGCTCCCTGTGGTACAACGGAAAGCTGTACTACGGCAACTACTCCTCCACCACTCTGAATGAAATTTATCCCTACTCCGGTGATATGAATAAGCAGCCCCGGGATAACGAAGTTATCCAGCGTTGGCAGCTGAACCACGAGGAAACCGGTCAGAAGCGTGTTCAGGAGCTGACAGCTGGCGATGGTTATGTTTTCGCCGGTACTGTTCCCGACACCAACCAGTGGGGCGGTTCTATTACCGTGTATAACACCGCTACTGGTCAGTGGTACACCCACAGAAACATCGTAGAGGATCACTCCATCACCGGTCTGGCACACAGCGGCAAGCTGGTTTGGGCGGCATCCTCCTTCACCCCCGGCACCGGCACAGTGTCGAAAAAGGAGCAGAAGGAAAATGCACAGATCGTTGCTTATGACTACCAAAACAGAGAAGTCGTAGCAAGATTTGATCCTGCCAAGTATATCCCCGGACTGAAGACTCCCGTTCCTTACATTGCCGGCCTTGAGGCTGACCCTGTGGTTGAGAACCGTCTGTGGGCATCTGTATCTGAAATTATTTTCTGCTTCGACTATAACCCGGACACTAAGGAATTCAAGGTGCAGGAGATCTTCTCCTCTGCAAAGGATACCTATGTTACCTCCGGCGGTCGTGAGCGTAGCAGTCAGGACTTCCTGTTTGACACCGAGCGTGGATATGTATACTTCTGCTTGAACACCGGTGTAGGTATGTACCGCTTCGAAATCGAAGATATGACTGCACCTGTTGGCAAGCTGAAGCTCAAGTCTGCTAAGCGTATTATGGGCGATCTGGCAGGCGAATATGTAATCGGACACGATGGCGATCTTTACTACATCGAAAGAAGCGGTATAGACCTGAATATGCTGCCCCTGAATGTGACCGATGAGGACTGGGCAATTTCCGGCGCTGTGGATCAGATGATTCTTGATCTGGGCGAGATCACGCTGGAAAAGGAAGCTGCTATTAAGGAAGCTCGCTCTGCTTATGAAAACCTCAGCTGGCGGTATAAGGCTCTGATTCAGGAGCTGGATGTCTTGCTGGAAGCAGAAGTTGACCTGCTGGAGTGCAAGATCGACGAAGCAGTCAAGCAGGAAATCACTGCGGACAGCGTTGAGCCGCTGAAGGTATTTGTGGACGAATACAAGGGTATGCAGCCCCGTTATCAGAACTACGTAAAGAACTACGATGCACTGATGGGAATCTACAACGAGGCTACCGCCCTGAATGATGCCCGGGTTGCCGCGGCACTTCAGGCACGGATCGATGCGCTGGCAGATAAGTTCCCCATGACGCTGGAGCTTGAGCCGGAAGTGGTTGCGATCCGCACCGATTACGATGCATGCACACCTTCCCAGAGAGTTCTGATTGACATTACCCTCTTGGAAAAGGCAGAGGCAGAGATCACAGTTCTCCGCGCTGACTTTGTCAAGTATGTGGAGACCTTGATTCAGGCAATCCCCGCGGAGATTACCTTGGATGCAGAACCGGCAATCACTGCCGCAAGAGAAGCCGCGGATAAGCTCTATATGACCGAGCGTAAGGATGTGTCTTACAGCAAACTGACTTCCGCCGAAGGCAAGCTCAGAACCCTGCTCAATGCCAGGGCAGCCGCAGAAGAAGTAGATGCCCTGATCAGCGAAATCGGCATCGTCACCCTGGGCGACAAGGAGCGCATCGCAGCAGCAAGAGAAGCCTACGATGCACTGAAGGAAAACGCCCTCCAGTTTGTGACCAAGGCTGGCAAACTCAAGACCGCAGAGTTTATTCTCAAAGCACTGCAGTCCTGGGGCATCCCGGCAATCGTAGTTGCAGACGCAGGCATTGTTTTTGCGGTTTTGTGGTTTGTACCTACCCTCCACGCAAAGGTCTTCAAAGGCAAGAAGAAAGAAGAAGTAATTGACAATTAAAATGTAGGGGCGGTTATTAACCGC
>JAZNDF010000183.1:0-6642 GCA_045587925.1 Faecousia sp.
AGTTGGTAGAGCAACTGACTCTTAATCAGTGGGTCCCCGGTTCGAGTCCGTGAAGGTGCACCAATGGCCCGTTGGTCAAGTGGTTAAGACAGCGGCCTCTCACGCCGTTAACATCGGTTCGAATCCGGTACGGGTCACCAAAAGATATTAGAGCATAAAAGCTTTGATATAATATAGTTCGTGTTGATTGCAACGAGGGTCCACCTGTTCCCATCCCGAACACAGAAGTTAAGCTCGTTTGCGCCGACAATACTTGGCGGGTGACTGCCCGGGAAGATAGGTAACGCGAACACAAAACCTCAACCGTAAGGTTGGGGTTTTTCTTATGCCCGGAAGTAGGGAAATCTTCCGTTATATCGCTAAATTCCGTTCCTGTCGTATGGGCGATCATTGATCGACCGCCAAATCTGCTTCGTTGCGACAGCCTGCAGCGGGCGGTTAACCGCCCCTACGAACAGGTATCGACGCCCTCCCGTAGGGGCGGATGCCCACATCCGCCCAACAAGGTTGGTTGATAACGGGGCCATTTGGGACGATGTGGGCATCGTCCCCTACGAACGGCCACCACACCTTCGTGTCATTGCGAGGACGTTTACGCCCGTGGCAATCTCCGATGCAACCTTGTGGAGAACAAACCGGGGAGATCGCCACAACCAGTCTGCGGACTGGTTTCGCGATGACAGGGTTTTTGATGACATTTGCGGAGCTTCACACCGCCGTGTCATTGCGAGGGCGTTTACGCTCGTGGCAATCTCCTTTTGTTGGTGGCTTGCTTACATCTGCCCGCAGTGTAAAATTGTAGTATATTCCATAAGTTCAACAGAATATGCTGAGAAAGGCTGCATTCGTTGACATATAATATTCATTATGCTATAATTTGTGAAAACTTAAATTGAGGTGCGTGTTATGGCAAAGAAAATTTTGTTTATGGGCGATTCCATCACCAATAGCGGCAGAGATCTGGATAAGGGTATGCGCCATATGGGATATGGCTATCCGACTATGGTTGGCGGTGTATTGAGCATTGATGAACCGGGCGCTTATGAATTTGTCAATCGGGGCATCGGCGGAAATCGGATCGTCGATCTTTATGCTCGCATTCGTGTGGATATGATCAATCTGCAGCCGGATTATATGAGTATCCTGGTTGGCATCAATGATGTTCTGCACGATACATATGATGACCGAAATGGCGTGGATGCACAAAAGTTTGAAAAGATATACGGTATGCTCATTGAGGAGCTGCTTGAAGCTCTGCCAAATCTGAAGATTATGATCCTGGAACCCTTTGTTCTGCCTGGATCGCTTACCCGCACCGACGAAGAACATCCCTGCCGCTGGGAATTCTTTACAAAGGAAGTGCCCTTGCGTGCCCAGGCGGCAAAGCGCATTGCAGAAAAATACGGTTTGAAGTTTGTTCCCTTGCAGGAGCAGTTCAACAAGGCCGCAGCCGGTATGCCTGAGAAGTATTTGATTTTGGATGGCGTTCATCCGTCGGTTGCCGGTCACGAGATGATCAAGCGCGCCTGGCTGAAAGCCTTTTATGAATTATAATAGAATGCCGTTGATCTATGATGGATCAGCGGCATTTTTTGTTTAACGGTTTGCACTTATGAAAGGATATTCTTAAGAAAAGTTAAGAATTATCCACTATATATATTAAGAATTTTGTTGTACCATATACACGGAGGTGGAAAGTGATGAACATATTGGTTGTGGATGATGATCGGGAGATCGTTGAGAGCATCGGCATTTTTCTCGCCGGAGAGGGACACACGGCGATCAAGGCCTATGACGGTATGGAAGCGCTGGAGGTACTGAGTGAAAAGGATGTACATCTGATGATTTTGGACATTATGATGCCAAGACTGGACGGGATCAAAACACTGATGAAATTAAGGGAAACCAGAAACATTCCGGTGATCCTTCTGTCTGCAAAATCAGAAGATACGGACAAGATCTTCGGACTGACTGCCGGTGCGGATGATTATGTGACAAAGCCGTTTAATCCTTCTGAGCTGATGGCAAGGGTCAAATCCCAGCTGAGAAGATACACGACCCTGGGTGCAATGGAAAAGCAGTCCGGTCAGATCGTCATTGACGGACTGCAGGTCAACACAGAAAGCAGGACGGTGACCGTTGACGGGGAAGCGGTCAGGCTCACGCCGGTAGAGTACAAAATACTGGAGCTTCTGGCAAGAAACAGAGGCCGTGTGTTCTCTACTGAGGATATTTATTCCAATGTATGGAATGAGAAAAATGTTGTCAGCGATAACACCATTGCGGTGCACATCCGTCACATACGGGAGAAGATTGAGATCAACCCCAAAGAGCCGAAATACCTGAAGGTGGTTTGGGGCATCGGATATAAAATTGATTGAAGGAGGCGTAATTATGAAAAAAATCATATATTCCGGTTGGCTGAAGGCGTTTGCAGTGCTTTTGTTTCTTGCGGGTATCGTGCTGGGCGCGATAACGGCGACAAAGGGCATTATCGATTTTTACGATGGGCAGGAGCAGGTCTATTCCTTTGAACGGGATTTTTCAGAATCCAGATACCTGTCCAGCCTGGTCAACGAGCCGGAAAATCTTGTGTATACGGTGTATCACGAGCTGTACTTTGACGGGTACGACAGCTATGGGATCCCGGTATATAAGGACACCTATGTGGCACCAAACAGTGCGGCAGTGGCAAAGAATTTGCAAAAGCGGCTGGAAAGCTTCTATTATGATGAGGAGGTAAATTATTATATTCAGTGGAACGATCTGAAATTTACCAACTGTGATGCTGCGACTCCGGAGGCGCTGATGGAGTGTATGTATTTTTCCTATGTAAAGCGGGACAGTGACGGAGATATTGAGCGGTCATCAACCGGGAGCATGCAGATTAACTTGATGGAGGGGCTTTCCCGGTATGATAGTGTCAGCAATATCACGGTCAGCTGCAGTGTGAAGGAAGAGGTGGTCAATGCCTATAAGCTCCTTTGGGAAAAACAGGAAAAGATGATCATAAATACTGTTGTGCAGACACTGATTTGTGCCGGCGCGGCATTGCTTGCCCTTGTCTATCTGATCTGTGTATGCGGAAAAGATAAAAAGGGAGAGTATAAATGCATATGGCTGGATAATATTTGGCTGGAGGTCCATCTGGCAGCCATTGGTGGATTGGGACTTGCCGCGCTGGCAGCTTGTGTGTATACGGCAGAGGAGTATATGTATAGCTATTTCCCGCTGAATTTTGTCTATCTGGTGACAGGAACAGCCGCCGCCCTGGGAAGTCTGGGGATCCTCACAGCCATACTTTCCATCATACGAAATATCAAGACCCGGAGATTGCCGGAAACAAGCATTACCTTCCGCATTTTGCGCTGGCTTCTGCGCCTGTGTACAAAAATGGCAAAGTGGATGTGGAGAAAAACAAAAGCCTTCTGGTCGGCGGTTGTCAGATTGCTGTCTAAAAAAACGGGGGTCATTCTTATTGGTATGCTTCTTGCGTACACAGCGCTGATCGGCTTTTTCGGTATCGTTATGCCCCATTCTCCCATCTGGCTGGTTTTAGGTATTCTGTTGTTTGGGTTTGCATCTTTTCTGGCTGCCTGCCGCGCCAGAGATCTTGACGAGATCAAAAATGGAGTCAGCGAGATACGAAAGGGGAATGTGGCGCATAAAATTCCTGAGCCGAAGTGCGAGGATATGAAAGCATTGGCCCTCGACATTAACAGCATAGCCAAAGGTCTTGACGAGTCTGTAGCTGCGAAGGTAAAGGCAGAAAGACTAAGGACCGAGCTGATCACAAATGTTTCCCACGATTTGAAAACGCCCATCACTTCCATCATCAGCTATACAGAGCTGCTGTCGAAGATCCAGGAGCTGCCGGAGGAAGCGCGGGACTATGTGGCGGTTATTGCAAAAAAAGGTGATCGGCTGAAAAAGCTTACCCAGGATCTGTTCGATATTTCCAAGGTACAAAGCGGCAACGAGACTGTTGTTTTGGAAAAGCTGGATGTGGTGCTGCTGATCCAGCAAGCCCTTGGGGAACAGGATAATGAAATCCGGAATTCCGGGCTGACCTTCTGCGTTGAGGCACAAAAGGAACTGTTTATTACTGCAGACGGCGGAAAAATGTCCCGTGTGATCAGCAATCTGCTGAGCAACATCCTGAAATACACGATGAAAAATACACGGGTGTTCCTTACGGCAAAGGCGCAAGGGGAGTTTGTCGTTATGGAATTTAAGAATATTTCTGCCTATCCTCTGGATTTCAATGCAGAAGAGATTACCCAGCGGTTTGTTCGGGGCGATGACGCAAGGTCCACAGAGGGCAACGGACTTGGCCTTGCTATAGCAAAAAGCTATACAGAATTGTGCGGCGGTACATTTGAGATCGCGACCGACGGCGACCTGTTCAAAGCAATTTTGAAGTTCAGAAAATAAAAGTCAGGAGGCGACGCGATTGCGCCGCCTCCTGAAGTGTTTGGCATAAGTTATTTACATTCATTGACCACATTTACAGGCTGGCTGCTTAAATAACCCCGGATGCTGGCGACGGTGCTGTCGATAATTCTCTGACGGCTTTCTACCGGCGTCCAGGCCATATGGGGTGTGATGATGCAATTGGGTGCCGTGAGCAGAGGATTGTCCGGCAGCATCGGCTCACTGCTTACCACATCCACCGCCGCACCCCGCAATTTGCCGCTTGTCAGTGCATTTGCCACATCCTGTTCATTGAGCAAAGGTCCTCTTGCGGTGTTCAGGAGGATCGCGCCATCCTTCATTTTTGCAATGGAGGCAGAAGAGATCAATCCACCGGTTTCCGGTGTAAGGGGACAATGGAGGGAGATGATATCACTGGAACTGAGCAGGGTGTCCAGATCAACATATTCACCGATCGCCTCGCCCTCAGCACATTTACTGCGGTTATACGCCAGGACCTTCATACCGAAGGCATTTGCAATTTTTCCAACGGCTCTGCCAATTCTGCCAAAACCGATAATACCGATGGTTTTGCCTGCAAGCTCCATTTGGGGTGTATCCCAGAAGCAGAAGCTGGGGCAGGTGCACCATTTGCCTTCGTGGACCAGCTTGTCGTGATGCCCCACGCGGTTACAAAGCTCTAACAGCAAGGAGAAGGCAAACTGCGCCACGGCGTTTGTGCCGTAAGAGGGCACATTGCACACCAGAACGCCCCGTTCTTTTGCCGCGGCGCAGTCCACCACATTATAGCCGGTTGCCTGGACACAAACAAGGCGCAGATTGGGACACTGATCCAGAAGCTGAGCGGTGATAGGTGTTTTGTTTATCAAAACGATTTCCGCGTCGCCGATGCGCTTTACAGCATCTTCCGGTGCGGTTCGTTCATAGACAGTCACATCGCCAAACTGGTTAAGAATATCCCAGGAGAGGTCTCCGGGATTGGCAGCATTTCCTTCCAAGTGTACAATTTTCATTGTTTGACTCCTTTCACTTGCAATACGCATAAAAATTTGATAGGATAAGAAAAAACAAAAGGGGGAGCGCGCTGTGGAATTGATTTATCAGGATCGGGATATTATTGTTTGTGTAAAGCCGCCCAGGGTGCTCTCTACGGATGAACCCGGCGGCGTGCCGGAGCTTGTCCGTCAGACATTGGGAGATGCAAATGCAAATGTGCGCACAGTCCACCGCCTTGACCGGGTGGTTTCCGGACTGATGGTGCTGGCAAGATCTGCGAAAATGGCTTCTGAGCTGTCCCGTCAGATTCGGGAGGGGCGGTTCCAAAAGGAATATCTTGCAATTGTTCACGGAACCGCGGAGGAAAGGGGAACCTTGCGGGATCTGTTGCTTCGCAATAAGCAGGAGCGGAAAACCTATATCGTCACCGAGCCGGGGAAAGATGTGCAGGAGGCCATTCTCCACTATCAGACATTACATTCCGCAGAAGGACTGAGCCGGGTACGCATTCGGCTGAAAACCGGAAGGACCCACCAGATCCGCGCTCAGTTTTCCGGCAGGGGAATGCCCCTGGTAGGTGACCGGAAATACAGCACAATAGAAGAAGACTGTGAGATCGCGCTCTGGTCCTACCGTCTGGCATTTTCCCATCCCTATTCCGGAAAGCCGATGGAATTTATCCTGGAGCCGCCGGAGGAATATCCCTGGACCGTTTGTTAATTGACTTTATTTTAACAGAAAGTTAAGGAGCAGTAAATGGCTAATTACGATTTTTTTCAGAATAAAGAATGTGAATATTTTCCCTGCCATCCGGGAGCAGATGAAGAAAGCTTCAGCTGCCTGTTTTGCTATTGCCCTTTGTATGCACTGGGGGACCGCTGCGGCGGGGATTTTGCCTATACAGAAAGCGGCATTAAGGATTGCACCCATTGCCTGCGCCCCCACAAGCGGGAGAATTACGAAAAAATGGTTGCCTGTATGGAGAAAGTACTGGAGCTGGCAAAAAAGAAGCCTGAGAATGCTTGATTTCTTGCGGTTTTCCTGATATAATAACGCAGTTGTATATGGAGACGTATCGAAGTGGGGACGTTGCCGAGCGCTGCCGGTGGCAGATGAAGCGAGGCATAAGGAGTGGCAGCGGTCGACGAGGGACGACGGCGTTCGCGCCGAGGACATTCGTCGGGCACCGCAACAGGACATAACGGGGCGCCC
>JAZNDF010000184.1:0-18753 GCA_045587925.1 Faecousia sp.
TTTCGCCCAATGTGTGTGAAGCAGAGGTTGCTGCACGCTTTTTGCAGACAGGAATGTCTATTGAAGTGGGTAGATTGTTGGACGGAAGCTTGAATGCGCAGGAAGCGGCTGAGGCATGCCGTGACTTCTTTGCTTCCCGGAGAGGAAAATTTAAAATTAATCCCAGTACATATCCCGGCCTGGAAAGTATTAAAACATATTGCCAAAAGATTCCGGACCTGTGCCTGGTAATTGTGGATAATATGAAATATATTTACAAGCCCGATACTTCCGCGGAGACAGTTGCGCATGAACCGGAGTTTGTGCCGATGGACCAGTCTGCCAGCGCATTGAAGACATTGGCCCAGGATCTGGGCGTACCAGTCCTTTGCACAGCAAATATGCACCGCCGGCTGGAGCGCCGTAAAAATAAACGCCCCCATCTGGGAGATCTGAAGTGGATTGGTCTGACGGAGGAAACGGTAGATCAGATCATATTCCTATATCGGGATAACTACTACAATTGGCAAAGCGATAATACGGTAGAATGTATCGTGGCAAAAAACACCCGTGGAAACACAGGAACGGCATTTCTGCGCTGGATATGGGCAGGGGGATACATTACAGACCAGTAAGAATTAAAGGATCGTTTGCGTTATAGAAAATGGTATGGAGAATAAAATGAAGGCAATTTACTTTGGGAAATATTATAAAGATGAAACCTTGGAAAAAGAGAAGATCGAGTGGCTGGTACTGAATGAAAACGAAGAAGCTCTTTTCATTGTCTCAAAGAAGGTCCTTGCTTCACGCCCCTTTGATCTATCAGGAAACGGATGGGAAAAGAGTGATATTCGAAAATGGCTGAATTCAGAATTCTATTATGAGGCATTTAAGCCCGATGAAAGACATTATATCCAAAGAACAGATGTGGAAACAGAGGATGTTTATGGATTGCGTTGCGGGTGGACGCAAGACGAACTGTTTTTGCTGAGCTTTGAGGAAGTAGAAAAGTATTTTCCAGATCCCATTTCCAGAATCCAAGAAAAGAGCCAGTGGGCCCAGTATGCCCTTCAAGAAGACAGAAAGGACACAAACGCCTGGTGGCTGAGGGATAAAGGCGCATATGATTCAGCAGGCCTAATGGTTTTGGAAGATGGCAACTATGAGAGCGTGGGTGGAACACAAAACATAGAAGGAATCAGACCGGCTATGTGGATACTTAAAAGCTACACTGATTATGTGGACTCTGAAACTCCAGTTCTTGAAGGTCAACTGGGCCTGTTTGAGGTAGAGAAAAATTGATTGCGTATGGAATATAATGTTTTTGTAAAATTAAGGCTGTATCTTTTTGGGGAGTACGACGGTCCTTTAAGCAGTCAGGATACATATGGACAGGTAGTGCAAAGTGCTGAAGGAAAGAGCCTTGATAAAGCAATTGCCTTACTCCCAACTTACTTTTCATCAATGTATGCTGAAGATGCTGGTGAGAGGGAGGACATGGTTTTCTTATTTACAGAGGGCTATATGCGCCCCCGGGGATATGCTATATTTCGGTATGTACCAGATGTTGAACTGTGGGAGCTTACAGATGATATGCAAAAGGCAGAATACTCACAGAAGGAAATTGAAGCCTTTGCAACTTGTTTTGTAAAAGAGATGATGCACTACGAAAAGGTCTTTAGAAGCTCTATGACCTTGCAGCTTTTTGGCAAGCACATTAGTGGTGTTGATATAGATATTCCAGAAACAAAAAAGTTTGAAAAGGCACTTTCTCTTATTCCTGATCATGTGGATTTCTTGACAGGTGTAGATGCCATAAACTATTTCTCTGAAGGCTTTGTTGATCTTGATGCCACTCTGTATTCCCTCATCCGGAAGATGCGCGAGTTAAATTACAGCCAAGAGGCTGAAGTACGTTTTGCCTCAGCTTGGTTTGATGCTATTGAGGCACAAGGGAAATTGTCTTTAATGATGATACGGTTATACCTGTTCGGTAGATTTCGGTATACTGGTGAGGTTCATAAAACGGTAGAGATCCTGAATCCTAAGTGGAAAAAATTTGAAAAAGCACTTGCTATCATACCCAGATATATTGCGTATATGAAGAACTATAATGATCCGCGCTGGGACGATGGTGTGTGCCTATCCCCTAAGCGCACTCTGGAAAATTATCTGGTGCCAGAGATGCATGAGTTTGGATATTCTGACAGTGAAATTAAAGTATTTAGTTCAAAGTGGCTTGACCATTTAGATTTTCTTGAAAGAGAGCTAGTTGCAGCTGCTAACAAATACATTACTTCACGCAAAGGGAACAATATCTTATTCCAATAATTTGACGCCAACGCTGACACCAACGCACCACATTTTTAGTGTATTGCATATTGTAAAAAGTTTGAGTAAGAACTGAAAAAGAGAAAAATAAGCAATTATTGATATCAAAAAATGCAAATACGCGTTGAGCGCGTTTACTCATAACCCGGAGGTCGTAGGTTCGAGTCCTGCCTCCGCAACCAGAAAAGAAATTGACCATCCAACCGGATGGTCATTTTCTTTTCAGCTAAATTCGGCTTGCGCCGAGCTAAATTGCCTATCAGCAGCTAAATTCCTGACGGAGCTAAATTGGTCTGCGCCCAGCTGTATAGCCGAATTTAATTTAGCTTCATAAAGTGAAATTTAGCTGTGAGCATAGCGAGCAATTTCGTTACGAAGGAATTTAGCAAATGACGAGCCTCTGGAGGTATTAGTATGGGGCGGAAAAAGGTGTCGTAATTACACGGCTGTGCATAAGATGGGATACCGGCAATGAAGCTCGGTTATAACATTTTAGGAGGAGAATTATGGCTATATTTTCCAACCAAGCCACGCTGACCTACAATGACGGCTCCACCAATTCCAACATTGCCTACGGCGAGATCCTGGATGTGTTGGCGGTTACCAAAACGGCAGTGGAAGGCACCTATACCCCCGGACAGATCGTGACCTATGTGGTCACACTGCGAAATACCGGCACTGCGGCACTGACGGGCTTGACGGTGACGGATGATCTTGGCGGTTACGATTTCAACGGCACAACGGTTTATCCGCTGACCTACGAGACCGGTTCTGTTGCACAATTCACCAACGGCGTACCCCAAGCGGCTCCCGCGGCGGTGGCGGGACCGCCTCTGGTGATCTCCGGCATTACCGTGCCGGCAGGCGGCGATGTGGTGCTGGTGTATCAGGCGCAGGCAAACGAATACGCAGATCCTGCTGTGGGCGGCACCATTGACAACACCGTTACGGTGACCGGTGACGGCTTGAGCGCGCCTATCACCGCAACGGAAACCGTCACAGCGCAGACACAGCCGGTTTTGACCATTTCCAAATCCATCACACCGACACAGGTGGTGGACAATGACCGGGTCACCTATACCTTTGTGATCCAGAACACAGGCAATCAGGCGGTCGTTGCCACAGACAACGCCGCCATCACCGATACCTTTGATCCGATCCTGACAGCCTTGACTGTCACCTTTGACGGCGTGGCCTGGACAGAAGGCGTGCAGTACAATTATAACGAGGTGACCGGTTTGTTCACAACAGTTCCGGGGCAGATCCTCGTACCTGCTGCGACCTATGCGCAGGATCCCGTTACCGGTGCGTATAACGCCACCCCTGGGATCGCTACACTGGTCGTGACCGGAACGATCTAAAGGAAAATCCCACCCTTTTGGAAAAGGAGGTGCTCGAAACCGGGCACCTCCTGAATTTTGCAAACTTCCTGTTTAACGAACAGCCGGATGCAGGGGCGGCAAACAGGAAGTTGACACACAGCGGGTAAATCGGTATACTGTAGATATATCCTTAAAATGGGAGGGACGGATATGAAGAAAAAGGCGTATTTACTATGGCTGCTTGCCGCGGTACTGCTTCTTTGCGCCTGCGGACAGCCGGGGCGGGTAACCGTACCGTCTTATACGGCTCCGACGGAACAGACCACTGTACCGACCGATACCGCCCCAACGGAACAGACCACTGCACCTGCAACCACAATGCCCACAGAGACAACAGCACCACTGCACACACCGCTGTATCTTCCGGACTGCACTGTGGAGGAGGTTTTGGTATACTTTGAAGAGGTCGCTTTGCGTATGGAGTATACCGACGGCACCGGTGATGCCACCCTTGTGCAGAAGTGGACAGGACCGATCCATTACCGGATCTACGGCACGCCCACCGGGGAGGACCTGGCGGCGCTGGAGGCGCTGTGCGTGCAGTTAAATGCAGTCGCGGGATTTCCGGGAATTTATCCTGCGTCGGAGGACAGGCCGGAGAACCTGAGTCTCAGATTTCTGGACCCGGAGGCGTTTTCAGATGCTTTTTCCGAAGCGATCAATGGGGAAACCGCTTTCGGCGCGGCACAGTTTTGGTATTACACAGACACCAATGAGATCTATACCGCAAGAATCGGTTGCCGTACAGACATCGACCAGGCGGTCCGCACATCGGTATTGACCGAGGAGATCGTCAATGTGCTGGGCATCAGCGATACGCAAATGCGAACAGACAGCATCGTTTATCAGTATTCCGATGAAAACACGGAATTAAGTGAGATCGACTGGCTGATATTAAAACTGCTTTATGACCCGCAGATCCAATGCGGAATGGATTTCGCCCAATGCAGTCAAATGATACAGCAATTGTATTTTTGAAAGCCTTGTATTAATAAGCAGTAAATAGCGGGATTTTTTATTGATGGAAACATTGAAACCGGAAAGTGTACAATTATATTAGAAGTTTTCAATCAGTGATCTTTCGGGCAGTTCCTTCGGATGAAATAAAAGAAGCACGGATAGGGAATAATGGGTTGTGTGATCGCACAGACAAACGAAAAAGGTTTCGGATTTGAGAAAACCTTTAGGTAGCAAGCGAGCATTTACTTCTGATGATTCTATGGTTAAAAAGCGGCAGATACTAATGATTGGTAAGACTTGGGGCGTACTTGACAAAACAACGAATATAATTTATAATTATGCAAAGATAGAGAATTCTATTGAAAAGTGTTTGTTTTACTTGCTTATGTTTAACATATGGGTAATCAATTAATGCACTTATGATATGAAGGAGAAAAAGATGGAATACAAAAATATAAAAAAAGTAATTGCATTATCTTCGGTAGCAGTTGCAGTTTTGAGTTTTAGTGGTTGTACAAGCCGGACGGATAAAATTATGCAGTCAATGGATGAAATGAATTATCAAGAGGCACTGCGAATCTACAACAGTTGGGAAATGGATACAGAAGAACGTACAGGTTTCGTAGAGGCGATGCGCACTGAATTGACAGAAGCGGTCGATAAATATGCAAACAACACAATTACATATGAAGATGCAACCGCTATCGTGAATACCATTCATGAAATGTTCCTGCAGGAGTTAAGTCAGGATGAGGCAAGTGCCTATGCTGAAATTGAAGCACTTAAAAAGTCAAAGGAAATGTTCGATACTGGCGAAGAAGCTCTGGAGGCTAAAGACTATTTGAAAGCAATTCGTTCATTTGAATGTGTTATTTCTACAGATTGCAATTACGAGAGCGCAGAGGAAAAGCTTGCCGAGGCAGAGGATGCATATGTTGAAGATGTGCTGGCTGAGGCGCAGACCTTGATTGATCAGAATGCATATGACGCAGCGCTAGAACTCTTAGAAAAGTCAAGTGAAGAAATGCCTGGTATTGATGCTATTAGTGAAAAAATCACTGAATTGCAAGTAAACTACGTTCTTGATATGGCGGAGACTTCAGCAAAATCTGGCGATTATGAAGATGCACTTGCTATACTGGGAGAATTTGACAGTACCGGTGCTGGCACAGAGGTGAAGGAGAATATCGCAAAAGCTTATGATACATATTCGAAAGAGTATGTGAGTATGATTTTGCAGAAAGTTGAACAACTTAGAAGCAATAAGAACTATATCCAGGCAATTCAAATGCTGGAGAATGCGTATGGAGTAGTTCCGTCTTCAGAATTCACCGCTATGATCGAGGTAATCAATAACGAGAAGCCGATGTATCTGTGTGAGGTTAAGTGTCAAAATCAGAACAAATATGAATTGCATACAACGGGAGACCCGATTACGGACACATTGGGCAATTCCTATCAGGTGGGTAATTTGCATGTTATTTCGACTACAGATGGTGGTTGGTCTGAGGACGACAAGGGCTATGCAGAATACTATGTTGGCTACAAGTACAACAAATTAACGGGTGTTATTGCTCCGGCAGATAGCAGTGATAATATCAATTGCTCAATCAGCATCCAAGGTGACGGCGTATCACTTTTGACACTGGATATTAATCGCCTTACAGAGCCATATGCGTTTGAGATTGATATTTCAGCAGTTAATTACCTTAAAATCTGTTCGGGTGATGTGGGCGATTCCGGTACATTTACAACAATTCTGTATGATTTTACCTTGTCAAAGTAATACACTTGATTTCTGTAGAAATGCTCTAAAAGCTTACGGCGAATCAGGGGACTGTACACTGGAGTATATAGGTATCAATCTGATAGAAAACGAAATCTCAGAGCAACGGGTTTATCGAAAAAAGACACCAATACTTATGGATTTGATCGACAAAGAGGGGCCCTATGCTTATATTTTGGAAGATTTGATGAAGTCCTTTGCCCAGAAAAAATCTATTAGTTTGTGTGATGTTTCTCAGAGTTTGGCACATGGATGTCAGACCTTTCGTGCGGTTTTCAGTTTGCCTAAAAAGCAAAACAGAGAAGATGCGACGCGAGATATCAACGATTTTTTTGCTTGTATTTCTGGTGATGCAAGCTATCGGGAACGCTTTGAAGAAAAATTTTTGAAATATGATAATTGTTCCGAGACAGTTTCCCCACTTTTGCAGATCGGTGTCGAGGTTGATTGTCACCATCAGTTGCGAGGTATTAAGTACTACTTTAGAATTCGGGACTTCTCTTCTTTAGAGGGTTTTGATATGAGTTGGAAAGATATTACTGGTTGGCAATGTCGAAAACTGTGTGAAGGTGATTACAAGCCGATTTTTATTGGGATCAACGATTATGGGGGAGCAATTGAGGAAAAGGTGTATTTTATTTCCAAAGCAGTTGGTTTTAAAAAAACAGATGTTCTAGAGAACCAAAAAAAGCTTGCGAAAGCCTTTGGATGGATGATTTCGGAAGATATCTTGGATGGGCTGTATGAAATGAATTTGTACCCTGAAGGCATTGCTTTGAGTGCACAGGAACACACTTGGAGATTGTATTTCAGAGAATTCTTGAAACGGGGAAATGGCTTATAGTACAATTCTCTGGGCTCGTTGTGTTTGGCAACGAGCCCTTTCATTTGTTACGAAGATTGCTGGAATTGTGACTTGCGTAAAAATTTATAGTGGTATAGATTTATAAATGTTGTATAATGTATAAGTGTTATTGCTGTGTGCATATATCGATAAGAAAATATTAGCGAGGTAAAAAAATGTACAAAAAACTGTTGGCGGCGCTGCTTGCAATGCTGATGCTGTGCTCTCTGGCGGCTTGCGGAGATGACAGCGTGGAAAAGACCGATGAAGGAAAGGTCTACTATCTGGGAGATGAAATAGACAGAAGCCTGTATGAGTCCCCGGAAAATACTTTGGATGTGGAGAAGATCTACAGCACGATTACTTACACGGAAAAGATGCTTTACGGCAGATACTGGCTCAATGACTTTTACGATGAAGTGAAGTCCTACAGTGAAACTGCAAAGTTTGCAGAGCTGGAATACTGGTATCCTTACGGCGGTGGAGAGCTGAAAACAGAGGAGATGTCGAAGCTTCCTGTCAGAATTGAAGCCGGTGTACCCAATTTGTCCAGCTATAAGATCAAGACCGACCGGAATTACCACTGGGCATATTTGACCTTTGCCCGCCCCAACGGCTCCTATGAGGAGGTGCTGTGCTCCTTTACGGTGGATGGGGATCAGGTCACCTTCACACCGGTTGACTATTACAAGGAAATCAACGATGAAAACTTCCGGGTGATCGGAATCGAATATGAAACCGGCAAGGACTCGCTGACCTATACATTCTCCCTGAGAGGACCGAACCTTACCGTCAGTCAGGGGGAAGACTCTGTCACCCTGAATGCCTTTAATTTTTCCGATAATTCCAGCTCCCTGTCTATGAACGGTTATCTGGCAGAGGGAGCGGAGCCCTTTGCGGGCATTGATGTGATCCTGGCCTCCCACCTGGCGGTATATCTGGATGATACCAATGGAGAGCTGATGTACAACGGGACCTATGACTCCGGTATTCGCTACACAGAAAACGGCGTCCTGACCCTGATCTGGGGTGAAGAGGATGCACAGGGCAACGATATCCTGCGCTCCCATCAGTTTGTTTGCTTCGGCTCCACAAACTCTATGACCCTGGTGGACAATGAGAATATTTACGACTACACAGAAAGCTATTCCTCCAGAGAGCTGATGGCACTGTCCGAGGGTTTGACCAGCGAGGAGATCATCCAGGCAGGAGATCTGTCCAATGAGATGCTGGAAGAAATTATTGAAAAGAAGGCGGACCTGCAGGAGGATCTGGCAGCAGCTTACAAGGCTGCCGGCTTGAATGTAACTGTGAACACAGTTACCGGCGAGATCGCAATGGATTCCGCAGTGCTCTTCGGTGTGGATGCGTCCCAGATCGGAGAGGAGGGCAAGGCCTTCCTGCAGCAATTTATGCAGGTGTATACTTCTGTGGTGTTCAATGAGAAATACGAGGGCTTTGTTTCCAAGATTATGGTAGAGGGGCACACCGATACGGACGGAAGCTATGAGCACAATCAGACCCTTTCTCAGGCAAGAGCCGACAGCGTGAAGGACTACTGCCTGAGTGCTGAATGCGGCATCGATCCCGTTCTGACAGAGTCCCTGCAGACAATGCTTCAGGCTGTGGGATATTCCTACGACAAGCCTGTCTATCAGGAAAACGGAGATGTGGATATGGCCGCATCCCGCCGGGTATCCTTCCGGTTTGTGATCAATATGCCGGAATAAAAATGACAAAAAACGGCACTACTTTACAGGTATGTGCTTGACAAAAACAGCAACTGGTTTATAATAGAATTATCAATATTTTAAGGAGGTCAATCCTATGTACATTTGTCAGAACTGCGGAATGAAGTATGAGCACGAGGTGTCCTTCTGCGGCACTTGCGGCAACCGGGTAGTTCCTATGCAGCCCCCTGTGGCACCGGCTCCCGCACCCGCACCTGCGCCCGCTCCTGCTTACAATCCCGCGCCCAGCTATACCGCACCTGTCTGCAATCCCGATCCCGCACCTGTTTACAACCCCGCTCCTGCAGCACCTGCATACACACCTGCACCTGCTTATGCACCTGCAGAGCCTGCTGAGGATCCCAAGCCCAAGCTGGCTGCGCTGTTCTCCTTTATCGGCAGCCTGGCACAGATCGTCAGCACCTTCTTTGCTCTGCTGGCACTGGTGCTGACTTATGTGGATATCGATATCAGCAGCGGTTGGAGCAGCATTTACGCATACGGAGATCACTATGTAGATGCAGCCAGCGCCTGGTTTGCAGCGATCTTCGCCTTTGCCGGTATGGGTCTGCCTGTTGTTTCCTTCATCTTCTCTATGAAGGACAGCGATACCCAGGTAAAGTTCTCCAAGATCAAGAGCCTGGCGATCGGCACACTGCTGTTCATCCTGTCCATCGTTTTGATCGCACACGCTTGGTAATTAAAACAATGTAATATTTTAAGGGCGCATTGCAGAATGATCTGCAATGCGCCCTTGTATTATTTTACTGCAATCCCTTGGGTTTATCCTTTACTGTTTCTGCAAGACCGCTGGCCAGTCCCACCAAGCCCTGCATTTCAGAGGGGATGATGATCTTGGTTGCCTTGCCGTCTGCCACGGTTTCCATTGCTTCGATCGCCTTGAGCTTGATCACCTGATCGTTGGGCGCGCTTTCGTTCAGCAATGCCATAGCATCTGCCAATGCCTTCTGGACCTTCAAAATGGCCTCGGCTTCGCCGTCTGCCTTCAAAATGGCGGCCTGCTTCTCTGCCTCCGCCTTCAAAATAGCGGCTTGCTTTTCTGCGTCTGCACGCAGGATGGCAGACTCTTTTTCACCTTCTGCAATCAAAATTGCAGATTTTTTCTGACCTTCTGCCTGCAAAATTGCCTGACGGCGATCCCGTTCGGCCTTCATCTGCTTTTCCATAGAGCTCTGTATATCCTGAGGGGGCAGAATGTTTTTCAGCTCCACCCGGTTTACCTTAATGCCCCATGGGTCGGTTGCCTCGTCCAAAATGGCACGCATTTTGGTATTGATGATATCGCGGGAGGTCAGGGTCTGATCCAGCTCCAGATCGCCGATGATATTACGCAGGGTGGTTGCGGTCAGGGTTTCCATTGCCGCCATAGGCTGCTCCACACCGTAGGTGTACAGCTTAGGGTCTGTGATCTGGAAATACACCACCGTATCGATCTGCATAGTAACATTATCCTTTGTGATAACCGGCTGGGGCGGATAATCCAGCACCTGCTCCTTCAGGCTGACCTTACGGGCGATCCGGTCAATAAAAGGCACCTTCATATGCAGACCCACTGTCTGCACCTTATGAAATGCGCCCAGCCGTTCCACCACATAGGCTCTGGACTGCTGAACCACAAAAATGTTTTTAACGATCAACAGGAAAAGAATTACCGCAACAATAATCAATCCAATCATACAAGTTCCTCCTTTTTATCTGCCAAACTGACAAACACTTTCACGCCTTCGATTCGGTCCACCTTGATCACAGCCCCTGCCTCAATGGGCTCTCCGGAGGTGCTTCTGGCGGACCATTCCATACCTCCCAGCTTTACTTTGCCGGTGGCTTCAATGTTATGGATCGGCTCAAAAACCGTACCCACAGAGCCGACGACCGCATCAAGATTGGTTTTATGCACTTTTGCATTAAAGCGCTTTCTTACAAGCGGACGGAATGCCAGCAGTGTTGCCGCAGAGACTGCAAGAAAGATCACGATCTGCAGCCACAGCTCTGCCCCCAGAAAAGCCCCGGCCATTGCCGCCAGCGCACCCAGGCAAAACCACGCAGTTACCATAGCAACAGTGTTTGCCTCGATCACCAGAAATACAAGTGCCAGTCCAAGCCAGACCGTTGCTTCCATATTCATTTGGTAAACCTCCTTTCTTAATATTAGGATAACAGATTATCTGCAAAAGGTCAATGAACAAACGGTAAAGATTATTGCAGACCTGTTATTTTGTTGACAGAAAAAAGCAGTTGGTATATACTAATAGCAATATTAAACGGAAGAGGTGCTGTTTATGGCAAAAACGGTTGCGGATATTCTTTCCATCATCAAAGAGAAGGATATTAAGATGGTGGATTTCAAGATGGTGGACATTTACGGTCAGTACCGCCATGTGACCATTCCTGCAGAAAATTTTTCTGAGGATACGATGAAAAGCGGCATTGGCTTTGATGCCTCCAACTACGGCTATGCCGTGGTGGAAAAGAGCGATATGGTGTTCATTCCCGATCCGGATACAGCGGTGGTGGATCCTTTCTGCGAGATCCCTACCTTGTCTATGACCGGCAATGCAATGATCATCGACACCCCGGAAAACCGCCCGCTGGCTCAGTACCCCCGCAATATCATCAAGGCGGCGGTCAGCTATATGAAGGACAGCGGCATTGCCGATGAAATGAAGATCCTGCCGGAATTTGAGTTTTATCTTTTTGACGATGTGACCTGGAGCGTTGAGGGCAGATACATCGGAGCCACGGTGGATGCCCGCCAGTCCTACTGGAACAGTGACAATGAAGGCCGGGGCGTGGTGGTGCCCAAGCAGAAAAACTATCACATTGCAAAGCCCTTTGATACCTCCTATGAGTGCCGCAGTGAAATGTGTATGCTTATGAAGGAAGCAGGCATTGAGATCAATTATCATCACCCTGAGGTGGCGGCATCCGGTCAGTATGAGATCGAGCCCCAGCTGGGTGAGGTGGTGCATATGGCAGATGCCACAATGATGATCAAGTATATCATCCACAACACCGCTCTGAAGTACGGCAAGAGCGCAACCTTTATGCCCAAGCCCATTTACGGCGAGGCAGGCAGCGGTATGCACGTGCATATGATCCTGTTTAAGGACGGTCAGCCGATCTTCTCCGATGATAACGGTTATTCCCATTTGAGCGAAACCGCCCATTATTTTATTGGTGGCATCCTGAAGCACATCGGTTCTTTGTGCGCCATCACAAATCCCAGCACCAATTCCTTTAAGCGGCTGGTGCCCGGCTTTGAAGCACCTGTGACCGTGGGCTATGCCACCTCCAACCGAAGCGCAGTCATCCGCATTCCCGCCTATGCAAAGAGCCCGGACAAGCGCCGCTTTGAGCTGCGCAATCCCGATGCCACCTGCAATCCCTATTTCTGCTATGCGGCGATTTTGATGGCAGGCCTGGATGGCGTGAAAAACAAGATCGATCCCCATAAAAACGGCTGGGGCCCCTACGATATGAATTTGTACAATCTTCCGGAGGAAGAAAAAGCAAAGCTTCAGGGCTTGCCCACCTCCCTGGATGAGGCGCTGGACTGTCTGGAAAAGGACAACGAATACCTGACTGCCGGCGGCGTATTCCCCCAGGAGCTGCTTGCCAATTTCATCAAGACCAAGCGGGCAGAAAGCAGAGCTCTTTCTGCAATTCCCCATCCTGCTGAGTTCGATAAGTACTATAATCTGTAATTGTTGCTTTTGTAGAGAGATAGAAAAATGAAAGAATTTTTTGGCATCGGCGGCTATCGCCGCCCGGCGCAAGGCTTCCTGTCCTGGCAGCATTTGCTGTTTGTGGGACTGTTGCTGATCGCAATGACGATGATCGCCTATCACTTGGGAAACCGAAACAAAAATAAGTCACCCAAGGAAAAGAACCGCCCCTTGGTTTGGGCGGCGCTGTGGATCGACGGACTGGAAATTCTGAAAATTGCGGTGCTGTGTTATCGCGGTGGCAGCTGGAAGGCGATTTTGTATAACCTGCCTTTGTTTTTGTGCAGTATCCAGCTGATCACCATCCCCCTTGCGGCCTTTGCAAAGGGCAGATTGAAAGAGGCATCCATAGACTTTGTGTGTGTTTTCGGAATTGTCGGTGCAGTACTGGGCACACTGGGCGCAGGACAGAATTATAATGCTTACCCCGTGCTGTCTATGGACAATGTGGTGTCGGGAATTACCCACTGCATTTCCGGCTTTGCTTCCCTGTATATTATGTATGCAGGTCTTGCCGGGATGAAGAAAAGCAATATGGGTATCACTTTCAGCATTTTGCTGGGCGTCAGTGCGGCGGCATACATCGTCAATGTGACCATCGATTATAACTATATGTTCCTGATGAGAGGGGACGGCACACCTTACGATTTCTTCTATGATCTGGTAAACGGAAATCGGGTGCTGTACCCGCTGGTGGTAATTGGACTGTTCCTGGTTTATATGGAAGTGTTTTACCGGGTGTTTTACCGTGTCTGCAGGAAAAGACAGGCCGCGAAGAAAACACCGATGATCGTTTGAATAATGCTTAAGGGCGCGTTGCAAAACGCGCCCTTTCCCATTATATACCACCAAAATCCTGTTTGACGAACAGCTGCAAACATTGCACCATCTAATCGCTTCCCCCGGGGGGAAGCTGTCAGCGAAGCTGACTGATGAGGAACGGCGTGCAGTGAGACACGGAAAAAGCCTATAACTATACAGCAAATATGAGCCTACCGCCCGCATTCCTCATCCGCCCCTTCGGGGCACCTTCTCCCCGGGAGAAGGGATTGTTGGTAGCCCCTGCATAAATCAAAACTGTGCGTCAAACAGGAATTTGCCGGTGTTTCAAAAAATTTTTCTCCAAACCCACACTTTTGGCCGGAAAGTGTGGCGACTTTTTTTGGGAAATTCATACAATGGTACTTGTAGGATACAACACCAAAGGAGGAAAAAAGGATGAAACATAACTTTGGAAGAAAAGTGGTCAGTGCTCTGCTGGCGCTGATTCTGCTGGCTGGATCGATTCCGGCTTCTATGCTGACGGTCTACGCAGGACATACCTGCCCGGACTGCCGGGACTGGATCGATGGCTCACCTTATTGCGAGGAATGTTATAGGTGTGATGCCTGCGTGGACCTGTGTATCGAATGTGGCAGGTGCACCGATTGCTCCGGCTCTGAGATCTGCGACGGCTGCTCCACCGAGGAGATTGGCGACAATATGTGTCTGGAGTGCGCTTTTGAAAAGGGCACACACTGTACCGGTTGTGACCAATGCTATTTTGATGTGGGCGAATGGTGCGAGGAGTGCGGTATGTGCGCCGATTGTGTAGAAATCGACGTGGGATGCAGCGCCTTCTACGGGCAGCGCATTTGCTTTGATTGCGCTATAGATAAAGGGGAGTCCCATTGCCCCGGCTGTGACGCATGCTATGGCGAAATTACACACTTTTGCGTTGAGTGCGGTATGTGCGAGGATTGTGTGGAATACGATGAGAGGTGTTCTTACATCCAAGGAACCGATCTTTGCTACGAATGTGCTGCAGGCTATGACGGCCATTGCCCAGGCTGCGACCAATGCTATGGTGACGTGGAAGACTGGTGCCAAGAGTGCGGCTTGTGCGAGGACTGTGCAGAATATGACCGGGGTTGTTCAGAGGAAGTAGGTGCAATTATTTGTAAGGAATGTGCCATTGATCACGGTCATCACTGTCCCAACTGCGACCAATGCTATTTTGATGTGGGCGAATGGTGCTCGGAATGCGGACAGTGCGTAGATTGTTGTCCTGCCTGTAACTACTGCTGTGAGGAGTGGGGCGATATCATCTGCATGGAGTGTGCCATAGACAACGGTATGCACTGCCCCGATTGCTCGGAGTGTTACGGTGAGTGTGGCGGAGAGTTCTGCGCAGAATGCGGCATTTGCGCAGGCTGTGCCGAGATTAATCCCAACGAGGAACTCTGTTTGGATTGCGCCATTGCCGCAGGACTTCATTGCCCCGGCTGTGAAAGCTATATTGAGGATTCGCCCCTTTGCGAGGGCTGTGGAGAACACTGTCTGGAATGTGCCGAAGCCTTCTGCGAAAGCTGTAATTTATGTTCAGAATGTGTTTTGATGTGTCAGGACTGCGGCTCCTGTGAGGAGTGCGCCACTATATGCCCTAACTGCGAGGAATACTGCTCGGAGTGCGTAGGGCTATGTGACGACTGCGATCTCTGCCTCGTTTGCTGTGAGGACATTGCCAACTTCGCCGGATGTGACTGCGGCGAATGGGTCTGCGTAGAAAATATGGATTGGGACGAGCATTTTGCCGAGGAGCATAGCAATGCCCAGCCCGGACAGACCGGTCACAGCGTCAGACCCGCCCCGACATGGGATTGGGACAGTACATACCACTGGCACAGATGCGTTTACTGCTATGAGGACAGTCATCTCACGGGTAAGGGCGCGCATTCCTTTGACGCAAACGGCGTATGTACCGTTTGCCGTTATGTGCGCAACGCGCAGATCCAGATCATCGTCCAGCCCAGCGACTCCAAAGCTGCTTTTGTGACCAGCCCGGATGAGGACTATGACGACAGTAATATTGCCCGCTTCAGCGTAAAGGCGTCGGGCAAGAGCGAACTGACCTATACCTGGTACGAGGGGTACTATCATTACGGTCTTGGAAAGATGGTATACACACCTCTGACTGACCCTGAGCAGGGAGAGGACTTTGAGGGCAGTGAAATCTACTGGCTGGTTCCAACCGATGCCTGCTGCCGGGAATGGTACATCCGCTGTGTCATCACCGATATATACGGCAACGAGGTGACTACCCGGGATGCGCTGGTGCAGGCAAAGCATAACTACCAGTATTTTAAGTACTATCGAAGCAATCAGCATCCATTGGAATATGCAGAAAGCAACAAATACGGGCATATTCTACAATGCGTCGGTGATGATTGCGGACAGGTGACCTATCTGCGCCCCCACGAGGATGAAGACCGCAACGGCTACTGCGATATCTGCCAGTTTGAGATCGGTGCTATTCTCATCACCAAGCAGCCCAAGAATTCCGTGACCGCCTATTCCTATAACCCTGACGAGGGTTACGATGATACCAGCTTTGCCTGTTTCAGTGTGACAGCCGAGGGCGAAAGCGATCTGACCTACACCTGGTGCAGAAAGCAGTATGTGGGCGGCGTGCTGAAATATGTGCCGCTGACCAACCCCGGACAGGATGAAATTTATGACGGCCCTGAGCTGAAGCTTTTGGTGCCGGAGGATGCCTGCTGTCAGGAATACACCTATGCCTGTGTCATCACCGACGAGGAGGGCAACGAGACCAGAACGGTGGATGTCACCCTGAAGGCAAAGCATAATTATCAGTATTATGAGGATTATCTGACCACCCGTTCTAACCCTTACGCAGATGCCAGAAAGAAATACCACGGTCATATTTTGGTGTGCGTCAGTCCCGAATGCGGTGCGAAAACCAGACTACGCCAGCATTTGGATGAGGATCTGGACTATGTCTGCGAGGTTTGTGATTCCCAAAAGGATATGATCTATCCGCCGGAGATTTTTGTCACCGCCCCCAAGGAAGGACAATTGCCCAGTTATACGGTTACCGTTGACCGACCCGCTTGCTACACCGCTATGGGCGGCAGCAGCAATTACACCCTGTACCGCTTCTGGTTTGTATCTGACAACGGTGTGGATAACTGGCAGCTGATGGATAAGAATACAGCCTTCGTTGCGGGTAAATATTACAAGTTTGCGGTGGAAATGCAAACAAAATCCGGCTATGCGTTCCCCACGATGGTGTCCTACGATGATTGTGAGCCGTATATCTGGGCAAAGGTCAACGGCAATTATACCAAAGCGCATAAGACCTATGGTATGGATCCGGATCACTACATCACCATCTACTATGAGTTCGGCATGTGTAATGACAGCGTTGTGGAGAATATCATCATCGAGAATGTCACCGAGCCGATTGCCGGTGAAAAACCTACCTACGCCGCCGCTGTCCGCGGCTCTGGCTACAAAATCAACAGCGACAAGAATACTTACTACGATGCCTATTGGGCAGGAGAAAAGTGGTACTACATCAAAAACGGTATTGGCTGGTTTGATCTGACCGAAAGCGATTGGATCTACGAAAACGAAAGCTTTATCCCCGGACACGAGTACCTGGTATATGTTTATCTGATCACCGAAGACGGCTACGAGTTTGCCTATACCTCCAAGTATTATGAGAATGCAACCACCGCTTCCATCAATGGCTATGTGGGGGAGGTGAACATCTGGGAGGGTTACTGGAGTTCCCAGCGTCGAGTCAGCTGCAGCTTTACCTGTCAGGGCAAGAAGATTACTACCGTAATGGTAAATGGTCTGGAGACCCCCAAGGCAGGCCAGAACCCGGACTATACCATAACTGCCGGTTACCCCGAATGGTATCAGCTTGATCCCAATTACGGCGGCACCGGCGGACTGGTGTGGTACCGCAGTGACGGCACGCAGATGCTTCCGGAGGATACCTTCCAGGAAGGTCAGATGTATAAAGTGGAGATCAAGCTGATCCCTGCACAGCTTAGCGGCGTGAATGCGGCACAGTTCGTATCTCCTGTAAGCGCCTATGTCAATGGCAGGGAAGTGGTTGCCGGCGGAGATTGGGACAATATTTACGCAAGCACCAATGCTGTGTATATCTATTACACATTCCCCAAGGCGGCACAGCCCCCTGCCGGTGTGTCGGTAAGCGGTACCGTCACAAGTGATGGCTATGAAGGAAACCCGGTGACTCTGCAGCTGATTGAGGAGGGTATGCCGGAGCCGGCCTATGAGATCGTCGTCACAGGAAATACCGCAACTTATAAATTCAGCGATGTGGCAAGCGGTACCTATACCCTGAAGGTTACAAAAGCCTATCACCAGACATACACAGAAACGATCGCTGTAAACAGCAGTGTGACGCGGGATATTGCCCTTGTGCAAAACGGACCGGAATTTTCGGATATCAGCAAGTCCAGCTGGCAGTATCCCTTTGCAAGCTATGCCTGCCAGAGAAATCTGATGGCAGGTAAGGGGACAGACGGTCAGGGCAGGATCCGGTTTGATCCCAACAGCCCCATTACCCGTGAGGAATTTGTGCAGGTGCTGTACAATGCAGAGGGTAAGCCTGCGGTCAGCAGCACAAAGCAGTTCCCGGATGTGGCGGCAAATGGCTGGTATCAGAACGCAGTTTTGTGGGCTTATGAGAATAATATCGCCAGCGGTATGGGTAACGGCAATTTCGGCGTGGGCAGGAATATTTCCCGTCAGGACCTGGCAATGATGCTCTATAAGTACGCCGCCCTGAAAGGCTGTTCGCTGAATGCGGAAACAGGTAAGATCGACCGGTTTGCCGACGGCGATCAGGTGGCGGGCTATGCAAAGACCGCAATGGATTGGGCAGTGACCAACGGCATCCTCAGCGGTAAGGGCGCAACCGGTGCGGATATTTCCACCTTCCGCTTAGACCCTGCCGGCACAGCCACCCGTGCAGAGTGTGCCGCAATGCTCAAAAACTTTATGACCGCTTTTGGCCTGTAAAAAAAGAAATAACAAAGGGCGTGTTGCAAAATGCGCAAAATCTACGGTAGAATATGTAGGGGCGATTATTAATCGCCCGCGGGCGGTCAATGACCGCCCCTACATCCGCAGGATGTAGACAATTGCATAGTTTTAGGGCGCATTGCAGTATTTT
>JAZNDF010000185.1:0-1557 GCA_045587925.1 Faecousia sp.
CGTTGATCAGCTTGTGCTTGACCATTTGCTTGATGGCAGAGCGGGCGGGCTGCAGGTACTGGCGGGGGTCAAAATGAGAGGGATTCTGAGCCAGATACTCACGGACAGAAGCAGTCATAGCCAGACGCAGGTCGGAGTCGATATTGATCTTGCAGACAGACATGGAAGCGGCCTTGCGCAGCTGCTCCTCGGGCACGCCGATGGCGTTGGGCATTGCGCCGCCGAACTGGTTGACCTTGGCAACAAAGTCCTGAGGAACGGAAGAAGAACCGTGCAGAACGATGGGGAAACCGGGCAGACGCTTGGTGACTTCTTCCAGAACGTCGAAACGCAGTGCGGGAGGAACCAGAATGCCCTGCTCGTTGACGGTGCACTGCTCAGGAGTGAACTTGTAAGCGCCGTGGCTGGTGCCGATGGCGATTGCCAGAGAGTCACAGCCGGTGCGGGTCACGAACTCCTCGACCTCTTCAGGACGGGTGTAGGAAGCAGCCTCAGCGGAAACGTTGACTTCGTCCTCGATGCCGGCCAGAGAGCCCAGCTCAGCCTCGACAACGACGCCGTGATCGTGAGCGTACTCAACGACCTTCTTGGTGATAGCGATGTTCTCTTCGAAGGACTTGGAAGAAGCGTCGATCATGACGGAAGTGAAACCGCCGTCGATGCAGGACTTGCAGGTCTCGAAGCTGTCGCCGTGATCCAGGTGCAGAGCGATGGGGATCTCGGGGCATTCGATAACAGCAGCCTCGACCAGCTTTACCAGGTAAGTATGGTTTGCGTAAGCGCGGGCGCCCTTGGAAACCTGCAGGATAACGGGAGACTTTTCTTCCTTACAAGCCTCGGTGATCGCCTGAACGATTTCCATGTTGTTGACGTTGAAAGCACCGATAGCGTAGCCGCCGTCATAAGCCTTCTTAAACATCTCAGTAGTAGTTACAAGAGCCATTTGGAATCAATCCTTTCTTAATTAAGCAGGCAAAATGAGCATCGCCCGCAGTTTGTCCCCTACATTATAACACAAATTTCCCGTATTTCAATATAAATCTTTCACAGAAAGGATTTATATTTTTGAAGAAAAAATATTGGGAATACCTATTTACCTTTCCGAAAAAATGCAGTATAATCTATACTGGTAATTTATGAAACTAACGGTAAGGAGTATTTCAATATGAAACTTTCCCCTCTTCAGCTGGCAAGATACCAGTACAACCCCAAGCTGCCCGGTATGCTCAGAAACGGCATTTCCGAGATCTGCGTTAAAGATGGCAATGCCACCGAAAGCGTAGCCGATCAGGAAAAGATCCAGGCTCTGTTCCCCAATACCTACGGCAAGAACGAGATCACCTTCCAGAAGGGTGAGAATACCTCCGAAGCCAAGAAGCAGGTAGTCGGTGTGATCCTCTCCGGCGGCCAGGCTCCCGGCGGCCACAATGTGATCTGCGGCCTGTACGATGCGCTGAAGGCCACCGATAAGGATAATGTGCTTTATGGCTTTAAGGGCGGTCCCAGCGGCCTGCTGGACAACGACTTCATCATCTTCGATGACGAGTACATCAATCA
>JAZNDF010000186.1:0-13124 GCA_045587925.1 Faecousia sp.
ATGTGCTTTTGCACCGCAAAAGCACATCGCCGCAGGCGTTTATTTGGAAATATCAAAACGGGGACCTTGCCCCTACAAATGGCTATTGACGCCTTCGTAGTATTCCCGCAGTCGCTTCCGGCGGGCGCGGGGATTTTCTCCGATGTATTTGGTAAACAGGCGGGACATATGGTGGATGTCAAAAAAGCCGCAAATATCGGAAATATAGGAAAAGGAATAGGTGGTATGCTTCACATAGTAATAGGCGCGGCGGACCCGCAGCTGCTGCAGATACTGGGAGTAGGTGTGTCCCACGATCTGCTTGAAATAGCGGTACAGACCTGCCCGGCTGATGGCGCATTGCTCCAGCACCGTTTCCTCGGTGATCTTCTCCGGATAGTGGACATTTAAGTACGCCACCACCCGCCAGATGGGAAGCAGACGGGTCTGGATAAGATCCTGGGCCTTCTTTTCCCGGTCCTCCGGCAAGCGGAAGGCGGCTGTGGAAAAGATGCCCTCCAGCTTCTCGTAGATCTGGTGGGTCTTGATCATTCCCTCCAAAGCAAAGGAAAGCATACTCAGCCAGGATAAGGCTTCCTCCACCTGCAATTGCTGGCTGTGGTCGAGCATCCGGTATGCGGGCAGGGAATATCCCAGCTCCCGGTGGAACACAGGCAAAAACAGATTTGCCACCGTGTTGCGGATCCGGGGCAAGGGGGTATGGAGCAGCACCTCGTAAGAAAGGTGCAGACCGAAGATCCGGCAGGGGGCATCCTTGGGCACCCAGAAGTTGTGGGGAATGCCTGCAGGCAGGATCACCGCAGAGCCCTTGGGACAATGGAAGACCTCGTCCCCTACCCGGTGGAAATAGCTGCCCTCACAGCAATACCAAAACTGGGGGAAATCGTGGCTGTGGGTACCGCTGTCGAAGCCCGGCTGGTAGACCCGGTTCTCCACAAAAACAGGATATTTTCTGCTTTGAAATTTATAGAAAAGAAAACCGATATGGGGATGCTTCTGCATATCCTGTCCACCCTCCTGTTGGTTAATTATAAAAGCTCGTCCACAAAATAGGCACGGGTGTTGGCGTGCAGACCGTTTCCGTCGGTGACGGTGATGCGGATGTAGTCATCGGTGGGCTGTACGGTAAACACAGCCTGGGTGACCGGCACACCGTTGGTGCTCCACTTGACCTCCGACCGGCGACAGCCGGTGTTCATCCGAATTTCCTGTGCGCAGGAGCAGGTGATGTGCACCTTGCCGTCCTCCACATAAAGCTCGTGGATCAGGGGACCCTGGGAGGCATAGCAATCGCCCGCCTTCAGAGCCTTTACCAGCGCTTCATAGTCTAATTTCGGCGCTTTGATCATTGTAAAACCGCCGAAGGAGTCCATCCGGCGATCGGGGTGACTGCGCTCGTGGTTGTGGTTATCGTCGGTGGCGATACAGCAGATCCGGTGACCGGTGCGGAGCAGATCGTCATATTCCTTCTCGCAGTAATCCAGCTTGCCGTAGGTGATGCCGCTGAAGTTTGTGATCTCGACTGCGTCCATACCCTGATAAGCTGTGTATTCCTCATACTTTTCCTGATTAAAGCCGGGATGGTTCAGAACGCAGAAAAAGCCCAGATCCTGGTGCATCTTAATGGCTTTGTTAATATGCTCCGTGGTGTGATAGTGCATAAAGTCCGGGGCATCGTGATCGTAGTTGATGAGCACCCGCCAGCGGTTCATTCCCACCGGATTGTCAGGATTGGGGTACATCGTCCGGTGATAGCAGGGCTGCAGAGTCTGATCCGGCTTGGGAGAAATGAAGTTTACGCCGCAGGTGGTCCGGTGGGATTTAATATACATATGGTCCGCGCCGGGGGCAAAGTCCTCATCCTGGAAGTGGAGCTCATAGCCCATCAGGGCAACGAAATTTTCGTCGTTGAGCTCCGGATGGGGGAGCATCAGGTTGTGCTCTGTGTAGGCAATGGCGGAATAGCCCTGGGCCATATACATTTTTTTCAGCTCCTGGGGAGAATACTCACCGTCGGAGTAGGTAGAATGGCAGTGGAGATTGGCTTTGTAGAATTCTCCTTCTTGCGGTAAGAGATATTTTTTCATAATACCCTCCTAGTTTGGCCGGGGAACGGCCTTTTGATGCTACCAGTATATCATATTCTCCGGGAAAAAAGTGGATAATCGTCTCAATTTTCGTTACAGCTGATCCAAATTCAAGCTGAAGGGGGTCAAACAGTTTTCCATAAACCAGATAAGCTCCGGCATAGCCATTTCTTCCAGGGCTTTATAGGTGAGCTGTGCGGCGGAGTCGAACTCCGTATTGCCCGCCTTTTGCTCCTCGATACATTTAATGTAAGCCGAAAGCTTATCCGCCGCCTTTACGATGGGCAGGGTCTCCTTGTCTTCCTCCAGCACCAGGGGGGCATAGCACTCCCGCAGCTGGGGGGGAAGCATATCCAGAAGGCGCTCTCCGGCAATGCGCTCCACCTGCTTATAGGCCACCTTAATATCCGGATTGTAGTATTTGATGGGGGTGGGCAGATCTCCGGTGAGGATCTCCGAGGCATCGTGATACAGCGCCGCCACGGCACATTTGTCCGGGTCCGGTCCGGGGAGGTTCAGAATGTCCCGGCGGATCAGCGCCAGAGCGTGAGCAAGCACCGCCACCTGATGGCTGTGCTCCTGGATGTTTTCAGAAAAGGTATTGCGCATCAGACCCCAGCGGGTGATGTAGCGCATCCTGCCCATCAGGGCATAAAACTCATTAGCCATAAAAACCTCTGTTTTTAGTTGATAGTTGATAGTGTACAGTTGACAGTTAAGGTGTGCGCTGTGCGCACGGAATTTAAATCATTTCCGAAGGAAATACATTCACTGTCAACTGTCAATTGTCAACTGTGAACTAGTATTTTTTCTATTTCTTCCGGCAGATCTGCCGCTGTTTCGCAAAAATATTCCGCGCCGGCGTTTATCAGGCATTCCTTATCCCGGAAGCCCCACAGGACACTCAGGCATTTTACCCCGGCATTGCGGGCAGTTTCCAAATCGGTCTCGCTGTCACCTACATAAATGCAGGTATCTGCTCCCAGCGCCTTTATTGCCTGAAGCACCATATCCGGCGCAGGCTTTCTGGGACAGTCCGGACCCTCGCCCCGAGCAAACACACCGGGAAAATACTGCTTGCACAAAAGCTTTGTTGCCATATCCGGCTTGTTGGACACGATCGCCACCGGATAGCGCTTCCGGAGCGTTTCCAGGGCCTCCATAATGCCCGGATAGGGACCGGTTTTCTCCTGGGCGTGGGCGGCATAGTACTGCTGGTACACCGCCAGGACCTCCTCCACCGTGGGGTCGGTATCCTTCCCCGGCAGAGCTTTGCGGATAAGATTTGCCGCGCCGGTGCCCACAAAGCTGCGGACCTCATCTACGGTCCGTTCCGGGAAGCCGAAGTGGTTCAATGTATAATTGACTGCATCTGTCAGGTCCTCCAGGGTGTCCAGGAGGGTGCCGTCCAGATCAAAAATCACAGCTGTTTTCATTTTAGTAGCCTCTGTTTTTCAGCACCCGGATATCCTCCCCCACAAAGGTCAGTCGCTGGAAGCTTCCCTGCAGACGGGAGCCGATCTGGGGGGAATAGCGGCGGGTGATCTCGTCGATGTTCAGGTTTGTGGAAATGACTGTGGGCTTTCCTGCCAGAAGGCGGTCGTTGACCAGGGCGTACAGTGCGGCGGTCACGAAATTTCCCGGCAGCTCGGTGCCCAGATCGTCCAAAATCAGCAGGTCGCACCCGGTAAGCTTTTCCACGGCGGCGTGGCTGTTCTCATCGGGATTGAACCGGTCCTTTTCCAGCTTGGAAAACAGATGGGGCGCGCTTTCGTAGGCCACGGAATAGCCCTTATCTGCCGCCGTGCGGGCAATGCAGGCAGACAGGAAGGTTTTTCCCAAACCGGTTCCGCCCACAAACAGCAGATTGCCGCTGGACGGGGAAAAGGCTGCGGCGTATTTCCGGCAGATGTTGAAATTATGCTCCATAATGGTCCGGGGAGATGCGCCGTACTGGGGATCGACCCGATCGGAATAGTAATCCAGGCGGAACTTTTCGAACCGTTCGTCGCCGCCTGCCAGCAGTGCGATCTCCTTTTTCTGCTCCTGACGGCAAAGCTCCTGCAGACACTCGCACATAGAAGCGCCAATGTAGCCGGTGCCGCCGCAAAGGGTGCACAGGGGGCTGTCGTCCAGATAGCCCTCTTCAAAATATTCCCGTGCCAGCGCCTGCCGTTCCTGCTGAAGGGCCAGATTTGCCTCCTTTGCCTGTGCCATTGCCAGCTGGGCATCGCCCCCCTGGGTGAAAACTGCCTGTGCCGCCAGCACCATAGACCGGCGCAGAAGCATATCGATCTCCCGGATGCGGGGCACTTTTGCGTATGCTTCCTGCAAATGCTGCTGATTTTCCGACTCCCGGTCCGCCCTGGCGCTTTCCAGCCGCTGACGGGCCCGGCGTATTACATCTATGCTGTATGCCATCCGTTAACCCTCCCGTAATACCTTTGCGATTGCCTCCAGCTCTGCATTTCCCAGCTGACCGGATGCACCCTTGTTCGTATCCTTTTTTTGCACCTGCTCTGCTGTCAGAAGACCGGCCTCCTGCCAGCGGGCAAGGATCTTGTTCATATACGCCCAGCTTAAGCCGCCGGTGTTCAGGCAGGTGCGCTCATAGGCAAGGGCGATGGCTTTTGTATCAAAGCCCCAGTCCAGCCACTGCTGAGCATATTTTTCTTCACCGGGGGTGAGATTTCTGCCCCGGATCTGCAGGACCTCCATCAGCTGACCCAAGCGACTGCGGCGCATATTTTGCTTACGCATATAGGCAACCGCCTCTTCCATCGTGTCGATGCCGTTTTCTGCCCATACATAGGCCTCTTTTTCGATGGTACGCAAAGAGGGATTGCGCAGACTTCCCTTTTGCCGCGCCCGTTCCTTGCAGTAGCACACCAGCACGCAGATCACATCCTCCGGAAGACCCAGATAGCGCACGAAGCCCAGCAGGATCTTCAGCTCCTCGGTGTTCAGGGTGCGGCCCAGAAGCCGCTGGATCTCACCGTAAAGGCCTTTGAAGCCTGTATCTGTATCCATAGCCGTCAGCACATCCACTTCCGTATACTGGGGGCGTTCGCCCACGATCAGCTGAGGCTTCTCCTCCTGATAAAGCCCAAGCTGGCGCAAGGCTGCGGTGGCGCAATCCAGCCGGGTTTTGTTCAGACCCAGCTCCTGCTGGGCGTTTTTGATGGGGTTTCCGCTTTGTAAATATATGTAAAGCAATGCCCCATCGGGATTGGCGGCGCACAGCAGCTTGTTCACATCCCCCTGGGGTATATTTAATTGGGTGCTTTGCATAGGCCGCATCCCTCCATTTTCATCATTGAATTAGTATTATAGCACAGGTTTTTCCCATACACAACCATTGGAAACCGCAGTTTTCATAGAAAAAAAACCGCATTTTTTGGCACTAAACAGTATCTTGTGGCGAAAAAACTTTTCACCCACAATTTTCCCTTCCGGGAGCCGGTGGAAGACCAATGTCATTAAGTTCGTGTCTTTGCGAAACCAGTCCGCAGACTGGTTGTGGCAAACTCTGGTGTATCGATACCCCGGAGATCCCCACGACCGGTGTGCGCACCGGTCTCTCAATGACATTGGGTGGGAGAACTTTTTCCTTGCTGCACCTTTTTGCCGGCCGGGAATATCTTGGAATGAGCGGCTCAGCCGCCAAAAATTTTCGGAGGTATATGATTATGTGCAACAATAACAGTTTTTGCGGTGGTAACTTCTGCTGGATCATCGTTCTGATCCTCATCCTGTGCAACTGCGGCGGCGGTTCTTTCCTGGGCGGCGGCAATAGCTGCGGCTGTGACAACAACTGCGGCTGCTGCTAAATCTTAAAAAAGGGGCGTCCATCCGGACGCCCTCTTTGGCAATATAAAGCTCTGCAGCACAAACCGCAGAGCGGCAGGACGGGAAACCCGTCCCCTATAGGAAAATCATTAAGCATTCAGCATTAAGCATTAAGCATTTAGCATTAAGCATTAAGAACTAAGCATTTATTCTCCCAACTCAGCGACTTGGGGTAGAAGAAACGGAATTTTTCCGGTGCAATGGAAAATTCCACCTCCTGATATGTACGCAGTTCTCCGTCCAGGTTCACCGGTGTGGGCTTGTCACAAATGATTTTGACCCGGTTGGTGCGGTAATGGCGGATCAGCTTGGGCAGCTGCTTATATTTTCCTGCCTTATACTTGCCGATCACCTGGGCCACCTTCAGCCGGGAGACCTTCTCCACCACCAGCACATCCATCAGTCCGTCGGACGGGTCTGCGTCCGGCACCGGATTGAAGCCGCCGCCGTAAAATCTGCCGTTGCACAGGCAGACCATCGTCTTTTTTCCGTCGATGATCTCCCCGTTTAATTCTATTACATAATGCTCTGCAATGCCCCGGATCACATTGACCACCGTGGAGGCGGCGTAGGCCCGGAAGCCGTGGAGCAGGGGCAGGCGTTTATACCGGGACACATCCGTTCCGATACGGGCATCCAGACCCACGGAGCAAATATTCATACTGTAATCATCGTTGCAGCGGATCAGGTCGAAGGTGGCCTCTTTTGCATCCAAAAGCTGCGGAAGGTCAGAAAAGGCCTCCGGCTTGTCGAACATCCGGATGAAATCGTTGCCGCTGCCTCCTGCATAGGCGGTCACCGCCACATTGGGATGCCCGGCGGCACCGGAAACCACCTCGTTCAAGGTGCCGTCACCACCGCAGGCGTAAAGCCGGTATTCCTCACCAGTCAATGCCGCCTCTTTTGCCAAGGTACGGCAGTGCCCCGGTTCTTTGGACACAGCGATCGCATAGTCCAGCCCCAGCGGGTCGCAGACCTGCCGGATCTTTTTGGTGTATTCTTCTGTCCGGTCACGACTGCCTGCCGCAGGATTGATGATAAACAGATGCTTCATTTTCTATTTCTTCTTTCTGGTGTTATCTGTAAACATATAGTAATCGCATTTGATTTTGCCGTTGTAGAATTTCCGCTTTTTGTCTGCCCGTTTGCCAAAATAATGCTCAAATTCCGGCTCGGAGGTGATCACGAACTTTTTCCAGTCGTTGGCAAATTTCAGATGGCGTCCCAGGGCGCTGTAGAGCCGCTGGGCACTTTGCTGCTCCAGCATCCGCTCGCCGTAGGGGGGATTGCAGACGATGATGCCGCTTTCGGCAGGCAGGCTCATTTTGGTGGCGTCCCCGTCCTTGAAGGTAACGCAGTCGGAAACGCCGGCTTTGCGGGCGTTGGCAAAGGAGAGGGACACGCAGGCAGGATCGCTGTCCGAGCCCACGATGCGGTACTGTCCGGAAAATTCCTTGTCCTTTGCTTCTTCCTTCACCTGCTTCCAGATCTCTTTTGGCATCCAGGGGAATTCCTCGGCGGCAAAGTGGCGGTTTAAGCCCGGCGCCCGGTTTTTGGCGATCAATGCTGCCTCAATGGGGATGGTGCCCGAACCGCAGAAGGGGTCCCAGAAATATTCTCTGCCCCGATAGCGGGTCAGCTGGATCATACCTGCCGCCAGGGTCTCGTGCAAGGGGGCATCGTTGCCCACTGCCCGGTAGCCCCGCTTGTGCAGGCCCTGACCGGAGGTGTCCAGGGAAAGGGTGACCTTGTCGTTTAGAATGGTGAAATGCATCTGGAATTTCACGCCGGTCTCCGGCAGCCAGGAAATGCCGTACTTTTCTCCCAGCCGTCTGGAAGCGGCTTTTTTGATGATCGCCTGACAGTCGGAGGTGCTCATAAGCTGGCTGTTCAGGCAGTGTCCCTTCACCGGGAACTGCCCGTCTGCAGGGATAAACTGCTCCAGGGGCGTGTGATATACCCCCTGAAACAGCTCCTCGAAGCTTTTTGCCTCAAACTGGGCAAGCACCACCATAATCCGCTCGCCGGTGCGCAGGCAAACATTTGCCTTGGCAAGGGCGGTCTCGTCACCGGTAAAGAGCACCCGACGGTCCTCCACCCGGACATTTTCCATTCCCAGCCGGCGCAGCTCCTCGCCGGCAATGCCCTCTAAGCCAAACAGGCACGGGGCAATTAAATTGAATTCCATATTTTCTCCTTTTACAAATTGACAATTGACAATGGTCAATGGACAATTGTCAATTTCGGTATTTCCTTCGGAAATGATTTTAATATTATTTCGCGGGCAATCGCTACCGGAAAGGAAATTTTTATCGCGTCATTCTGAGTAAGCGCAGCGCGTCGAAGAATCTACGCACTTTGTTTACTTATAACCTTTAATTAGTGCGAAGATCCTTCGACTCCTTTCAGTCGCTCAGGATGACGCATTTTCGGTAGGTGCGGCAACTACCGTACCAACTCTTTAATTGTCAATTGTCAACTGTCCATTGTCAATTAAATCAGGGGATGATCTTGCTTTTCTTTAAGTATCTTTCTTCCTCAGAAAAAACACAGCCGCAGTATTTCTGCATATAAAAGCCCAGCTCTCTGGCTTTTTCCTGACCGGGCCTGAAATAGGGACGAAAATCCCGGTACAAAAATTCCACGCCGTATTCTGCCGCCGCCCGTTGTGCCACATCCCGCATCAGCTCGTGATCCTGATAGGGACTGATGAACAGGGAGGATGTGAAGCTGTCAAAGCCGCCTTCCTTCGCCTGCCGCGCCGTTTCAAAAAGGCGCATTTCGTAGCATTTTACACAGCGGTTTTCAATGTCCTCTGCCACCGCCCGCACAAAGGGACGCAGGGCATAATCGTTTTGCTCGATCAGCGGCAGGGAAATATCCTGGGCATACTGGCGCAGACAGTTGCGCCGGGCGCGGTATTCCGTAAAGGGGTGGATGTTGGGATTAAACCAAAAGCCGGTCACCTCAAATTTGTCCCCCTGAAGCACCTCGATACATTGATTGGCGCAGGGCGCACAGCAAATATGCAAAAGTGTTTTCATAAAATTTCCTCAAATTACCGGATTTTTTATGATTATACCACGATTTGTTCCGTTGTGCAACAATCCAAACCGCGGTGCCTTTTTTCTTTTTGTTTTGCAACCCCGGTGTGGTATACTGCCATTACCGAAACCTGCTTGACCAACAGCCTCGTCAGTTGACAGTTAATGTATTTCCTTCGGAAATGATCAAATACGCGGTGAGCCGGCAAACAGAAATATACTTGACGGCGTCCTGCTCCTGGGATATGATTAGAGAAAAAGGGGGACAGGCTATGGAGGATTTACAGTTTATGGATGCGGCCCTGGCGCTGGCGGAAAAAGCCGGCGGAGAAGGCGAGGTGCCGGTGGGCTGTGTGATCGTGCGCAATGGAGGAATCGTAGGCAGAGGGCAAAACCGCCGGGAGACCGGCAAGACGGCCCTGGGTCACGCAGAGATCGAGGCGATCGCCGATGCCTGCAAAAACTTAGGGGGCTGGCGGCTGTGGGAGTGCACCTTGTATGTGACCCTGGAGCCCTGCCCGATGTGTGCCGGTGCCATCATCAATGCCAGAATACCCAGGGTGGTTTTCGGGGCTTCTGATGAAAAATGCGGTGCCTGCGGCTCGGTGTGCGATTTGTTTTCAATGGATTTTAACCACCACCCCCAGGTGGTCAAAGGGGTGCGGGAAGCAGAAAGCAAGGCACTTCTGACGGATTTCTTTCAAAATCTGCGGCAGGAGCTGCGAACCCGACCCAAATGGAAGAAAATACAGTAGATAGAGAGGCGCGTTGCAGAAGGATCTGTAACGCGCCCTTGCTTGCCATAAACAATTGACAGTTGATAAATACGCATTTACAAAGGAGGGCTTTTATGGATACGGACCGGAGGGTTTTACAGGTAGGGACGGCGGTGATCGTTTGCGCCCTGCTGCTTCGGCTGCTCAGCGGCAGTGTTACCAAAACCGGAAAGATCTCTCCGGTGAAGCAGACCGCCGCAAGGGTCATTTTGTTTCTGGAAACCGGGCGGCTGTGGGAAAGTCCGGCAGAGCCCATAGCCCAGACCCTCCCCCAACAGCCTACGGAGGCGGCCACCCAGCCGGAAGAACCGGAAGCGGTCAAGACCCCGGTTTCCTTTTCCCCGGAGGATGCCTCGCTGGTTTCCCTGCGCAACACCTCCAATTTTTCGGTGGATATCGCCGCCGCACTCCAAAGCCCCCTTTCCTGGGATCTGACCGGGGAAAATCCCACGGTGCTGATCATACATACCCACGGAACGGAAAGTTATGTAAACTCGGAGGGCTATACCGAGTCCTCCCCCTACCGCACCCTGGACACCGGGTACAATGTGGTATCCGTGGGGGACAGGCTGGCCGAGGCCCTGACCCAGCGGGGCATTTCCGTCCTGCACGACCCCACCCTCCACGACTACCCCTCCTACAACGGTTCGTATAACCTTGCCAGAGAAACGGTTTCCCGGTATCTTGCCCAGTACCCTTCCATCCGGCTGGTGCTGGATCTCCACCGGGATGCGGTCACGGACGCAGGGGGCGATCAGGTGGGATACAGCCTGTCCACAGATGCCGGCTCTGCGGCAAAAATGATGCTGGTGCTGGGCAGTGACACTGCCGGGCTGTCCCACCCCAACTGGCAGGAAAATTTTTCCCTGGGGGTGAAGCTGCACGCCCAGCTGGAGAAAATTCAGCCGGGAATTTGCCGGGATCTGAGCCTGCGCGCCTCCCGGTTCAATCAGGACTTGATGCCCGGAATGGTGCTTGTGGAAATGGGGGCGGCGGGCAATACCCGTCAGGAGGCCCTTTTATCCGCAGACATTCTGGCACAGGCCATATCTGGCTTAGCCTGAGTAAGTTTGACTTGCCATTTTGTTTGCCGGTGATATAATGGTATTAAACAGACAGAAGGCAGGTGCGGACTATGAAAAAAATGCTTCTTGTGATCAACCCCAACGCAGGCAGACGGAAAGCCAGACGGCGTCTGGCAGAAATCATTTCTGCCTTTAACCGGGCAGATTACCGGGTGGAGGTGCATATGACCGCCTGTGCAGGGGATGCAGAGACCCAGGTGGCACAGCGGGCACCGGAAATGGACCTGGTGGTATGCTGTGGGGGCGACGGCACCTTTAACGAAACGGTCTCCGGCCTTCTCAGATCCGGGGCAGATGTGCCTGTGGGTTATATTCCCGCCGGCTCCACCAACGATTTTGCCAAGACCCTGGGGCTTAACAAAAAGCCTATGAAAGCTGTAAAGCAAATTATAAACGGCGAAGAAATGCAGGTGGATGTGGGGCAGTTCGGTTCCCGGTACTTTACCTATGTGGCCTCCTTCGGCGCCTTCACCCACGCCAGCTACGCCACAAGACAAAGTGTGAAAAACGCCCTGGGGCACACCGCCTATTTGCTAAAGGGCGTGACGGAGCTTTCCAGGATCAAAAAAATCCGCATCCGGATGGAAATGGACGATGCCACCGTGGAGGACGATTTTATTTTCGGTGCTATTTGCAATTCCACCAGCGTCGGCGGTGTTTTGCGCCTGGACTCTACACTGGTGGATATGTCTGACGGAAAATTCGAAGTGATGCTCATTCGTGCCCCCCGGTCTGTGGGCGAGCTGACGGAATGTATCCGCTGTCTGCGGCGGAAAAAATATCAGTGCAAAATGATCACCTTCCGCAGTGCTTCTCATATAAGGGTCACCGCACCGGAAGATATGCCCTGGTCCCTGGACGGGGAAAAGGCGCAGGGCGAAAAGACTGTAACCGTCCGGAATTTGCAACGGGCCATCCGGCTGGTAAAATAAGGAGAAATTATGCTTCACACCACCTTATGCTATATTCTCCGGGGAGACGATGTGCTGATGCTCCACCGGGTAAAGAAGAAAAAGGATATCAATCAGGATAAGTGGATCGGCATTGGCGGTAAGCTGGAGGAGAACGAGTCCCCTGATGCCTGCCTTCTGCGGGAGGCCAAAGAGGAAACAGGTCTGACCCTGAAAAGCTGGCAGTGCCGGGGCATCGTCACCTTCCTTTCCGACCGATACGAGGGAGAGTATATGTACCTGTTCACGGCTGACCGCTTTGAAGGACAGCTGAAAGAATGTGACGAGGGCGACCTGCAGTGGATCAGCCGGGAGTTTCTGGATCAGCTGCCAAAATGGGAAGGGGATCAGATATTTTTGGACCTGCTGTGGCAAAACGCCCCCTTCTTCCTGCTGACCCTGCGCTACCGGGGGGATAAATTGGCAGAAGCGATCTTAAACGGAGAAAAGATCAGATAAGGAGAGAAAATATGGAACTTTGTGAAATTTTGGTAAAATGCGATCATACCTTGCTCAGCCCCACGGCTACCTGGGAGCAGATCAAGGCGCTGTGCGACGAGGGTATGGAATTTGGGACTGCATCGGTGTGCATTCCGGCAAGTTATGTAAACCGGGTGAAGGAATATGTGGGAGATAAATTGGCCATCTGTACGGTGATCGGCTTTCCCAACGGCTACGACACCACCGCGGCGAAATGCTTTATGGCTGCCGATGCGGTAGAAAATGGCGCAGATGAGATCGATATGGTGATCAATCTGGGCTGGGTCAAGGACGGATGCTATGACCTTATCCTGCAGGAGATCAAAGCCGTAAAGGAAGCCTGCCACGGCAGACTTTTGAAGGTGATCATTGAGACCTGCCTGCTGACCGAGGAAGAAAAAATACAAATGTGCCGGGTGGTCACCCGGTCCGGTGCGGATTATATTAAGACCTCCACCGGCTTTTCCACCGCCGGTGCCACCTTTGCGGATATTGCTCTGTTTGCCGCCAATGTGGGCGAAAATGTGAAGACCAAACCCGCCGGCGGCATTGGAAGCATCGCCGACGCAGAAGAATTTATCCGCCTGGGCGCAGACCGCCTGGGCACCTCCAGAATTGTAAAGATTGCCAAAAGCAATCCGTAGAGGCAGGGCCCTGCCCCTGCAGATGGGCTTGCAACGGGACGCCGGGGTCAAAAGTCCCCTACGAACGGCTACCATACTTCCGTGTCATTGCGAGGGCGTTTACGCCCGTGGCAATCTCCGGGGTATCGATACGCTGGAGTTTGCCACAACCAGTCTGCGGACTGGTTTCGCAAAGACACTAACTTAATGACCCTCCCCTACTTTTTGGG
>JAZNDF010000187.1:0-1959 GCA_045587925.1 Faecousia sp.
CTATATCCGGGAAAACGGCATCCGCCTGGACTTTTTGAGTTACCATAGTTACGGCACCTGTCCCCAGCAGATCGCAGACAACACAAGACCCCTCAACGCCCTGGGTGCGATCCGCAACACTTTGATGTACAAGCAGATCGCAAAAGTACACGGCTTTGGGGATCTGCCTATGATCTGCGACGAATGGGGTGCGATTACCAGCGGCTATGACGGTGTGGAGCGTTGCCCGGAATCGATTATGCGTGAGGACGAAAAGTATCCGGTTTACTTTGCAAAACTGCTGACCAACTGTGATGAGATCGGTCTGAATGATCCGCTGCTTTTGTGCTTGTCCGGTGCTCACGATCTGCCAATAGATTTTGGCGGACATCGCAATTTCTTTAGTAAGAGTTTTTATTCCAAGCCTATTTATAATGCTTATGTACTCTCTGCCCGTCTGGGTAACGAAAAGCTTTACTATTACACCACCAAGCGCTATCAGGATGTATCGATTATGCCTACCCGGCACGCAGACGGTCACATTTCCGTGCTGCTGTCCTACGGCGACGATTTCTTCAAGCGTCAGCTGGAAGACCTGGATGTGCAGATCGATCTGGGCGGCATTGACAGGCAGTACGATGTAAAAATTTGGCGTATTGACGCAAAGAATGCCAATGTTTATACGAAATTCTTAGAACTGGGTTCTCCCCAGGATCCCACCCAGGAGCAAAAAGAGCAGATCCGTCAGGCAGGTGCGCTGCAGGCGGAAAGCCTGGGTACAGTAACCCCGGAAAATCCTGTGGTAAGTTTTGCTATGACAAACAATTCCGTTGTCCTGTTGGAACTTTGTTGATTTCGTAGAATTTTACAAGCATTTCTCTTCCTAGTTCAAGCATTTTAAAAAAACACATTGTAAAATGAAAAATAGAATCCTAGACTCTATTATTTCTGGAGGGATTATATTATGAAACAAGGAATCAAGCGTTTGATTTCAGTGGTGCTTCTTGTTTGCACGCTGATGTCCTTTATTGTTCCTGCCACCTTTGCAGAGGACGAGGGTACGGTTGTAGCATCCTACAACTTTATCCTGGACAGTGCTGTTTACGGCAATAAAACCTCAAAGCATTTACTGACCGGTGATTGTGCTTGTGGCTGCAAGAAAATGGTCTATGAGCATTATGCAGATAACTATGCCACTTACGGCTGGTCCTATGTGGAAGATACTATGACGGAACGGCTGTTCCGCGCCAATGTGAACTGGGGTCTGCGTCTGCAGTCCACCTCCAAGGATGGCTGGATCGCCTTTAAGCTCAATGTGCCCCAGGCGGGCAGCTTCGCGCTGGAGTATGTGAGCAGTCAGGCAGAAACCGGCACTTACAGTGCTTATATATTTACCACCCAGGAGATCGGCACCGGTACGGTAGCTGAGAAAATGGAAGATGATCCTGCCGGCAATCTGGTGGGAACGGTCACCAAAAGTGCCTCTACTGCCGATACCTTCGGCACCTGGAATTTCCCGGCTGCCGGTGAATACATCTTCGTGCTGAAACTGGTGAACACCAAGCAGAGCTGCTTGGGCGGCATCAATTTGATCGATAACGGCGGCGAGGAGACCACCACTTCCGCCACCACAGAGGAAGTCACCACTGCAGCGTCTACAACTGCAGAAACCACCTCTGCGCCGGAGACCACCGAAGCCACCACGGAAACAACAACACCTGCAGAGGATGCTGTGGCAGTCTATGATTTCATTCTCTACAATGAGCCCGACGAAGGCTACAACGACATTTTCCTAAAAGGCGGTGCGCTGAAAACCGTTACTTACTATAATAACTGTTACTGCGGCTGTGGTAAGAGCACCCAGAACCATTTGGAAAACCTGTATGCAAACAACCAGCTCAACTGGATGTATTTGGAAGGCTCTGATTCTGTAAAGGATCTGCAATTCCGCACAGAAAGCAAATGGGGTCTTCGCATTCA
>JAZNDF010000188.1:0-1885 GCA_045587925.1 Faecousia sp.
CTGGTAGAGTACCCGGTTCATACCCGGTATGTCACCTGTTCGAATCAGGTCGCCGCTACCAGGCCCGTTGGTCAAGCGGTTAAGACACCGCCCTTTCACGGCGGTAACATGGGTTCGATTCCCGTACGGGTCACCAAAAAATACAGACACACGAAAGTGTGTCTGTATTTTTTGTATCCAAGCCGCAAGGCTTGGCATATCATCACGCGTCAGCGTGCATATCATCGCCGAAGGCGTATATCATCACCGAAGGTGCATCCCCTTGCGACTTGATGAGATCGCAATTTTATGTGATCTTCTTCAGCTTTTCCAGCACCTTACAAAAGTACTCCGGCAGGGGGGCGACCACCATCACCGGGCGAAGATCTCTGGGGTGGCGGAAGCACAGGACCCCGGCGTGGAGGCACTGGCTGTCCTGCCCCAGCTCCGGCTTTTTGTGTCCGTAGACCGTATCTCCCAAAATGGGATGTCCCAGATGGGCCATATGGACGCGGATCTGGTGGGTCCTGCCGGTCTCCAGCTTGCAGCGAATATGGGTATAGCCACGGTAACGGGCGATCACTTCCCAATGGGTCACCGCATTGCGGGAATTGCGGGGGGTGACGCACATTTTTTTTCGGTCTGTAGGGTGGCGTCCGATGGGGGCATCCACCGTACCGGCGTCCTCCTTCAGATTGCCGCAGACGATGGCCTCGTAGGTCCGCGCCATAGAGTGATCCTTCAGCTGGGAGGCGAGCATAGTGTGGGCAAAATCGTTTTTGGCAACTGCCAGAAGTCCGGAGGTGTCCTTGTCGATCCGGTGGACGATCCCCGGACGAAGCTCCCCGTTGATGCCGGACAGGTCGTCGCCCATAGCATACAAAAGGCCGTTGACCAGGGTGTCATCCTGATGCCCTGCCGCCGGGTGGACCACAAGCCCCTTGGGCTTATTCACCACCAGCACATCCTCGTCCTCGTATACGATGTCCAGCGGGATATCCGTCGCCTGAATTTCCACAGGCTTCGCCTGGGGGATGGTCACAGAGATCTCGTCCCCCACATTTAATTTGTCATTCTTTTTGCCGGGCTTGCCCTGCCGCAGAACACAGCCCTCCTCCAGTAGCTTTTGGGCACCGGAACGGCTGAGATTTTCTACAGTTCGGGCCAGAAAGGCATCCAGCCGCTCCCCGGAAATGTCTGCATAGAAGATCATTTTTTATCGTCCTTCCAAAAGGCTTTGTTGAAAAAGAGCAGATGGACGATCAGGGCAATACAGCCGCAGGTGATGAAGCAGTCAGCCACATTAAAAACGGGGAAATTCATAAAATCCACCTTTATCATATCCACCACGAAGCCAAGGCGTACCCGGTCGATCACATTGCCAAGTCCCCCGGCAAACACTGCCACCAGAAACCATTTTTCCACCTTGGAAAAGCCAAAACGGTTTTTGGCAAATTCCCAAATGAGAAACGCGGCAAACAGCGCGAAAATGCCCACAAACAGCCACCGCATCCCCTCAAAGGAAGACCAGGCCGCGCCGGTATTTTTAACATAAGTCAGATGAAACAGGCCGTCAATGCCATTTGCCTGCCCGTGCAGAGGGATATTGGCTACTACCAAATACTTGGTGTACTGATCCAGCGCCACAATGCCGCCGGCAAACAGCACCATTAAAATATACTGCATAACAACCCTCCAAGGGAAAATAAGATTACCTGTATCTTACCATTTTCCAAAGGAAAAGTCAACGCAGCAGCATAAGCCGCAAAAGGGCGTGTTGCAAAATGCGCAAAATCTACGGTAGAATATGTAGGGGCGATTATTAATCGCCCGCGGGCGGTCAATGACCGCCCCTACATCCGCAGGATGTAGACAATTGCATAGTTTTAGGGCGCATTGCAGTATT
>JAZNDF010000189.1:0-20285 GCA_045587925.1 Faecousia sp.
TCGGGAGTGGATATCTTCAGTTCCTTGCCCCGCTTGCTGTTAAGCTCGGGATCGATCTTAACACCCATAAAGCCCAGGTACTCACAAACAGATGCACGGACCGCGCAGTCGTTCTCGCCAACACCTGCGGTGAAGGTCAGCACATCGATGCCATTGAGGGCTGCTGCGTATGCGCCAACATATTTTGCCACCTCGTAGCAGAACTTCTCACGGGCCAGTGCGCAATTCTCGTCGCCGTTCTTTGCGCCGTCTTCCAGGTCACGGAAGTCGGAGGAGATACCGGAAATTGCCAGCATACCGGACTTCTTATTGAGCATATTCAGGCACTCGTCAACGCTCATACCGTACTTATTGCAGATGAACTGCACCACAGCGGCGTCGATATCACCGGAACGGGTACCCATAGGCACGCCGGCAAGAGGGGTCAGGCCCATGGTGGTATCCTGGCACTTGCCGTCCTTCACAGCGGACATAGAGGAGCCGTTACCCAGATGGCAGTTGACCATCTTAAACTCAGTCTTGCCAACCAGCTGAGCGGTACGACGGGCAACATACTTATGGGATGTGCCGTGGAAGCCGTAACGACGGATGGAGTCGTTCTCATAGTACTCGGTGGGGATGGCGTAACGGTATGCCTTGGGGGGCATTGTCATATGGAATGCGGTGTCGAACACGGCGACCTGGGGAGTAGAGGGCATAACCTTCTGGCAAGCCTCGATACCCATCAGGTTGGCAGGGTTGTGGAGGGGTCCCAGAGGGATGCACTTCTTGATCGCGGTGATCACTTCGTCGTTAACGATGCAGGAATCGAAGAATTCCATACCGCCGTGGAGCACGCGGTGACCTACTGCGTCGATCTCGTCAACAGACTTGATCACGCCGTCCACAGGATCGACCAGGATCTCCAAAGTGGCAGCGATCGCTTCGGAATGGGTGGGCATAGGAATGTCCTTAACCACCTTATTATCGCCAACCTTATGGTTCAGGCGACCGTCAATGCCGATACGCTCACACAGACCCTTTGCGGAAACTTCGCCGGTCTGGGGGTCCATCAGCTGATACTTAAGAGAAGAGCTGCCGGCATTGATAATCAGAATGTTCATTTTAGATTGCCTCCTAAAATATTGTTTTCATTTTCGCATTTTTATGATACTATAACCACAGGTAAGTACATTATATAATACTTTTTACTTTTTCTCAACCCCTAATACGGATTTTTTTCAAGAAGGTGTTATTTTTGGATATAACTGGTATTATTTGCGAATATAACCCCCTGCATATTGGGCATAAGAAGCAAATAGATCATCTCAAAACGCAATTTCCTGACGGTGGTATTGTATGCTTGATGAGCGGAAATTTCGTTCAGCGAGGGCAACCGGCACTTTTTCACAAGTCTCTGCGTGCACAGGCAGCTATACAATGTGGGGCTGATCTGGTGCTGGAGCTGCCGGTCACCGGGGCGTTATCCTCTGCTGAGGGTTTTGCCTCTGAGGGTGTGCGCATTTTGGGAGACTTTTGCCACAGGCTTTGCTTTGGGGCAGAAAATGCCGATAAAGCACAGCTTTTGCAAGTGGCGCAGGCTCTGCTGGCTCCGGAATTTTCCGGGCATTTGGCAGATAAGCTGCAAACCGGTGTTTCCTTCCCTGTAGCCCGGCAAAGGGCTCTTGAGGATATGGGTGTGGATGGGAGTATTTTAAGTCAGCCGAACAATATTTTGGCTGTGGAGTACTGCAAGGGGATCTTGACCAAGAATTCCCCCATGCTCCCCTACCCTATATATCGTCCGGGGAATTATCACGAAAAGAAGGCAGATGGTGATAATCCCTCTGCTACCGCAGTACGGGATTTGATGCTTTCCGGGGGAAATTGGGGGGAATTTGTGCCGGAAATGGCACGGGATATTTTCTCCGGTGGGGAAATGCACACTTTGGCCGCAGGAGAACGGGCAATTCTGGCAAGACTGCGGACTATGACGGAAGAAGAATTTGCCGCCCTCCCCTATGGCTCTGAGGGCCTTTGGCGGAAGCTGATGCATACCGCCGGAAGGGAGGCTTCTTTGGAGGGCATTTTGACTGCCGTTAAGTCCAAGCGGTACACCCGGACACGGCTTGACCGGATGGTAATGTGCGCATTTTTGGGATTAACCGAGGCGGATATGCGGAGACCTGCGCCATATACGCGGGTTTTGGCGTTCAATGACCGGGGTCGGGAGATTTTGAAGGCCGCGCGAATGTCCGGAGAATTTGTGAACATCGGTGAAAAAACCGGGGATCCCTACGAGGTGATCGAAAGCCGGACCGGCAGTTTATATGGGCTGTTTGCAGAAGGTTCGGTGGGCGCACCGGATGCGGAGGAAAATTGCCGGGTTTTCTATTCGGTTAAAAAAGACCTTCCTCAACGCAAACCGGTTCGTATTCCGGATTATGATTATGCTACGCCCGGTGCGTATTTCATTACTTTTTGCATTGACGGCAGAAAGCCGATCCTTTGGAATGTAGGGGCGGCAACCTGCCGCCCGAATAGCGCGACGGAAAATGTAGGGGCGGCAACCTGCCGTCCGCCGTTATCCCCAGTGGGTCGCATTGTGGAAACGGCAATTTTGCAGGTCCCAAAGCATTACCCTGCCGTGTCCGTGGATAAATACTGCGTTATGCCTGACCATATTCATATGATTTTGTCGATCAATACCGATGAGGACGGGCGGCAAATTGCCGCCCCTACGGTGTCCTCGGTGGTTGGGCATATGAAGCGGTGGGTATCCATGCAGATCGGGCAATCCATCTGGCAAAAATCATTTATTGATCGGGTAATACGAAACGACAAAGGATATCGGGCTGTGTGGGAATATATTGAAAACAACCCCATTAAATTGGACACAGCATACGATATGCCGGATTTTGAGAATATGTAAAATGTGGGGGCGGCAGATTGCCGCCCCCACATTTGGGTTTACGGGCGGCAGATTGCCGCCCCTACATTGTTGTTATTTGAAATTTGCAACGGATTTGCGGACAAGGGCACGCTTTAAGCGCGCTTCTGCCAGGCGGATTTCTGTATCGCTGGCATTTTTGTCCTTCAGGATCTTATTTGCCCGCTGTTCAGATTTTTCTGCACGGGAAACATCGATCGCATCCGCCCACTCGAAGGTGGTAGGTACTAAGGTCACCTGACCGTCCATCATAGATACCATACCGCCGATACAGGCGGCATAGCGTTTTTCACCGTTTACCACCACAGTGGCCCGGCCCATTCCCAGGGGGGCAACACAATTGATATGGCCTGCCATAAGGCCAAAATCACCTGTTACGGTGCGAACGATCAATTCCTCAGCATTTCCGTCATACTGGATACCGTCCGGCGTGACGATCTTCAGGGAAAAGCTGTTCATTTGCCCTCACCCTTCCATTTTTCCACTACTTCGTCAATAGAGCCGGCGTAGAGGAAGTAAGATTCGGGAATATCGTCGTGCTTGCCCTCGATGATCTCCTTGAAGCTGCGGATGGTCTCCTTCAGGGGAACATAAGTGCCCTTATAGCCGGTGAACTGCTCTGCCACATGGAAGGGCTGGGACAGGAAACGCTGGACCTTACGGGCGCGGTTAACTGTCAGCTTGTCTTCCTCGCTGAGCTCGTCCATACCCATAATGGCAATGATGTCCTGCAGCTCCTTGTACCGCTGGAGGATTCTCTGGACAGCACGGGCGGTTTCATAATGCTCTCTGCCTACAACATCTGCATTGAGGATACGGGAGGTAGAATCCAGAGGGTCAACCGCAGGATAAATACCCAGAGATGCGATGCCGCGGTCCAGAACGGTGGTGGCATCCAGGTGGGCAAAGGTTGTGGCAGGGGCAGGGTCAGTCAGGTCGTCCGCAGGGACATAGACTGCCTGAACGGAGGTGATAGAGCCGTTCCTGGTGGAGGTGATGCGCTCCTGCAGGGCGCCCATTTCCGTTGCCAGTGTAGGCTGGTAGCCAACGGCAGAAGGCATACGACCCAGCAGTGCAGACACTTCGGAGCCAGCCTGGGTGAAACGGAAGATATTGTCAATAAACAGCAGCACATCCTGGTGCTTTACATCACGGAAGTATTCTGCCATCGTCAGACCGGAGAGGCCGACACGCATACGGGCTCCGGGAGGCTCGTTCATCTGGCCGAAGACCATCGCTGTCTTGCTGATAACGCCGGACTCGGTCATTTCATTGTACAGGTCATTACCCTCACGGGTACGCTCGCCAACGCCGGTGAAAACGGAATAGCCGTTATGGGCTGTGGCGATATTATAGATCAGCTCCTGGATCAGGACCGTCTTGCCAACACCTGCGCCGCCGAACAGGCCGATCTTACCGCCCTTTGCGTAGGGGCAGATCAGGTCGATGACCTTGATGCCGGTTTCCAGAATTTCTGTTGCAGGCTGCTGCTCCTCATAGGAGGGCGCGGGACGGTGGATGGGCCACTGCTCTGCGGTCTGCACAGGGGCGCCGTTATCGATAGGCTGGCCCAGCAGGTTAAACACACGGCCCAGGCATTCGTCACCAACGGGCACACTGATGGGCGCACCGGTATCGATGGCATCCATTCCCCGCTGGAGACCGTCTGTAGAGCTCATAGCGATACAGCGCACCACATTGTCACCAATGTGCTGAGCGACCTCCGCTACGATGGTATTTTCGCCGTTTTCCACACGGATCGCGCTGAGAAGCTCCGGCAGCGCATTGTCCGGAAAACGGATATCCAAAACAGGACCCATAACCTGGATCACTGTTCCTTTGTTATTGGACATTGGATTCAACTCCTTACTTTAATTGAGTGTCATTGCGTTTTTATGGAGGAGATTGCCACATCGCTTCGCTCCTCGCAATGACACGGTATTAAGAGCCGGCGACGATCTCTGTGATCTCCTGGGTGATTGCCGCCTGTCTTGCACGGTTGAACTGCAGGCTCAGGTCCGCAATCATTTCCTCAGCATTCTGGGTCGCTGAGTCCATAGCTGTCCGCCGTGCCGCCTGCTCAGATGCCCGGCTCTCGCACAGTGCGCCATAGAGGACACCGCCCAGATACTCCGGAATGATGCGGGCAAAGACTGTTTCGCTGTCCGGCTCGTAGAGAATTTCTCCACCGGCTTTTCCACCGTCTTCCTTGGGCTGCAGGGGCAGCAAGGTGAGGCAGTCAGGCACTTGGGACAGGACAGAAACAAAATTGGTATAAGCAATGCAAATTTCATCAAACGCACCGCTTAAAAACTGCTTACACAGGTTTTTTGCCAATGTGAAGCAATCGCCCAGGGAAATATCCTCTGCCAGGGCATATTCTGCCGTAAGCACGGGGACATTGTGACTGCGGAAGTAATCCACAGTCTTTTTGCCGATGGGCAGGACTACCGCATCCTTCCCTTCTATCCGGGACATTACCAGCTTAAAGAGGTTACTGTTATAACCGCCTGCCAGTCCCCGATCGCCGGCGATCACGATATATGCGACCTTTTTCACCGGGCGGGATACGAGGTAAGGAGAGGAAAAATCCTGATCGGAGGATGCAATTTTTGCAATTGCATCAGAAAGCAGCTCAAAGTAGGGCCGGGATGCCGCCACCTGTGCCTGCGCCCGGCGCAGTTTAGAGGAAGCCACCATCTCCATGGCTTTTGTGATCTGCTTTGTGGATTCCATACTGCGAATCCGGTTCTTTATTTCCTTTGTGGAAACGCCAGCCATTGGAGGCCTCCTTCCTTACGCAATAACGGTAAATTCCTTTACAAGGGCGTCCAGCGCAGTCTTAAGACCTGCTTCGGTACTTTCATCCAGCTTGCCGGATGTACGGATCGCTTCTAATACATTTGCATAGTTCAGATCCATAAACTCCCGCAGACGCAGTTCAAATTCCGGGATCTTCTCCACTTCAATGCCGTTTAGGTAACCGCCTGTGACCGCATACAAAATGCAGACCTGGTGGGCGACCTCTACGGGGGCATTGTTGCTCTGCTTGAGCACTGCCACGATCCGCTCACCCAATGCCAGACGGGCCTTGGTATCTGCGTCCAGGTCGGAGCCGAACTGAGCAAAGCTCTGCAGCTCGCGGTACTGTGAGTACAGCAGCTTCAGGGAGCCTGCAACCTTCTTCATTGCCTTGATCTGGGCATCGCCGCCAACACGGGAAACGGAAATACCGGGGTTGACCGCAGGCATAATGCCGGCGTTAAAAAGCTCGGTTTCCAGGAAGATCTGGCCGTCGGTAATGGAAATAACATTGGTGGGGATGTATGCGGAAACATCGCCCGCCTGGGTCTCGATAATGGGCAGTGCAGTCAGACTGCCGCCACCCAATTCGTCAGACAGCTGGGCGGCGCGCTCCAGAAGACGGGAATGGAGATAGAAAACATCGCCGGGGTAGGCTTCCCGTCCGGGAGGACGGCGAATGAGCAGAGAAATGGCACGGTATGCTACTGCGTGCTTGCTCAAATCGTCATAGATCACCAGAACATCCTTGCCCTGATACATAAAATGCTCGCCCATAGTACAGCCGGTATAGGGCGCGATATACTGCATAGGTGCCAGCTCAGAAGCGGTTGCGGAAACCACAACGGTATAGTCCATTGCGCCGCCGATCGTCAGGCTTTCCACCACCTGTGCAACAGTAGACCGTTTCTGACCGATCGCCACATAGATACAGATCACATCCTTGCCCTTCTGGTTCAGGATGGTATCGGTAGCAATGGTGGATTTACCGGTCTGGCGGTCACCGATGATCAGCTCACGCTGGCCTCTGCCGATGGGGATCATTGCATCGATCGCCTTGATGCCGGTCTGCAAAGGACGGCTGACATGCTTTCTTTCAATAATGCCGGGTGCGGGCATCTCAATGGGGCGATAAGCTTCCGCCTCGATACTGCCCTTTCCGTCAATGGGTTCGCCCAGGGCATTGACGACACGGCCGATCATTCCCATACCTACAGGCACGGATACCACCTTGCCGGTGCGCTTGACTGTATCGCCTTCTTTAATGCCGCTGTCATCACCCAGGATAACAACAGAGACTGTATCTTCTTCCAGGTTCTGTGCCATACCAAAGGCGCCATTGGGGAATTCCACCAATTCGCCTGCCATACACTTTTCAAGGCCGGAGACCTTGGCAATGCCGTCACCCACCAGGATGACGATGCCGGTTTCGCTGGTTTCCAGCTTCTGTTCGTAGTTCTTGATCTGACTACGAATGATTTTTGTTATTTCTTCGGGTTTCAATTCCATAATCTACCTACTCTCATAGTACGGTATTTTTCAGCAAATTGCCGATGGCATCCAGACGGTTTTGTACCGTTCCGTCCACGCGCTTACCTTCATAATCCAGACGGACACCGCCTAAAACAGAAGGATCGATCCGGTTGACCAGTTCCACGGTCTTTCCGGTCTGCTTTGCCAGCTTTTCCGTCAAACGGGCAGACTGGTCCGCAGTGAGCGCGGCGGCAGTGACCGCATACACGGTCAGAATGCCGTTATCTGCATTGTACTGCCGACGGTAGGCCTTGCAGCAGTCAGAAAACTGGCGCATATAGCCCTTTTCCGTCAGGATCTTTAAGAAATTCAGCACATAAATATGCACTGTATCACGGAAGCTGTTATCCAGGATCTCACAACGCTCTTCCTTGGGCAGATTGGGCGCAGAGAGCAGACGGAGAAATTCCGGCTCCCGTTCAAATGCCTGATTGAGCACATCCATTTCCTGCAGGATCTGTGCATCCAGGTGCTCGTCCTTTGCCAGGGCATAAAGCGCCTGGGCATAGGTATTTGCTACTTGGGTCATACTTCATCACCCAATTCATCAATAAACTGATCTACGAGGTCAGACCGGTCCTTATCCTCCAGCTCCCTGCCAACGACCTTGCCGGCAATCGCCAACGCGATGACAGAGATCTCGTCCTTCGCCTCGTTCATAACCTTCTTCTTTTCCAGCGCAATATCCGCAGAGGCCTTCTGGCGAATAGCATCTGCCTCCTGGTTTGCCTGACGGAGGATCTCCTCCTCCCGGCTCTGACCGCGGGCAACTGCTTCCTTGACCATACGCTCGGAGGTTTCCTGCGCCGAAGCCAGCTTCTGCTTATACTCGCTTTCCAGCTGGGCAGCTTCTTCCTTTGCCTTGCCGGCATCGGAATACATATCGTCGATCTCCTTCTGACGGTCCTTGATCAGCTTCATTACAGGCTTGAACAAAAATTTCTTGCCTACAATGATCACTGTAACCGTATTTAACAATGTAAACAGTGCGGTCCAAAGATCAATGCCGATAAATTCCAATGTTTCGCCTGCTACAGGTGTTTTCATAAGATCACTTAAGATCACACCGTAGTTTCCAAACAATCCCACTGACATCACTCCTTTCGTATCAAAAATAGGAAAAAGAGTGAAATTACATTGTGAACAAAATCAAAATAGCGGTGACCAGGGAGTAAATACCGGTAGACTCGGTAACAGCACAACCCAGGATCATATTGGTACGCAGAGTGGGAGATGTCTCCGGCTGACGGGCCATACCCTCCAGAGCCTTGCTAACTGCGTTGCCTTCACCAAGAGCAGGACCGATAGCGCCAATGCCCATACACAGACCCGCGCCCAATGCCTTACCCAGAATAGCCAAACCTTCACCAATACCCATAATAAATATCCTCCTTAAAATGTTTATATAAATTTTATTTTACCAACAAATTGATTATTGCTCCGCTGCCTGCGGTTCCGGAAGGGATCCGGCAATGTAGACCATAGACAGCAGTGTGAACACCAGGGCCTGAATGAACCCGGAGAAGAAATCGAAGTAGAGCGAAAGCAAGCCGGGAATGCCGTATGTGAAGATAGGAATATCTTTGATCACATCAAAATATTCCAGACCGCCCAACACGCCTACTGCAAATGTCATAAATGCCAGGAAATAGTGCTTGATCTTCTTGGTCTTCTTCGCCCAGAGCAGGAACATCAGCACACCGGCGATGATCAGTGCCGCCGCCATCAGGTAGCCGGCAGAGGAAACTGCACGGATCACACTGGTGGAAAGCAGTGTCAGTGCTGCATAAAGAATTGCAGAAATAATACTGCCCACAGATACATTACTGAAATGACGGAAGGACATAGAAAGAGGCTGAGCCAGATCGCCAATGATGTTCATTGGGTTTATATACCCCTTTAAGAACTTGAAAAATCCGTTATAGCGGATATTGTTAAACCAAATAATGCAGGATACCATCAGTGCCCAGGTCGCTGTACAGTTAATGTCTGCAGTCCAGGGACGGAAAATGCCGGTCAAGCCAATATAGCTGCCACAGATACTGCACAGGAAAAGGCTTCCCATAAACGGTGCCCAATGGACATTGTGCTCACCCATTGCAGAGACCGTCATATTGGTGATCATATCCACGCCCTTTTCCACCAGAACCTGCATCTTACCGGGACGCTTTTCCAATTTTCTGCCCAGCAAAATAAAGGCAAGACACAGAAGGACGGTCACCAAAAAGGAAGAGACGGTGGTCTGTGTGATGGGAATACCGCCAAAGATCGGAATTACATAATAGACATATGCACCGGTTACATCAATGCTCATTTTTGGGGATCACCCTCCTTTCTGAATAATTCAATTACGGTAATACAGGGAAATGTAAAAAACAGGGGGCAAACCAATGCAAGGATCTGACAATGGCCGCTTTTGGCAAACAAAAACAAAAGCACGCCAATGATCAGCAAGCGCAGACGGAAAGAAGCCTTTACCGCTTTCTTTCCGGTTTTAACACCCTCTTCTGCGTCTTCACTTCCCATTGCCTTGTCCGCCGCCGCGTTAGCGGCAAGGGCCATAAACAGGAAATTGCCCACTGCCAGCAAGCCGCCCAGCACACCGCCAAGCACCACTTTATAGCTAAAGCGGTCCAGCATAGCAAAGACGCCGATCATCGCACCGATGCAGATCGCCTCCGCAAGGGCAAGCAGTGCAGTTTCCCGTATGATAAATTTACGAACACTGTTCATTGTTTCCTCCCGGCATTACTCGTGGTCATTAAAAGAAACGGGGAATTCTTCCTGGCTGTCATCCGCTTTGGCAAGCTTCTCCATAGATCTCAGAGAAGACCGAAGCCCTTCCACAGCACAAATTACGCCAAGGGCAACCCCAACCAGAACGACCCATACGCCCAAATCAAACCGCTGGCGCAGCCAGACGGACAGCAGTGTAAAGCCGCCCAAGGGCGCAACAACGGAAATACTCAACTGCGTGAGCCATATGAGTAATTGCATCCACTTCATACGATCCTCACACCTCTAACGAATTCATTTCCAAATTTTCACCTATTATAATTATACAGCTTTAATCTTCCAGTTTCAAGTATATTTTACAAATATTTTATTCTTTATCTATTCTTCCCAATTTTTTCAAAAGTTTTCTTTGTTAGGTCTTTTCATTTTCATCAAAATATTGTAAACTAGATACAAATAAACAAACAGGAGATTTTCTATCTTGGCTGAAATGGAACTGGAAATTTTACAGGGTACTGTCAGCGCCGTTGTTTTTCAAAATTACGACAACGGCTATGCTGTTCTGCGCCTGCGCTGTGAGGGTGCTGAAGCCGTCACTGTGGTGGGCACCATTCCTATGCCCGCTGTGGGAGAACGGCTGATGGTCACAGGACGGTGGGCAAACCACGCCAGCTACGGCAGGCAGTTTGAAGCAGAATTTTTAGAGCGGCTGATGCCTCAGAGCTCTTCCGAAATCCTCACCTATCTTTCCAGCCGAACCATCAAAGGCATCGGACCCCGGATGGCCGCCCGGATCGTTCAGCGCTTTGGGGACGAGACCCTGGCGATTATGGAACGGGAGCCGGAAAAGCTGGCGCAGGTCACAGGCATTTCCGGTACAAAGGCAAAAGCCATTGGAGAAGCCTTTCGGCTTCAGTTCGGTATGCGTCATTTAATGGAGTTTTTCGCCTTGCATCATCTGCCCACAGAGCTGGCAGTCAAGACCTATAAGCTGTACGGGGATGCGGCGCCCGAGCTTCTGTACGACGATCCGTACCTGCTGATGGACGATGGGCTGGAGGCGCCCTTTGGCGCCGTGGACCGTTTTGCCATTGAATTGGGATTTGCAGGCAACGACCCCCGCCGGGTGGATGCAGGCGTTTTGTTTGAGCTGACCTATAACCTGTCAGCCGGTCACAGCTTCCTTCCGGAGGAAAAGCTGGTCGCCGCCACAGCTCAGCTCTTAAGCATCGATCCCCAAACAGTATGCGAAAGCATCCGGCGGCTGTTGGATGCTCAGCGGATCGTTCAGGATACCCTTGCCGGACTTTGCGTATATTATCTGCCTGCCCTTTACGAAGCGGAAACTTACTGCGCCCGCCGTCTTTTGGAGCTTTCCGGCAACCGTTTCCCCTCCCCTTCCGGGTTGCAGAAAAAACTGCGTGCTGCCGCCGCAGACAGCGGCGTTACTTATTCTGCCCAGCAGGAACAGGCTATGCAGGCGGCCGCCACCGCCGGGCTTCTGGTGATCACCGGCGGACCGGGCACAGGCAAAACCACCCTTGTCAAAGGTATTCTTTCCCTTTACGATCAGATGGGACTTAAGTGCCTGCTGGCCGCGCCCACCGGTCGTGCATCCAAACGGCTCACGGAAGTGACCGGTCGGGACGCATCCACCATCCACCGGCTGTTGGGTGCAGGCATCGACCCGCACACCGGCAAGCTTTTCTTTTCCAAAGATGACTCTGACCCCCTTAAGACAGACGCGCTGATCGTGGACGAAATGTCTATGGTGGATGTTCAGCTGTTCGGAAGCCTTTTGCAGGCGATTTTGCCCCGTACCCGCTTAATATTGGTGGGCGATCCGGACCAATTGCCGCCGGTAGGACCGGGCTTCCCCTTCAGCGATATACTGCGCTCCCAAGCGATCCCCGCCGCCCGCTTAACGGAAATCTTCCGTCAGGCGCAGGAAAGTCTGATCGTTATGAATGCCCACCGGGTCAACAGCGGTGAAATGCCGGAGCTGAAGAATGTGAAAAGCGATTTCTTCTTCCTGCCCGCCAGATCGGAAGACGGCATCGCCCAAACCATCGTCAGTCTTTGCACCACCCGGCTTCCGCAAAATATGGGTATTGATGCCAATCAGATCCAGGTCCTGTCCCCCACAAAGCGGGGCAGTGCCGGTACGGTGAATTTGAACCGGCTTTTACAGGCAAGCCTGAACCCGCCCGCTCCGGGAAAACGGGAGCGCCCCTTCGGGGATATGATCTTCCGGGAGGGAGATCGGGTAATGCAGATCCGCAACAACTATGACATTCTCTGGACAAAGACTGATGCAAGTGCCGTGGGCACCGGTATTTTCAACGGAGACATCGGCATCGTAGAGAAGATAGATCCGGATATGGAAGTAATGCGCATTGTCTTTGACGACCGGCAGGCAGACTATGATTTCACCCAATTAAACGAGCTGGAGCTGGCCTATGCCATAACAGTCCACAAAAGTCAGGGCAGTGAATACCGTGCGGTGGTGCTTGCCGCCTGGGGCGGTTCTGCCTATCTGTTAAACCGCAGTGTACTTTACACCGCGATCACAAGGGCAAAGGAATTGCTTGTGATCAACGGCCGTCAGGAGACCGTTGCCGCTATGACGCAAAATGCCAAAACCAGCCGCCGGTACACAGGTCTGAAACTGCGTTTGCAAGAAAGGGTCTGCAATGATTGACCGTATTATGCGCTTTTTATTCCCGCCCAAATGTGTTTTATGCGGAAATTTGCTTGCCAAGTCCCAGACAGATCTTTGTCACGATTGCCGAAGCAATGTGCAAAATTTCACAAAAATAAAATTTAAGCCTTCTTTTGTTGCGCATTGGACCGGTCTGTGGTATTATAAGGATAATGTGCGAAACAGCATCCTTCGTTTTAAGTTTTCAAACAAGCGGGGCTATGCCGCCGCTTATGCCCGGATGCTTGCGATCAAGCTGGAAAAGGACGGCTTTGACAGCTTTGATGTGCTGACCTGGGTGCCTGTGGGTTTCCTGCGGCGACTGCGTCGGGGATACGATCAGGGACAGCTCCTTGCAGAGGCCTTGGGTCAGGAACTGGGATGTAAGTGCGTCCGTACTCTGAAGAAAATCCGCAATACCCCTCCCCAATCCGGCATCGGGGATGCCGCCCGCCGGCGGGCAAATGTTCTGGGTGCCTATCGGGCGGTAAATACCGCCCAATTTGCCGGTAAGCGGGTGCTCCTTTTAGATGATGTGATCACCACCGGTGCAACAGCCAGCGAATGCTCCAGAGTTTTGCTGACCGCCGGTGCAATGGAAGTAAATCTGGCAGTGCTGGCCGTTGCGGCGCACAGCCATACAGCTATAACGAAATGAGTAGGTGATACTATGCAACTGTTTTCAAATGACCTGGGCGTAGACCTGGGTACCTCCAATGTTTTGATTTATTCGGACAACAACGGCATCGTCATCCGGGAACCCTCGGTGGTTGCGGTGGACAAAAATACCGGCAAAATTCTGCAGGTAGGTGCGGCCGCCCGGAATATGCTGGGCAGGACACCCGGAAATGTGGTGGCTATGCATCCGCTGAAGGAGGGCGTTGTTTCCGATCACGAAATGACCGTGAAAATGCTTCAGACCCTGTTCCGCTCTGCTACCAAGGCTTCCTTGTTCACGCCGAAGCCCAGAGTGGTCATAGCCGTTCCCAGCGGCGTTACAGAGGTGGAGGAACGCACGGTGATCAATGCGGCAATCGAAGCCGGCGCCCGTCGTGTGTACCTGATCGAGGAGCCCCTTGCCGCCGCACTGGGTGCAAATCTGGACATCAGCAGTCCCAACGGACATATGGTGGTCGATATTGGCGGCGGTACCACCGATATTGCCGTGCTTTCTATGAACAATGTGGCCATCTCCTCCTCTATCAAAATCGCCGGCATTTATTTTGACGATGCGATCATCCGCCATATGCGCCGTAAATACGGTATGATCATCGGTCAGGTCACTGCCGAGGAAATCAAGATCCAGATCGGTTGTGTTTATCCCAGAAGCGAGGATCTTTCTATGATCGTCAAGGGCCGGGAGGTCAAAACCGGTATGCCCAGAGAAATTCAGCTGCTGTCCTCTGAGATCTTCCAGGTCCTGCAGCGTCCCGCCCGCCAGCTTGCCGATGAAGTGCAATCTGTGCTGGAAGATACCTCTCCGGAGCTGGCCGCTGACATTTCCGAAAACGGCATTACCCTCACCGGCGGCGCCAGCCAGATCTGGGGTATGGACCTGCTTCTGAGCGAACGGACCGGTATTGCCTGTACATTGGCTGACGATCCGGAATGCTGTGTGGCATACGGCTGTGGTAAGAGCCTGAGCTGGATCAACCATATGTCGGAAGGTCCGATCAACATCGCCCGCAGACGGCTGATGCGCGGCTAAGTGTAAATATGTAAAAGACCGTGTTGCAAAAACTGCAGCACGGTCTTTTTTGTTGCATTCCTGCTAACCGAATTGACCTATAATGTTAAACAAACGCGTTATTGGTCGCAGGAGTTATCCTGGGGGCAGTCACAGCCGCGGGGCGCGAACTGCCTTACCGGGAACGGAATGCGGGAGAATACCTCGCAGGGATCTTCTGCACAGCCGGGTGCATCACAACATTCCTTGGTGGGAATACTGTAATCCAGCACCGGAACCACCAGCTGGGCATCCCGTTCCAGACGGATGACCGAGAACTGCCCCAGAGTTACAAACAGGCCCCGCCCATCATTGGAAAGCGCCAGTTCTTCATCGAATGTCCGGCAAATGCCCTCCGGGATTTGTACAACAGAATTTTCCTTGCAGTGGCAGTGACACTGCTCCCGCACCTTGGAGCTGAGCACCATCGGATCCAGCACCTCCACCACGGCGGTGGGCAGGTTTGCGCTGACGCGGGTAGGACCGTCCGGACCGTCCAGTCTTGTATTGCTGGTGAAAATGTGGGCTCTGCTCTCCTCACCGCACAAAACTGCCCGCTTGGAGAACACCGCCACGCCGTACAAGGTCGCAGGGCGGGAGCATCCGATCACCGCATCGGCAATAATGCGGTAATAGAAGGTTGCATCAATGCAGTAATGGTTGCGGTCAAATGCCACAGGGTCCACATCTACATAGGTATATATCAGCTCCGCACAGCGGACCTTTGCGCCGGAGCTTTTCTCCAGAAGTGCCTGGGAACCGGCTGTTAAATAAACACGCAGATCCTCAATGCAGTCCTTGTCCCGGCAGCTGTCTGTGATTTTTCGGGTGTGGATGGACAGTGCTTCCTGCAGGTCTTCACAGCTGCAGCGAACACTCCCCTGACAACACTCAGACATTTTAATACCTCCCGATAGAATTTTGGGAATAAGCAATGCGCTTATAGGACAGTTTATGCACCCATATAAAAAAAGTGAAAGGCGGTAAAGCCCAATGTCATTAAGTTAACGAATATGTCATTACGAGACCGGTGCGCACACCGGTTGTGGGAATCTCCGGGGTATCGATACACTGGAGTTTGCCACAACCAGTCTGCGGACTGGTTTCGCAAAGACACTAACTTAATGACATTGGCGGTAAAGCCTTTCACCTAAAGATATATTTTGTTGTGCTGCGGTAGCGCTCCCCTGCTTTTACAACAGGCTGCTTCCAATGGGGTTTATTCACTGAATCCGGCCAAAACTGGGTTTCCAGGCAAATGCCACTGCGCTTATGATAGCACACCCCGTCCTTGCCCTTCTGTCCATACAGGTAATTGCCGGAATAGAACTGCACGCCGGGGCAATCCGTTTCCACTGCCATCGTCCGTCCGGAGGTTTTATCCTCCAAAATAGCGCAGGGCTGGGTAAACACTTCAAAATTATGATCGTATCCGCCCTGCAGGTTCAACGCATCATAATCCGTTTCGATCCGGCTTCCGATTTGGGCAGGAGCGCGAAAATCCATAGGCGTGCCTGCAACCTGCCGGGTCTGACCGGTGGGGATAGACCTTTCATCTGCCGGGGTAAAAATCCGTGCCGGAAGTGTCAGATACTGCTGCATTGCCTTTTCCGTCCGGGTGTGGCCCGCCAAATTAAAATAGGTGTGGTTGGTCATATTAAAAACCGTATCCTGATCACAAACCCCATCATAACGAATGCACAGTGTATCCCCGGTCTCCAGGCAATAGCTTACCCGCACCTGTGCGTTGCCGGGGAAGCCCTGGTCACCGTTGGGGCTGTCAATGCGGAAGGTAATGGCATTTTCTGTATGCTCCTCCACCTGCCAGAACCGATAGGCAAAGCTATTTTCGCCACTGTGCAGATTATTGCCGTTGTCATTGGGATCCAGAGTGATCCGTCCCCCATCCAACCAAAAGCAAGCATTGCCGATCCTGTTTGCATTGCGTCCCACAGTGGCGCCCAGATAGCCGGAATTTGACCGGTAGCCGTTTACATCCTCATAGCCTAAAATCACATCGTCAAGGGTTCCGTCCCGGTCCGGTACATAAAGCCGTACCAGGGTCGCACCAAAATCCGTAACGCAGGCTGTCATATTGCCATTTTTTATCGTATATAAATAAGCCTGCCTGCCATCGGGCAAACAGCCGAACAATTGCTTTTCCACTATCATTACTCCTTTATCGCGTTATTGCGGGATTATATAACACAATTTCCCGCTTGTCAAAAGAAATTTATAAAAATTCCCCTATTTTGTGTTTTAGCTCTTGCAAAAGCCACAATATGTAGTATAATATGTGGTACACGACATTTTCCCCGAAAGGAGTTTTTATATGAAGATCATCAAAAGAAACGGTGCTGAGGTGGTTTTTGACATTCAAAAGATCGAAACCGCCCTTACAAAAGCAAACAACGCGGTAGAAGAAGCCGAGCGGATGACCCCTCTGCAGATCAAGCGGATCGCAGAAAGTGTGCAGATCGCCTGTGAGGAACTGGGCCGCAGTCCCTCTGTGGAGGAAATTCAGGACCTGGTGGAAAAATCCATTATGGCCCACGGTGCGTTTGAGGTTGCCAAGTCTTACATCACCTACCGCTACACCCGCAGTCTGCTCCGTCAGTCCAACACCACGGACGACCGCATTCTCAGCCTGATCGAGTGCAACAACGAGGAGGTCAAGCAGGAGAATGCCAACAAGAACCCCACCATCAATGCGGTCCAGCGGGACTATATGGCAGGCGAAGTGAGCAAGGACATTACCAGCCGCATTTTACTGCCCAAGGATATTGTGGATGCCCATAATGCAGGCATTATCCACTTCCACGATTCAGACTACTATGCCCAGCATATGCACAACTGTGACCTGGTGAACCTGGAGGATATGCTGCAAAACGGCACAGTCATTTCCGGCACTCTGATCGAAAAGCCCCACAGCTTCTCCACCGCCTGCAACATTGCCACCCAGATCATTGCCCAGGTGGCATCCAACCAGTACGGCGGTCAGTCCATCAGCCTGACCCACCTTGCCCCCTTTGTGCAGATCAGCCGGGAGCGCATCCGCAAAAATGTGCTGGAGGAAATGAAGCTGCTGGGCATTGAGCCTTCCGAGGAAGGCATCTCCAAGGTGGTGGAGGAACGGCTCCACGAGGAGATCAGCCGCGGTGTGCAGACCATCCAGTATCAGGTGGTGACTCTGATGACCACCAACGGACAGGCCCCCTTCATCACGGTATTTATGTACCTGAACGAAGCAAGAAACGAGCAGGAAAAGAAGGACCTTGCCCTGATCATTGAAGAAATGCTCCGTCAGCGCCATCAGGGTGTGAAAAACGAAAAGGGCGTGTGGATCACCCCTGCCTTCCCCAAGCTGATCTATGTGCTGGAGGAGGATAACATCACCGAGGATTCTCCCTACTGGTATCTGACCCGCCTTGCCGCCCAGTGCACTGCCAAGCGGATGGTTCCCGATTATATCAGCGAAAAGAAAATGCTGGAGCTGAAGATCGACCAGAACGGCGAAGGTCACTGCTATACCTGTATGGGCTGCCGTTCCTTCCTGACCCCTTATGTGGACGAAAACGGAAAGCCCAAGTATTACGGTCGGTTCAATCAGGGCGTTGTTACCATTAACCTTGTGGATGTGGCACTGTCCTCCGGCAAGGATATGGACAAATTCTGGCAGATCTTTGACGAGCGGCTGGAGCTGTGCTATCGGGCACTTTGGTGCCGTCACGAACGGCTGAAGGGCACCCTTTCCGATGCGGCGCCTATTTTGTGGCAGTACGGCGCGCTGGCAAGACTGCCCAAGGGCGAGCCCATCGATAAGCTCCTGTACGGCGGCTACTCCACCATCTCCCTGGGCTACGCCGGCCTTTACGAGTGCGTCAAGTATATGACCGGGCACAGCCATACAGACGAAAGTGCAAAACCCTTTGCCCTGCAGGTAATGCAGCATATGAACGACGCCTGTGCAAAATGGAAGGCAAAGCACAACATCCACTTCTCCCTGTACGGCACACCTCTGGAGTCCACCACCTATAAGTTCGCAAAGTGTCTGCAAAACCGTTTCGGTATGATCCCCGGTATTACCGATAAGAGCTATATTACAAACTCCTATCACGTACACGTGACCGAGGAGATCGATGCCTTCACCAAGCTGAAATTTGAAGCAGACTTCCAGCAGCTCTCCCCCGGCGGTGCCATCAGCTATGTGGAAGTTCCCAATATGCAGCAGAATATCGATGCGGTTCTGGAAGTGATGAAGTTCATTTACGACAACATTATGTACGCAGAGCTGAACACCAAGAGCGACTACTGTCAGGCTTGCGGCTTTGACGGTGAGATCGAAATTCAGGAGGAGGACGGCAAGCTGATCTGGGTCTGCCCCCAGTGCGGCAACACCGACCAGAGCAAGATGAATGTTGCCCGCCGCACCTGCGGCTACATCGGCTCCCAGTTCTGGAACCAGGGCAGAACCCAGGAGATCAAAGACCGGGTACTGCATCTATAAGGAGAAAAATGACTTTACAGCAAATGCAGGATGCTTTGGGGATGGCTTCCATCCCCCCATCCTTTACGGAGATTTATGAAACGGTCAAGGACACTTTTTCTGACCGTTCTTCCCACATTCTTTCCCGGTCCTATATCCGGGAGGTCCTTACCGCAAGCGGGGCAATGCTTCCTTACATAGATCAGATCACAGAAGCGGCTGTGCAGCTGCAGGAAAATACTGCCGCAAGGCTTTTGATCTGTATTCTGGAAAAGTGGATCTTAGATTTAGACAATTATGATGCCAGCAGCTACACACCGCCTGCGGCGGATTTCCCCGGAAAGAGCTTTCTTCATCTGTTTGCGGCACTGCCCACAATTGGGGAAAGTGTTGCCCATTTGCGCCGGCGGGGCGTTCCGGAGGATGTGATCGCAGGCACAATGAAGGAATATGATTTCTGCTTGGAGCTGCGAAAAAAATATACCGGCAGACCCGGCTTTGATCAGGGGCGGCTAAACTGGATGCGGTGGCTGATTCACAACCGGTTGCTGATCATAGGCAATTTAAAATTCGACTTTTTCCGGGACCGCGCTCCCAGAGAAGCCTGTCTGTATGAAAACGCCAGTGGTAAGCAGATTTTTCTTGCCAACAACGTGTGGGTGCATTCTTCCGGTGGTATTTTAGACTCTGCAGGACTGACAGACAAAGCGGGCAGCTTTTTTGCAGACATTCAAACCGGTCCCGATCAGATCACAGGTCATCCTGTCTATAACGGTGTGATCTCCCCGGAGAAGATCGCGCTTGACAGCGGCGAATGGAAATGCTGTCTGGATCAGGACGATCCGGTGATCTGCGTACACATTCCGTTCGGTGGAAATCTGGATCACGATTTGGTGTTGGCCTCTTACCGGCGGGCGCGGGAAATTTTCGCACAGTGCTATCCGGATCTTACCTATAAGGGATTTTACTCCCATACCTGGCTGCTCTCTCCCCAGCTGCAGGATCACTTAAAGCCAGGCTCCAGTATTTTGTCCTTTCAGGGAGATTACGCACTTTTCCCCTGTAAAAGCAAGGGACAGTTTGTATTCTCCTTTGTCTTTGGCGGAAAACCGGAAAATCTGGAAGACCTTCCGGAAAATACCAGTCTACAGCGCAGCCTGAAAAAGCTGTATCTGGACGGCGGGTATATCCACGAATACTGCGGTGTCTTTCTGTAAACGGCACCTTTTGCAAAGGGCGCGTTGCAAAATACTGCAATGCGCCCTAAAACTATGCAATTGTCTACATCCTGCGGATGTAGGGGCGGTCATTGACCGCCCGCGGGCGATTAATAATCGCCCCTACATATTCTACCGTAGATTTTGCGCATTTT
>JAZNDF010000190.1:0-5713 GCA_045587925.1 Faecousia sp.
CGTAACTTCTAAAAGGAGGATATTAACATGCAAATCACCGATCCCGTAGCAGATATGCTGACCCGTATCCGGAACGCAAACTCTGCAAAGCACGAAACTGTGGATGTTCCTGCTTCCAACCTGAAGAAGGCCATTGCTCAGATCCTGCTGGACGAGGGCTACATCAAGTCCTACTCCATCGTGGACAATGGCAACCAGGGCATCATCCACATCACCCTGAAGTATCTGGCAAAGAAGGAACAGGTCATCTCCGGTCTGCGCCGTGTTTCCAAGCCCGGCCTGCGCGTGTATGCCGGCGCCGACGAAATGCCCCGCGTCCTCAAGGGCCTGGGTATCGCCATCGTTTCCACTTCCCAGGGTGTTATGACCGATAAGAAGGCTCGCAAGCTGCACATTGGCGGCGAAGTCCTGGCCTTCGTTTGGTAAGGAGGAAAGCGGAATGTCTAGAATTGGTAAGAAGCCGGTTATCATCCCGGCAAATGTAACAGTGGATGTTGCTGCAGGCAATGCTGTTACTGTTAAGGGACCCAAGGGCTCCCTGAGCTACACCTTCCATCCCGATATGATCCTGAAGGTCGACGGCAATGTTCTGACTGTTGAGCGCCCCGATGAGGAGCATCTGCACAAGAGCCTGCACGGTCTGACCCGCACCCTGCTGAACAATATGATCGAGGGTGTTAACCAGGGTTACAAGAAGGAGCTGGATGTCAACGGTGTTGGCTACCGTGCTGAGAAGAAGGGCAATCAGCTGGTTATGCGTCTGGGCTACTCTCACGAAGTCATTATGGACGAGATCCCCGGCATCACTGTTGAAGTACCTTCCCCCAACAAGATCATCATCCACGGCATCGACAAGCAGGTCGTTGGCCAGTTTGCCGCTGAAGTTCGTGGTAAGCGTCCCCCCGAACCCTACAAGGGCAAGGGTATCAAGTATGTCGACGAGGTCATCCGCCGTAAGGTTGGTAAGGCCGGCGGCAAGAAGTAATGGAGGTGTGCTGAAATGGTTAGTAATGTAAATAAGAACGCTATGCGTAAGCACCGTCACGTTCGCGTGCGTGGCAAGATCTCCGGCACCCCTGAGTGTCCCCGCCTGAATGTGTTCCGCAGCAATGCAAACATTTATGCTCAGCTCATCGATGATGTCAACGGCGTAACTCTGGCTGCTGCAAACACACTGGAAAAGGAATTTGAGGGCGCAACCGGCAATATGGAAGCTGCCAAGAAGGTTGGCCTGGTCCTGGCTGAGCGTGCAAAGGCAAAGGGTATTGAAGTGGTCGTATTCGACCGCAGCGGCTACATCTATCACGGCCGCGTGGCTGCCCTGGCTGATGGCGCACGCGAAGGCGGACTCAAGTTCTAAGGTAAGGAGGAAAAGAAATGGCTTACAATAAGACTTCTAACAACGAAGCTCCTGAGCTTATTGAGAAGGTCGTTTACCTGAACCGCGTCTCCAAGACCGTTAAGGGCGGCCGCGTCATGAAGTTCTCCGCTTTGGTCGTCGTTGGCGACGGCAAGGGTACTGTCGGCTATGGCCTGGGTAAGGCTGCCGAAGTTTCTGAAGCAATTCTCAAGGGCATCGCGGATGCTAAGAAGAATATGGTCAAGATCTCTCTGGCCGGTGACACCATCCCCCACGAGGTAACTGGTATCTACGGCGCCGGTAAGGTGCTGATGAGACCCGCTCCTCAGGGTACCGGTATCATCGCCGGCGGCGCTGTCCGTGCTGTGGTTGAGGCTGTTGGTATTAAGAACATCACTGCAAGATGCTTGCGTTCCAACAACCCCCAGAACGTGGTCAAGGCTGCTATGGAGGGTCTTAAGTCCCTGCGTTCTCCCGAGCAGGTTGCTGCGATCCGGGGCAAGAGCGTAGAAGAAATCATCTAACAAGGAGGGCAATTAACAATGGCAAATTTGAAAATTGAGCTTGTTAAGAGCCTGAACGGCCGTCTGGAAAAGCAGATCGCCACAGCCCACTCCCTGGGCCTGCGGAAGATCGGCCAGGTCACCATTCAGCCGGATAACACCCAGACCCGCGGCAAGATCGCTAAGATCGGCTTTATGCTGCGCGTTACAGAAGTAGAATAAGGAGGAGACAAGAATGAAGCTTCATGAACTTGCTCCTGTCGCTGGCTCCACTCAGGTAGCCAAGCGCAAGGGCCGTGGCGTCGGTACCGGCAACGGTAAGACCGGTGGCCGTGGTCATAAGGGTCAGCACGCCCGTTCCGGCGGCAAGACCCGTATCGGCTTTGAAGGCGGTCAGATGCCTCTGACCCGTCGTATCCCCAAGCGCGGCTTTAACAATATCTATGCAAAGCCCCTGACTGCCATCAATGTGGCTGTTCTGAACCGCTTTGAGGACGGTGCTGTTGTTGATGCAGCAGCTCTGATTGAAAAGGGTATCATCCACGATTGTCCTTATGGTCTGAAGGTCCTGTCTAACGGCAGCCTGACCAAGAAGATCACTGTTAAGGCAGCGGCTTTCTCTGAGTCTGCAAAGGAAAAAATCGAGCAGGCAGGCGGAAAGGCCGAGGTGGTGTAAGTGTTTAAGACACTGGCAAACGCATGGCGTATTGCAGACCTTCGTAAGAAGCTGATGTTCACCCTGTTGGTGCTGCTTGCTTACAGAATTGGCAACGCCATCCCTGTTCCCTTTATCGATGTGGATATCCTGACAGAGTACTTTGATATGTCTCTGTCCGGAACGATCCTGGGTCTTTATGATGCAATGTCCGGCTCTGCCTTCTCTACGGCATCTGTGCTGGCACTTGCCATTCAGCCCTATATCAATGCATCCATCATCATCCAGCTGCTGACCGTTGCCATTCCCTCCCTGGAGCGTCTGGCGAAGGAAGGCGGCGAGGAAGGCAAGAAGAAGATCGAGCGCATTACCCGCTACACCACTGTGGCACTGGGTCTGCTGCTTGGCTTCGCCTACTACACGATGCTGCGCAACTACGAAGCAACTATGGGTACTGCCATTATCACCAACGAGGGCTTTATGGCCGCTGTTGTGATCATCCTGGCATTTACCGCCGGTTCTTCCATCGTTATGTGGCTCGGTGAGCAGATCTCCGAGTTCGGTATCGGCAACGGCATCTCTATGATCCTGTTTGCAAATATCATCTCCGGTATGCCCAGTGCACTGAGCACCCTTCTGGGTCTGAAGTGGTGGGTCGCATGCATCATTGCTGTTGTAATGTTGCTGCTGGTCGTGTTCATTGTGTTCATCAATGACGCAGAGCGTCGCATCCCCATCCAGTACGCTAAGCGCGTTGTGGGCCGTAAGGTCTACGGCGGTCAGAACACCAACCTGCCCATCAAGGTGGCAATGAGCGGTGTTATGCCCGTTATCTTCGCACAGTCCATTTGCTCCCTGCCTGCTACCATCTGCACCTTCATCGGCAGAGCCGACGAAACACACTGGTGGTACAAAAACCTGTGGAGCGCACAGAGCTGGCCCTATGCGATCGTATACGGTCTGATGATCTTCTTCTTCAGCTGGTTCTACTCCACCATTCAGTATGATCCCGTGGAGATCGGCAACAACCTGAAGAACAACGGTGGCTTCATCCCCGGCTTCCGTCCGGGCAGACCCACTTCCGAGTTCATCAAGAAGGTGATCAACAAGATCGTTGTCTTCGGTGCTGTATATCTGGCTATCGTGGCTCTGCTGCCCATCATTGGCGGTAACATTATGGCAAAGGCAAATATGATGAACCTGTCCATCGGCGGTACTTCCGTCATCATCGTTGTGGGCGTTGCCCTTGAGACGGTGAAGGCACTGGAGGCACAGATGCTGATGCGGCACTATAAGGGCTTCCTGGACTAAGATCGGAGGCATCCCGAATGAATCTGATCCTGTTGGGCGCACCTGGCGCCGGTAAAGGAACCCAGGCAGAACTGCTCATCGAGCAGCTGCACATTCCCTCTATTTCCACTGGAAATATGCTCAGAGAGGCTATGGCCAACGGTTCTGAGCTGGGAAAACAAGTGAAAACCTATATGGATTCCGGTTCTTTGGTTCCGGACGATGTGATCCTTTCCATCGTAGCAGACCGGGTGAAACAGCCCGACTGTGCAAATGGCTTTATCCTGGACGGGGTGCCCCGCACCCTGGCCCAGGCAGAGGCTTTGGATGCAAAGGGCGTTCGCATCGACTATGTGGTTTCCATAGAGATTGACGATGCTGTGATCGAGGGCCGTATGACCGGCCGGCGGGTGTGCACCAAGTGTGGCGCCAGCTATCACATCGTCGCAAATCCCACAAAGCAGGAGGGCATCTGCGACCTGTGCGGGAGCGAAGTGGCTATCCGTAAGGACGACGCACCGGAAACGGTCCGTCACCGTCTGGAGGTCTACCACGCATCCACAGAGATCCTGAAGGACTATTACAAAAAGCAAGGCAAGCTTCGCCTTGTGGAAGGCAATCAGCCCATTAAAGATGCAAACAAAGACATCCTGCGTGCTTTGGGAGCAGAGTAAATGATCGCAATCAAAAATGAGCAAGAGCTTTTGTGTATGCGTAAGGCCTGTAAAATTACCGCGGCAGCCCGTGCTTTGGCAGGGGAAATGGTAAGACCGGGCGTATCCACAAAGGAGATTGATAAGGCCGTTCGCGAGTTTATCGTGGCACAGGGCGCAAAACCGTCGTTCCTGGGTTATCACGGCTTTCCCGGAAGCACTTGTATCAGTGTCAATTCCACAGTGATCCACGGCATTCCCGGCGGCTATGTGCTTAAGGACGGGGATATCGTATCGGTGGATGTAGGTGCTTACTACAAAGGCTTCCACGGAGATTGCGCAGCTACTTTTCCCTGCGGCACGGTAAGTGTCCAGGCACAAAGACTTATCGATGTTACAAAGCAGAGCTTCTTTGAAGGCGCTCGCTTTGCAAAACGCGGATACCGAGTATCCGATATCTCCCACGCCATACAAAAGCATGTGGAGGAAAACGGTTTTTCAGTTGTGCGCTCCTTCGTAGGTCACGGCGTTGGCGCACAGCTACACGAGGAGCCGGAGGTTCCGAATTTCGGTGCTCCCGGTCGTGGGCCGAGGCTACTGCCCGGTATGACACTGGCAATTGAGCCGATGGTGAACGCAGGCACTTATGATGTCCGCATTCTCAAAGACGGCTGGACCACGGTCACTGCCGACGGCAAGCTCTCTGCACACTATGAAAATACTGTACTCATCACCGACGGGGAGCCGGAAATACTCACCGTCGCCGAAGGACTTTGATTATGGACCCTGATTTACCGGATTTAACAATTGCAGATGTGGTCGTTTCCACTGCAGGTCGAGATAGCGGTCAGCTGTTTTATGTGCTTGAAGCAGATGATGTCTGGCTCACCCTGGCAAACGGAAAAGACCGAACGATTGAAAAACCCAAACGTAAGAAACGCAAGCACACCAATAAGGTCCTTCGCTCTGACACCAGAGTCGCCCAGAAGCTAAGAAACGGCGACAAGGTGCTCAACAGCGAATTACGAAGAGACTTGGCTTATTTAAGGAATAAGCTGGAGGTTAATGAACTTTGGCAAAAGACGACGTAATCGAGATTGAGGGCATCGTAACCGATGCACTGCCGAATGCTATGTTCAAGGTAGATATCGGCAATGGACACACCATTCTGGCAAACATTTCCGGCAAGCTCCGTATGAACTTTATCAAGATCTTGACCGGTGACAAGGTAACCGTACAAATGTCTCCTTAT
>JAZNDF010000191.1:0-12074 GCA_045587925.1 Faecousia sp.
GGTCTCCAATACGGTGCACATCTCATGTTGGAACTAAGATAAAACACATCCCGTCACATTGTGTACATCAACCACAATGTGACGGGATTATTGGTTTACTATTAGTCCAGAAATAGAGCCGAGATTAATCTTACCAGTACTGACCACATGGTTCCTACATTTTCGTGAGTCACATTTTCTTTGGCTCGGATTTCTCTGGCTGGATGGATCATGTTTCTGTAGTCTTTTAAGTAATGCCCCAAGTTATGTTCAGATTTATCTAAAATGTTTTCCTTCAATGCAACATATAATAATTCATTAAGAACCATTTCAGAAACAGGGCAAGCCGGAGCGTCTCGGCGTCGACTAACAGCGCTTACATCATATTTTGTAACGCCTTTCTTGTTAACTTGATGTAACAATAGTGCTTCAGCAATGCTACCACACATAATTGTTGCTAGCTTGTCTTGCTCTGCAACCACAGCAATTGCACATTCACGTAAATCGCGTTGTATAATTTCCCGCAGTTCAACATCATCAATAGAGTATATTCGCTTGCAAAGGTCAATCGTATAACCTATCCCACGAAGTGCCTCCAAAGATATATTTTCAGAAACCCTCTCAATTTCTTCTTGCATCTGTTCTCGAATACCATTTTTGACTTTTTTAAGATTGTCTTTGTATAGTTCTTCTTGAGGAGCAAGCTTGTTTGCTTTTTCATAACAAAGCAACGCTTTATATAAAGCCCCTTGTTCGCGATACCTCACACCCAAGTTGTTTATAGCTGCAGAATTGTCAGGTTCCCTCTCTACCAGTTTCTCATATAACGCAGTAGCTCTATCATCTGATACATCTCCAAATGCATAGGCACAACTAAATGTACAACCAGATCTAATTATTTCCTCATCTGAAACAAACTCTGCAACTTTGCGAATATCCGAATACATTTTAAACTCATGAAGTTCTTTGATCAAGTCAGCAAATATCTCATCAACGAAAAGATTTTGATCATAGTCATCTTCCTGCAGGTGTATGACAGTTTGCTCTACCAGCATTTGAATGCATGCTTCATCTGCCGAGTTGATTATCTCGCTAAAAAACACCCAATTATCTTCTAAATTCTCATACGCTTTAAGGAATTGCCATAAAACTTCATAGGCTTCTTTGTATTGCTTAAAATGGCAACGCATATTGTAAAGAGCTGCAGCAACTTTTGGATTAAATTCTGTCTTTATATAGCGCGCCAACACTGTAGCATCTGTCTTTTGATAACGGCAGATATCAAAGCACTCTGACGGGTGATATAAATATAGTGCATAAAGAACACGAGCCTTTTGTTTTCGTTCGCTATCTTGAGCAAATGTACTGACCAAACAATCAAAAATGATCTTATACTCTGCAACAAAGTCAATCCATAGGCAAAAAGGATATGGCCGTTCGTCGAGATCCATAATAGAATTATTAACTGGGAGCCTATCAAAATATCCCCTTGCTTTAATAATTTCTCCTTGCTTAATAAGAGAATAGATTAAGCCCAAATAATGAGCATAAGCAAGTTGATTGTCAATATCTCTGGATATCACCTTTTCCAGCGTTTCTTGTGCTTTTTTATAATCTGGATTTTTTTGAAAAATGTGCACATATCCTCTAATCAAATCCAAGTAAAGCTGATCATTCTCTTCAACATCTCCCGTACTTTCAATCCTGAATAAAAAAACGCTTATACCATCCCATTGGTTTTCTTTCACAAGATAGGATATGACTCTTCCCATAAGATCTGGATTATTTAGTCCACTATCTTTGATTACCGCAACAATCGCATCTTTGTCTGGCGACTTTGCTAACAGTTCCTCTAAGATACGCACATCCTTGGGAAATCGTTTTAATCCTCTTTCAAGATGATTTAGTGCTATATTATGATCATCCTCAATTCTGGAATACAACACAAATGCATATGGCTGCGGATGATCCCCATATATATTCTCTCTTAAATATCGTTTTGCTTGTCCAGCATTCTTTTGCTCATAATCATAGCGTGTATGAATATAACCCAAGAGATAGCCAGCACGTGCAGCAGTCTCGGTGTTTCCATCCTTATAAAGAGGCAATAGTGCCGTAACAGCATCATAATATTTTCTTTCGTCTATTAATTTATATATTTCAGTAAACAAAGCAAATCGTCCCCTCCATCTTTAGTTATATCATTATTGATATATGTATTCTGTTAAGGGAGAAAACATAGGTCACCCTTCTTACTCCTCGTAAACACTAAACCGAGCATTATACAGTTCTATTTCTTTTTCCATTTCTGCCTCTGCCTCTTGGTTATATAGTTCCTTTAACTGAGACATATGAGATATCGATTCATCAATCTGGTTGCGTAACCAAAGATACTTCTCACGTAATGATGCATCAGTCAACCTATTTAGCATAATCTCACACTTATGAATCAGTCTATCTCCATAGGCTTTCATTTCTTCCAATGTGCTGTAATATCTGCCAGGTAAATAATCAATAAAATATAAGCCATCCTTATCTTTAACAAAGTCCCCGCCCCAACGCTCCACAGCTGGGAACATATACTTGGTTGTTTTTTGCCCTGCTTCTAATGTCTCACCGGTAAAAATCACACGGGGATATTTAGCTAGATTACATTCAAGCAAGTATGCTTTGGTTAAACCTTGACCATAAATAATATCATCCTCATAATATAGGGAGCCTTTTGCTATTCCTCCCCTGAGGAGAATCGGATCTTCTCTATTTGCTAATACTCTCTGAAGTTGAGTGCATATCGTGAGCAATGCAGGAAATGAATCCTCTATTTCTGCGTCAATAAAAATAATGACACTATCAGATAGAATCTTATGCTGAATCCTCTCAAATGCCTGAATTTGAACACCATTGTAATTCATTGCGCCCTTAGATCTGGCATGAATAGTCTCAAAAATCTTATAAATTGTTTCACATTCTTCGTGGTCAATAAATGCCTTGAATCCTAAAACATCCAAAAAGGCAACAAAATGCTCTCTATATTCTCTCATTTCGATGCTCCCCCATAGTTATATATATTCATTATACCAAAATGTGACAGTAATTCAACAGTATTTCTATTCACACTCCCACCAACCGTCCCGGTATGATGTTGGAAAACAGTGGTAAACAAAGCAAATTAAAAACACCAATCCTGACCCGGCGTTGGTGTCAAAATTGGTGTCAAACGAAGTTTGAGATATTTAATTCGCCTCAAAAAGTTAGAAAAACACCGGATTTCGATAAGAAATCCGGTGTTTTTATGGTTGCGGAGGCAGGACTCGAACCTACGACCTCCGGGTTATGAGCCCGACGAGCTACCAACTGCTCTACTCCGCGATATTTACTCGGTTTCCCAAGTGCTTAGCTATTATACCACGAGATCTTCTCTTTGTCAAGGGTTAATTTACCGACAAGCTATGACATAAACTTTCCGTCTTAACACAGTACTGCAACAGCTTGCCGACAAACAGAAATTACACACAGAAAGACGCGTTGCAGAAGCAAAATCTGCAACGCGCCCCATTTTCTTATTTTGCGTATTCCACTGCCTTGGTCTCGCGGATGACATTGACCTTGATCTGGCCGGGGTATTCCAGCTCCGCTTCGATCTGCTTTGCAATGTCCCGTGCCAAGAGGATCATATTGTCCTCAGTGACCTCCTCAGGCTTGACCATAATGCGAACCTCACGGCCTGCCTGGATCGCAAACGCCTTTTCCACACCGGGATAGGAGCCGGTCAGCTCCTCCAGCTTCTGGAGTCTGCGAATGTAATTTTCCACATTTTCACGGCGGGCACCGGGACGGGCGGCAGAAACTGCATCTGCGGCCTGCACCAGAACGGCGATCACCGTCTTGGGCTCCACATCACCGTGGTGTGCCTCGATGGCATTGACGATGACGGGATTTTCCTTATACTTGCGGGCAATGTCAGCGCCCAGCTGGACATGGCTGCCCTCTACCTCGTGGTCGATAGACTTGCCAAGATCGTGCAGCAGACCTGCGCGCTTTGCCATAGTCACATCCTCGCCCAGCTCAGCAGCCATCAGGCCTGCAATATGAGCGACCTCCATAGAGTGGTTGAGTACATTCTGACCGTAGGAAGTACGGTACTTCTGGCGACCCAAGATCTTAATAAGTTCCGGATTCAAACCGTGAACGCCGGTTTCGTAACAGGCGCGCTCGCCTTCCTCGCGGATGGTGCGGTCCACATCCTTGCGTGCCTTCTCCACCATATCCTCAATGCGGGTGGGGTGGATACGGCCATCACCGATCAACTTTTCCAGTGCCAGACGGGCCACCTCACGGCGGACCGGGTCAAAACTGCTGACAGTGATCGCTTCCGGTGTGTCGTCGATGATCAGGTCAACACCGGTAATGGTTTCCAGGGTCCGGATATTCCGGCCCTCGCGGCCGATGATACGGCCCTTCATTTCATCGTTGGGCAGAGGCACAACGGAAACCGTTGCTTCTGCCGCGTGGTCTGCGGCGCACCGCTGGATAGCGATGGACAGGACCTCTCTTGCCTTTTCCTCAGCCTCGTCCTTCATTTCCTGCTCGATCTCTTTGATCTTCATAGCAGTTTCGTGACGAATTTCCTCTTCCACATTCTTAAGCAGCTGGACCTTTGCCTGCTCCTGGCTCAAGCCGGAGATCTTCTCCAGTGTTGCCATATGAGCCTTCTTAACAGCCTCAGCCTCTTCCTTGGCGCGAGCCACCTCAGCCATACGGCGGGCAAGCTCCTCTTCCTTGTGCTCGAATGCTTCTGTTTTCTTGTCGAGGGTTTCTTCCTTCTGCTGCAGCCGACGCTCCTGCTTACTCAGCTCGGCGCGGCGCTCTTTGACTTCTTTGTCGTGTTCAACGCGGGATTTATGGATTTCATCTTTTGCTTCCAGCAGCATCTCCTTCTTGCGGCTTTCGCCGTTACGGATCGCCTCGTTGATCAAACGGGTCGCCTCTGCTTCCGCAGAACCGATCTGCCGCTCAGCTACCTTCTTGCGGTAAGAAGTGCCGATTCCAAAACCAACACCAAGGCCCACCACTGCTGAAGCAACGATGTAGATGATCGTCATCATTTCCATACTCTCGTGCACACCTCCTTTGTAGAATAGGCATCACCAAAGGGGTGGCGCTATGGCCAAATGGGTATATTTAATTTCACACTTTTATCTGCCGTAGGCAAAAAATGTATACAAATAAACGCACAAGGCGCAAAACGCAATCCCCGGACCGATGCCGGTTAATAGATAAAAATGAAACGCGGCGGGAAACCTCCCTGCTCAGCGCACACTATACCAAATCTATTTTACTTTCATCACGCCGGAATGTCAAGAACAATTACACAAAATTGCCATTGTTTTTGCAACTATCTGCCGTTGACATCCACAATCTGCCGTGATAAAATAGGCAGGTGCAAAAGAAGGTGCGTGAATTTGAAAGAAAACCCGTTTACTCAGGTGCGCCATTTTATATGGGATTTTGACGGCACACTGTTCGACACTTACCCAACGATCATTGACATTCTGCGCTGTGCCTTGCAGGAATATGGCTATGACTGCGACGGCGTGGAGGCAATGAATTTGATGCTGGATACCATCGGCTTTGCCAGGGATCACTATGCGGATAAGTACGGCATCGACCGGGAAGCGCTGAAGGAAACTTATTTTCACTATCACCATAAGCTTATCCCTCAGCTTCGCTCCCTCCCCTTTGCCGGGGCAAAGGAAGTGCTGGAACGGATTTGTGAAAGTGGGCGGTATAATTACATTTACACCCACAGAATCAGCACAGAAACATTTGCTTACCTGAAAAAACACGGCTTGGACGGATATTTCAGGGAGGTGGTCTGTCCGGACTCCCCCAGCTTTGCACCAAAGCCTGAGCCGGGTGCCATTTTGTACCTGAAAGAAAAATACGGTATGACCGGTGACAACGCCGTAATGATCGGCGACCGGGATTGTGACCTGGAAAGCGCCCGCCGCGCCGGTATCGGCACGGTGCATAAATTGTGTGCTGTTGCTCCCCAAACGCTAGAATGTGACTGGCGGTTCGATTCTTTCCACGAATTGGTAAATCTAATCAATTGAAAATTCTCAATTGTCCACTGTCAATTAAATATGCGGATGTGGTGGAATTGGGGAGCGATGGGAGCGCCGCCAGTGGCGGATTAAGCGACCTGAGCGAGTGGCCGCGGTCGACGAGGGACGACGCCGCGCCGTCGGCGAGGACATTCGTCGGGCACCGCAACAGGAAGACTCGGTGGATTTAGGCGTCAGCCCCTCTGTTTCCTCAATATAATATAATCTAATTAAATATGCGGATGTGGTGGAATTGGTAGACTCGGTGGATTTAGGTTCCTCTGTCTTCGACGTGCAGGTTCGAGTCCTGTCATCCGCACCAGAAAAAGCGACTTGTTTCGACAAGTCGCATTTTTAACTAAATCCACCCTCACGGGTGGGTGAAATCGTCTTCGACGATGAAATCCCCTACGGGGATGAAATCCGGCTTGACGCCGGATGGGTGGATTTAATTTCATCTGCGAAGCAGATTTCATCAGCGATAGCTGATTTCATCCTTGCGCAAGCAAGGATTTCATTGTATTGTGAAAGTTCGAATTCATACGTCAATTTGCCAAAAATATCTTTTTTATAGTCCTTACACAGAAAACGACAAGTTTCTTTATCGAAACTTGTCGTTTTTTCAATATTTACAATTTCCCATAGACATTTTCCGTTTTTATGGTACAATAACAAGGAATTCTATGCAAAAAGGAAGATACATATATGTCATCTGTTATTCAAGCTGCCGCAAAGGGTGAGCGCAATGCAATGCTCTCCCTTTATAAGGCAAATAAGCAAAAGGTCTGGTCCATTGCCTATGGCCTTTTGCTGGAGCAGAAGCAGGCAGAGTCGATCGCTGTTACAGTGTTTCGGGATCTCTGGCGCGAGGTGAAGCTTTCTGCCATTACAAGCAAGGAGGATTTTACCGCTGCCGCAGTTTGCAAGACGGCTGAAATGTGTGGCGCGGCGATCCTGCAGCGAAATCCCAAGGCCTTCCAGCTGCCCTACAACAAGTCCTTTGAATTGCCCGCAGGGTTTGAGGCCAGCCGTAAATTCCAGGAGGAGCCGGAATATTATCTTTCCAATCTGCCTGCCCTGCAGCGGCTGATTTTCCTGCTGCATACTGTGGGAAATTGGGGCGCATTGCGAATTGCAAAGGTACTGCAGTTTGACTCTTCCGTTGTCCGCAGTGCATTGGAGGCTGAGCCGGATACCTTCAGCCAGCTGCAGCATCTTTCCGGGCGGGAATACTATAACGACTACGATGCGATTTTGCAGATGTTTATTCAGTGGGAGGAGGACAATAAGCTTCCTGCCTCTGCAGACAGTCAGATCCTGCAAGCCATCGGTTCTCTGGTCTCTCCCCAGGCAGAGCGGGCAAAGCGGCGCAAGATCAGCATTGCTGTTTTCTGTGCGGTGGTGTGCATCGGTTTGGCGGCAGTTATTATTCGGGCAGCCAAATTTAACGAAGGCCAGGAAGACCCGGAGCAGACGGCAGAGACCACCCAGGCATCTGAGGCAGAGGAAACTGAGACTACGGTGGATCCCACTGCCCCCTACGATCCTCCGAAGCTGGATTCCGATGTGACCTATTATGCGGAGATCGAGTTTGCAGAATACGGCACAGTGGTGATCCAGCTGGATCAGGAGGCCGCACCCGTCACCTGCGCGAACTTTGTGGATCTGGCAGAGGACGGCTTCTATGATTTCCTGACGGTCTACAGTATCACAGACGGCTCTATGATTCAGGCCGGCAATCCCAATCTTGGGGGCGCCACATATTCCAGCAGGCGCATTGTTGGCGAATTTTCGGAAAACGGCTATGAGAATCCCTTGTCTCATACTGCCGGTGCTGTTTCTATGGTGCGCTCCGGCGATTACGACAGTGCCAGCTCCGCATTCTCCATTCTCCGGACGGACCGGACCGATATGGACGGCAAGTATGCAGTGTTCGGCTATGTGATCGAAGGTATGGATGTGCTGGATGATATCTACAACGGTGTTATTGTAGATGAATACGGCAATATTGATGAAGAAAACCAGCCGATCATCGACAGCCTGTATATCCGCGAGGAAGAAGAGGAAATCGAAGAGGATTATTAAAAATGAAAAAAATGGGAGGCGCTCGGTTTTGAGCGCCTCCCAAAAATATTTATATCAGCGATACAGTCCCGAAAGGGCCAGGATACCGGCGAACAGCACTCCGGATGCAGACATAATAAGCAGATGCACAAAGGTGCGGTTTCTGTCCTTTGCTGTTACGCCGTCGGCACTGGAATATGCAGAGAGCATCAAGCCGCCGCAGCTGGACAGGGGGCTCAGTGCTGCCATATGGGCACCGACACAAATGCCGATTGCCAGCTCCATAGCGGTAACGCCATCCAGAGAAGAAGCGATGCCGCCTACGGTGGGGATCAGTGTGGGCATTACCACGCCGGAAGCAGAGGAGAACCAGGACATTACGCCTGCCAAAATGGTCATAATGGCAGAAGCGGTCCGCTGACCCATAATCTTGGTCAGTGCCACGCGCAGCAGTTCAATACCGCCCAAATCTGTAACCAGAGAGATCAGAATGCCAACACCGGTGATCATAATCAGGGTGTTCCAGGGGAGCTTCTTGATCACGACACCTTCGTCGGCAGCGCGGAATACGGTAAGGATCACAGAAATGGCAAAGGATGCAAGGCCTACATTCACACCAAAAGCGCCGGCAAGAACCGCAACGATCACAATGCCGCCCAGTGTCATCCACTGCTTGAAGGAGAAGGCGGGGATGGTTTCGGACTGCGTGCCTACCCTTGTGGCGCGCTTCTTTTCCTTGTGCCAACTGAAGATGAAGAACAGGCCCAGTGCGAAAACTGTGCAGGTTATGGCCATTTTTACCATCATAGGTGTGCCCATACCGGTGATACCGGCTTCCTCAGCCTTTTTCAGAGCCACAATGCCGGAGGGGGTGATGGGGGTCAGGCCACCGGCAAAAGAGCCCAATGTACCAAAGGGGAGCAGACGGATGGGGTCGATGTCGGTCTGCTTTGCCAGTGCCACAGAAATAGCGGCGACCAGTGCGGTAACGGAGATCAGTCCGGGACCGATGCCGGAAAGAACCGCGGCCACCAGGAACATAATCAGGGGGAAAAGCTTTACATTGCCGCGGCAAAGGGCAAGCACCTTCCGAGCCAGAAGATCCAGCGTCTTGTTGTCCTGGGCGATACCGAATAAGTACATAACGCCCAGTAGCATCAAAAACAAGCTGCTGTCAAAGTAGCCCAGCAAGGTTTTGTCTGCAACGCCGTAACAGCGGCCCAGGATCAAGGCGGCCACAATGGCAACCAGACCGGTATTGACCTTGCAGATAAATGCAATGACAATGGATGCAACCAGCACAAGCAGAGAAATAAGGTCTGCATGGTTTGCGAGGAAATCCAAGTGAAACACTCCTTTTCGGAAATTTTCTTTATTATACAACGAAAAGACAATATTTCACAATACATTCTTTCACATATAAAATATACATTTTAGGATATAGTTGTGGTGGTAAGAAGTTGCATTGTCCCAGCCTTTGTGCTATCATAAGAAAAAGTATCCGGATGTGGAGGGAACTATGGAAATTCTGTTTTCAGATCAGGAAATTGTAGTGTGCGTCAAGCCGGTGGGGGTGGATTCGGAGCACGATATACCCCAGCAGCTAAAGCAGAAGCTGCCAGGGGAGATCTATACCTTGCACCGTCTGGATAAAAATGTGGGCGGTGTGATGGTCTATGCCCGCACCAGACAGGCGGCGGCAGATATTTCCCGGCAAATTCAAGAAAATATTATGGGGAAGGAATATGTGGCAATGGTCCACGGCGCACCCCCGGAAACCGGCGATTGGGAAGACCTGCTGTTTAAGGACAGCCGTAAAAATAAGGTTTTTGTGGTAGACCGAAAAAGGGCCGGTGTAAAAGCGGCACGGCTGGAGTTTCGGCGGCTGACAGAAGGGGAGCGGTCCCTGGTACTGGTGCGCCTGCATACCGGACGGAGCCATCAGATCCGCGTCCAGTTTTCCAGCCGGGGATTTCCCCTGGTGGGAGACCATAAATACGGCTCAAAGGCAAAGGAAACGGAGCCGATGCTGTTTTCCTGCCGCATTACCTTCCGGCATAAGGGAAAGCTCCAAACCTTCACCGCGCGCCCACCCTGGGCGGAAACAGACCTGCCGGAATGTCAAATTCCTGTTTAACGAATTGACGGCATAGAATACAAAAGGGGCGCGTGCGATGCATGCGCCCCCGGATCTTCAATTATGCCCACATTGCCTTGGCAAATTCGGGATATGCTTCGTCGGTGATGTTGCCGACTCTGTAAACCAGAGCAGTTGTCACTTCCGCGCAGGTGTCGCTGTCGATATAACCGTCGATGGAAGCGATAATGTCAGCATCCTCGTCCAGATGGAATTTTACCCAACGGTATTCACTGTTGATCTTGTTGCAGGCGATAATGCCCTTGTATTCCTTGCCCTTGAAATTCGCAATATCCCAGCACTTGCACTGCACAAAGGGATCGCCATCCTCATCGAAATGCACAAAAATGGGAATGTTCTTAAGATTATCTCCGCCAAAGATGATTTTTACGGTAAATTCATCCCGTTCCTCGTAGCCGATGTCCTCCCGGTCCAGATGTCTCAGAAAGAGACTTTTGTAACTTGCCATAACCAACACTCCTTATTTATGTAATCATACGGCGTGTACCGCTTACTTGTATTATACAATAATCTAAGGGTTTGTCCAGTAAATTGTGGAATTTTATCCTAAATTCAATAAAAAATCAGCCACCCCGGTTGGGATGACTGATTTTTGGGTGTACACCACGAAAATACAAACCGTTGAAATGCCCTTGATTATAATGAAATCGTTCGCTTTGCTCACGATGAAATCCAAGCATTGCTTGGATGAAATCTGCTTTGCAGATGAAATTAAATCCGTCTTTCTTCCGACGAAGTCGGATTTCATCACGAAGTGATTTCACCCATCGAAGATTGATTTATCCCGTCCGTAAAGACGGATTTAGTTGAAAAAACTCCTTGAGAAAATCTCAAGGAGTTTTTTCTGGAGCTGCTAGCCAGATTTGAACTGGCGACCTCATCCTTACCAAGGATGCGCTCTACCGACTGAGCTATAGCAGCATTTTTGACAGCTTTGCTATTATATCGTACTCATATTAAATTGTCAAGACCTTTTTCTTATTTTTTCCTAATTTAATAAAAAGTGTGTGTTCCTTCCAATTGCTCGGTAAAACATTCAAATTCAGGGACGGGAAACCCGTCCCCGATACATTATTCATATCCCCGCTTTTCAATGAGCCATTTTTTTGGATTGTTTTCGATGTATTGCCAAATATCGTTGTAATCTTGTTCGTTGCGTATCACGTGGTCATAATAGGAACGCTGAAAAATTCTTTCTCCGTTGACACCCATATACAGGTTGATCTGTTTTGTGACTTGATATTTATACCAACCGATCACGGTTCCCAATGTAGGGGACGGGTTTCCCGTCCCTAGTTTCACATCAACCAATACAGAGGAGGGGGCATCTATTTCTTCCTTTAAGCCAAAACGTAACAAAAGGTGAATATGATCCGGCATGATCACATATTTATCAACCGATACGGATGGATATTTTTCGGGGATTTGGCGGATAAATTCTTCTGCTATTGTTCCGTAAGGTTTTGGGACGGGAAACCCGTCCCCTACGATGGAGGATAAAATATTTCGTCTGTTCTGGGTGCAGATGGTGACAAAATAGATGCCGTCTGTACTGTAATCGTATTCACATAAGCGGTTTATTTTCCTCTGTTGTATATCCATACAAAAACCTCATTTGTCAATGTAGGGGACGGTTTTGCGTGAACCCTAACAAAAAGTAACGGTGAAAAACACGCACAACAAGTACCCGTAAAACCTCGGCTTTAAAATTCAATTGGGGCAGTGTTTATTCTGTTGTTTTTACTGCATAATTAGGATCGTAATAC
>JAZNDF010000192.1:0-6517 GCA_045587925.1 Faecousia sp.
ATTCCCACTCGATGGTGCCAACGGGCTTGGATTATTGGCTGAATATCTAACTTTTATATCTACTAATATAAGTCCATTAACTACGCCTAAGAGAATATTTATTATTGTCCTTTTTAGAATAGGTGTTAGTGTACTTTGATAAAAACTTTATATTCTATGTTATCTGAGCGTGATGGTTATATAAGCCATCACGCTCTTAGTTGTATTATACAGATTACATTGATTTCGAAATAAAACGTTGGTCACAGTTATTCTGCATCACTGGATTCTATTTACCATTTTTGAAAAATACTTGATTTTGGTAATTAGGTTGGGTATAATATGATGCGAGGTGATAAATGGTGAAATTGATTGACCGCAACCAGTATTTAGATAAAATGATCAGCGTAATAGGAACACCCGACATCAAGGTTATTACCGGTGTTCGTCGTAGTGGCAAATCCAAGCTGCTTGAAGCGTTTAAGGATTACATCGAAACGGCATATACGGATTACAACATCATCCATATAAATTTCAATCTGCCGGAATATGACCACCTACTTGCGTATCGGCCTTTGTACGATTATGTGAAGGCTCAATATGTCAAAGGGAAACAGAACTTTGTCCTCATCGATGAAGTGCAGATGTGCGCTGATTTTGAAAAGGCCATCAATGGTCTTCATGCTATGGAGAAGTTTGATATTTACATCACCGGCTCCAATGCGTTTCTGCTAAGCTCAGATCTTGCTACTCTGTTTACCGGAAGAACTTTTGAAATCAAAGTGTTTCCATTCTCGTTCAGCGAGTATATGCAGTATTTTGGCTATAGTGACAAGTATACCGCTATGGATAAATACATGATTGAGGGTGGCATGTCCGGTTCCTATCTTTATAAGGATCAGGAAGCGAAGTACGACTACATTGCCGATGTGTTTGACACGCTGATCGTACGCGATATCCGCAAAAAATATAAAATCCGCAATATGCAGTTGATGAATCAGTTGGTAGATTTCCTCCTGGATAATATCTCCAACTTAACCTCTGCAAGAAGCATCAAGAACGCATTTAGCGGAATCCAGGAAAAGGTCAACCATGTGACGATTAGTTCCTATATGCAATATCTGTGCAATGCCTTCGCTTTTTATAAAATCCGCAGATATGACATCAAGGGAAAGAAGTATCTGTCCAGCAACGATAAGTATTACTTGAGTGACCATACCTTCCGATATGCCAAGCTCGGCACAAAGAATATGGACTACGGCAGAATTTTGGAAAACATCGTAGCTATTGAACTGCTGCGCCGCGGCTATGAGGTTTATGTCGGCGTACTCTACAAGAAGGAAATTGATTTTGTTGCTATTAAGCGCAACGAGAAAATTTATATTCAGGTGTCCGATAACATCAGCGATGAAAATACTTTTGAGCGAGAGATATCTCCTCTGTTGCAGATCAAGGATGCCTATCCCAAGATGGTGATTGCACGGACTCGTCACGACGAATATCAGTATGAGGGAATAAAAATTGTTGATATTGCAGATTGGCTGCTTGGTTTCCAAAATTAAATTTTTGTTCGTTTTGGTAAAAGCGATGAAACGATTCTTATCATTATTGCCTTGTTTGGAGCAAAAGCTTGCGCAACCGCGCTGTTGATCAAAAATCCTTACTGATTCAGGATTTCACGGAGCTTGCGGATGATCTCCTTAGCCATTATGCCAAATCCCAAGTCGTTGGGATGCAGGAAATCCGCCGCGTAGAAATCAGCAAGATGCGCAATACCGGTTTCTTCCACCACATAACCGTTAGGCAGTGCCGCATATTGGTCACGCAGAAGCTTTCTGGCATCGTCCAGAGAATAGGAACGGCAGTGCTTTCTTGCATTGTGGTTTTCGTCATTTCGGTAAATGGGCAGGATGCCTACGACAGGTGTGTCGGGAAACAGCGCTCCCAGCTTTCGGATATACGCCCCGGAACGGGTGGCATAATCCTCCATCGACTCATACCGGGAATAATCATTGGTGCCGTAGGCGACGGTAATAATATCCGGCTTACAGGGCAAAACCGTCTCATCAATGACTGCTTCGTCAAACACAAAGCCGCCAACACCCTGATTGACCGTCTGTGCATCCAGCGCTCTTGCCACCTGATTTACATACGACAAGGAAGGGTATTTTGCGATATATCCCTGCGTGATCGAATCTCCAAAGCACAGCAGTCTGCACTTCTTTTCCACAGGGATCACACTGGCACCGTCAGACAAATGCACCTCATTGATGACCGTTTCTGCCGACCAGGGGAAGTACACGGTTACCCGGTGCGTCCCCTCCGGAAGCTGAAAGCCTGCCAGCTTAATGCTTAAGTTCTCCATAATCCGGCTGTCACAGAACACGCCGTCCACATACAGGTCCATTGCGCCATACCTTGCGGATGATCCGGGATACAGGTCAAACATCAGGGTAATATAGTCGGAATCTGTAATAAAATCAAAGGTTACAGATGCACTGGACCGAGCCTTCATCGCCCAATCTTCCGACTTCTGTGCATAGGTGTCTTGCTGCTGGCGGGTAAATCTTTGAAAGTGCATACTTCCCTTTTCGTCAAAGGAAAATGATAACGCATTATGTACCATTTCCCCCAGCTGTATCCTGTCAAGCTTCATTTTTCATCCTCCCGGGTATTCTCCTATAACAAGGAGCGGGGCGAATCCGCCCCGTCCTTTTCTCACATTATTGTCTCTTTGCGCCGCAGTGGGAACAGAAGCGGTCGCTATCTCTGAATTTTGCACCGCACTGGGAGCAAAAAGCACTGGTTCCGGCACTGTTGCCGGCAGGCTCGCTGTCAACGATTCGAACAGAGGAACTGCCGACAGGGGCATCTATGGCATAGTTTTCATTGTGGCGCAAGGGCTTGCGGCACTTGGGGCAGTATACAAAGCCATCTGCATACCAGGGTCTGAAATCCAGCACATCATCTTTGTAGGTAAACTCGGTGCGGCATTGCTCACAGGTCTGCTTATAGGTCAAACCGCTGCTCCATTCAGCTCTTTTGAATACGGACATAATTTTTCCTCCTTGTTTTTTATTTTAATTTAACATTTCTGCTCTGCAATGTCAATACGCACAACGAACGCGGTGTATCACAGCAGAGAAATAAAGGCATTTACTCCGGCAGGACCATTTTGAGACTGTCCAGAAAACAGATAACAGGCTTGGTATTCCTGGCGGCACGGCGGCACAGGATGTACAGCATCCGGTCAGGGATGGCAAAATCCGTTTCGCAGATGCGTAAGTCCCGGTCATTTTGCAAGCCATCCGCTACACTTTTGGGCACGATGGCCCAGGCCTGGGGTCTGGCAAGAAAAAGCCGGAATTGATTTGTCAGCTCCAGCCGTACCTGGGGCTCCGCATTTGCGCCGAAGATGGCTTTATGCCATTGCTGCATATCCTGCGTCCAAAAGGAACAGACCTCGTGCGCTGGAGACAGGTCCGTTAAGGATACCGGGTCCGGATAATCGGACCTGGCAGAGCACACAAACACCATCGGCTCGGACCGAAAGGGAATGGCGGTGATCTGCTCCGTGCTAACGCTCAAGGTAGAGAAAGCAATGTCCAACTCATCCCGACTCAGTGCCTTTTGTGCTTCGGCAGTGGAGATGTCCAAAATTTCCAACCGGATATCCGGCCAATGGCTGGAAAAATGCGCATAGACCGGGGGCAGCAGGTAGCTGCCGATGCTGTTCAGGGAGGAAATTCGCAATACCTCCTCTGTGAAAGCAGGACGGCAGACTGCCTGCATCTGCGCCTCTAAATCCTGATACTGCCGGGCTAAAGGCAAAAGTCGTTTCCCTGCAGGGGTCAAAGTCTGCGTTCGACTGCCCTTATTCCGGTCAAATAATATGCACCCCAACTCCCGCTCCAGGGTCCGCAGGCGGGTGCTCAGTGAGGATTGATTGATATAAAGGGAGTCTGCGGCTTTGGTAATACTGCCCTCCCGGTAGATGGCAAGAAAAGCATCTATTTCCAGACTGGTCATAATGCGCCCTCCGAAATATTGAATACATTCAATATTATATTCCAAAAAGCCGCCCAAGAAGATACAATAGGCTACGGGAGCAACCCACCCTTTCTCTGTCAAATTCCCGTTTATCGGGCTTCTGCCCGATAAACAGAAATTTGGCGATTTTGGCAAAGAAAAAAGTATGCTCTGAAAATCGGAGCATACTTTTTTCTTTTATTCCATTACACTTCGTCTTTGTAGATTTCCTTGAAGTACTTGTAGGTATCCACCTTCAGTTCGCCGCAGGCGGCCTCATCGCAGGCGATGATCCCATCGGGGTGCAGCTGCAGGGCGCTGATGGTCCAGGCGTGGCTCACGCCGCCTTCTACACAGTGGCGCAGTGCGCGGGCCTTTGCGTGGCCGTTGATCACCAGCAGGACCTGCTTGGAGTCGCAGACTGTGCCGACGCCCACGGAAAGTGCAGTCTTGGGGACCTTGTTGGGGTCATTATCGAAGAAGCGGGAGTTGACGATCAGGGTGTCCTCAGTCAGTGCTCGGACACCGGTGCGGGATGCCAGGGAGGTAAAGGGCTCGTTGAAGGCAATGTGGCCGTCAACGCCGCTGCCGCCCAAAAACAGGTCGATACCGCCGTAGGAAGCGATCTTCTGCTCATAGCGCAGGCACTCGGCCTCCAGATCCTCTGCCATACCGTTTAAGATGTTGATGTTCTCAGCGGGAATGTCGATATGGTTAAAGAAGTTATCGTGCATAAAATACCAGTAGCTCTGGTCGTGCTCACGGGGCAGACCCACATACTCATCCATATTGAAGGTCACCACATTCTTAAAGCTGACAAGACCTGCCTTGTTCATTTCGATCAGCTTCTTGTATGTGCCGATGGGAGAAGAACCGGTGGGCAGTCCCAAAACAAAGGGACGGTTTTCCTTGTGATTGTTGATGGCATTTGCGATGTGCTGGGCAGCCCAGGCACTCATTTCATTGTAGTCATTTTTAATAATCAGTTTCATATTAAAATCACTCTCCAAATAATTTGCAGTTTCTGTTTGAATACCGCCAAAAGTATTATACTCGGTTGCTGTTTGGTTGTCTATATCTATTTCTATCCTGAATTTGCATATATTTCCACAAAGCAAGCACCCAAAGCTTATCTTGTTCGCTTAGGATGCCTTTTTAGTGCAATATTTGTCCGTATCCTCCTTTGTTGAAAGTCTGTTTGTGTAAATATATAGTTGTTTTTGATACATTTCGCATTATAGCATATCCCCTATGAAAAATCAATAAAAATATATGGAGCTGTAAAGAAACGCATATTGATCCAAAGTGAATGAAAGTTATAGGAGGTGCTCGGTTTCGAGCACCTCCTAATTTTTATAAAGTTCCTGTTCGACGCACAGTTCAAATACTTTTTCGCACAATCTGGCAAGGGAATTCCTAAGGGGAAGCGGAAAACGAGTTGGATAATGCAAAATCCGATCCGCTTCCCTCTCAGCCTTGGAAGGTCCTCGGCGGTTCTTTGCATACTTTCTCACCGGAGAGAAAGTATGACTTTCCCTTGCAGTTTGGAGATTGCCACGCCCTATCTCGTCCCCCTCACTGAGGGGGATGCCCAGTGCGCACACTGGGTAGGGGGAGTGTACTCCTTAAGATAGCACACTCCCTCCACCGCTAACGCCCCCTCCCACAAGGAGGGAGGCAAGGTGGGCTCGCAATGACACGATTATCGACAGCTTTTATGTTTTAATTTAAGGTGGCAGTAAACCAACGCCCTTCAGCGGGCGGCTAATAACCGCCCCTGGGATATCCGATAATCAGGAATTTGACGGCACTTCATAAAATGTATGAACTGTATAATTATCGTGTTTCTTTACAGCCCCAATATTCTTCCCTTATTCGTACAGCAAATAGGGCTTTCGCTGCTCCTCGAACAGCTTTGCCCCTTCGATCCATTCGTCCATAACCGGCTGCAGAGACTGTCTGTTCTTGATCGCATCGCAGATCTTGTCGGTACACATACGGGATCTGGGGTATTTGGGAGCCGCCTCCGGATCGAAAACATCCGGATACAGCTTTGTCAGGGTATCCATAATATTCAGCTGGGTGTGCACAGGCCGCCAGGCATTGCGGTCATTGATCACCATCAGCACGCCGTCACACAGCTGCATTTCGCTGCCAAGCATAGCCATATAGTACTTGGGCACAAAGTAAATACCGGGAAGCTCCAGGTCATTGAGGGCATCTGCGATCTTCTGTCCGGAAACATCGGAACGGCCGAAATACTGGAACGGCGTAGTCGTTCCGCGGCCCAGAGAAAAGCTGCTTCCCTGCAGTAAGCCCGTTGCCGCGAAGTACAGAGGCGAGTCCATCGTGGGAATGTTGGGACTGGGCGGTACCCAGGCAAGGCCGGTCTCATCATACCACATATCCCGCTTCCAGCCTTCCATTTTCAGGACTGTCAGCTTTGCACCGACCTTCTTCACATCGTTGTACATCAGTGCCAGCTCGCCAATGGTCATACCGTGGCGCA
>JAZNDF010000193.1:0-44723 GCA_045587925.1 Faecousia sp.
AGGAATGCGGGCGGTAGGCTCACATTTACTGCATAGTTGCAGGCTTTTTCTGCATCCCACTGCACGCCGTTCCTCATCAGTCAGCTTCGCTGACAGCTTCCCCCCGGGGGAAGCGATTAGATGGTGCAATGTTTGCAACTGCCCGATAAACAGGAATATGGCGAAAAAAGGGGACTGGGGCAATTTTGCTCCAGTCCCGGTTTTATTTATAGGGGTTTGCCGCCAAGGTAGACCTGCTTTTGGCTATAGTCGGCAGAGCAGACCACGAAGTCTGCCAGCTTGCCGGTTTCCACAGAGCCGATCTGATTATCTGCGCCGATGGCGCAGGCGGGGTTATAGGTGACGGCGCGGATGGCGTCCTCCTCCGGAATCCGGAAGGAGATCGCCTTGCGCATACACTCGAACAGATTGGTGGCAGAGCCGGCGATGGTGCCGTCGGCCAGTCTTGCCAGGTTGTTTTTCAGGAATACCTGCTGGCCGCCCAGCTCGTATTCGCCCTCCGGCAGTCCCAGACAGCGCAGGGCGTCCGATACCAGGATCATCCGATCTGCACCGAACATAGAAAATGCCAGGCGCACAGAGGCAGGATGGACATGCTGGCCGTCACAGATGATCTCTGCGCGCACATTGGGGTTTTCCACAGCGGCAGGGATCACACCGGGGTTGCGGTGGTGGATGCCGGGCATTGCGTTATACAGGTGGGTCAGATGGCGCGCACCGGCAGAAAAGGCTTCGGCGGCGTGGTCATAGTCAGAGTCTGTATGGGCAACGGAAACGGTACACAGCTTACTTGCCTTCTCCACAAATTCCTTTGCACCGGGCAGCTCCGGCGCCACATCTGCAATGGCGATCAGACCGCCGCAATCATTGTAGAGTTTTTCGAAGGCATCGAAATCCGGATCCTTCAGGTATGCGCCGTTTTGGGCGCCCTTTTTCTTTTCGGAGAAGAAGGGACCTTCCATTTGCACGCCCATCAGCCGGGCACAGCCCTCCGGGCGGTCGTCGTGGAGCTTTTTGCCGGCGGCAAAGGCGTTTTTCAGGGTCTCGTAGGGAAGTGTCATAGAGGCGGGGGCAAAGGAAGTGATGCCTTCCGATGCCAGATACCGGGACATAGCGGTAATGCCTTCCGGATCGCCGTCGGAAAAGTCTGCGCCCATTGCACCGTGGATATGTACATCCACAAGTCCGGGGATGACCGTTGCGCCCTGCAGGTCGATGGCATTCTCCGGCACGGCATCCGGCAAAACGGCTCCGAAGCGGCCGTCGTCGGTCACCTCAAAGGCACCGTTGTGAAACTGAAAATCAGAGCAGTAAATTCTGGCGTTTTTATAAAACATATCAAACCCTCAATTCAGGCAGGCTGGCAGCGGCCACAGACTGGCCTACACGGCGGGTATTTTCGTCGGGAAGCATAACCTTTACGGTTTCGTACAGAGCGGAAAATTCGTTCTTCAGGACTTCCTGGCAGGTTTCCAGGATGGTGTCGCCGCCCTTGCCGGACATTACTCTGCCCAGCACCATCAGGTGCTTCAGGTCATAGAACTGGGAATAAAGCTCCACGGTATAGGCAAGGTATGCACCGATGGATCGGAAGATCTTCTGTGCACGGGGGTCATCCTGCTCCATCAGCTTCTGGACTTCCTTCAGCTTTTCTGCAGGGGTCAGGCTTTCGTCCAATGTGATGCCCGCTCTGGGAGCCAGCTTGATGACAGCATCCTGAGAGAAATACTTACAGCCAACGCCAATGTCACTGGACCACTCGTCGATCAGTGCATTTTCGCACAGATCCACAGGGGCGAATGCCAGCTCGTTGATCCAGCCCAGAACATTTTTGTCCTTGTCCACATAGCCCACAGCTTCACTGGTGCCCATAGCAAGGCCCATAATGGAGCCTACATTCATACCCATTGCACCGGCAAGGGCAGACACATCGCCGTCGTTTGCCACAACGATGGGAACATCACCGATCTGGGCAGCTGCCCGGTCGAACACAGTTTTTACTTCCTCCCAGCGGCCTCTGGGGACACAGTAGAAAATACTGGAGATCATCGGTGCATTGCCGATAAACACGCCGGCGGAGCTGACACCGATGGCGTCCACTCTGGGCATTTTGGAGGCGGCAGTGCGGAAGGAGTCCAGGATTCCTTCGTACTGATAGTTGGGGTCGGGGTTCTTCTTGGGGTGCCATACCACTTCCTCGGAGTAGACACACTTGCCGTCGATCACAGCGGAGACCTTACGGTCAGATCCGCCGGCATCGAAGCCGATCCGGCAGCCCTCCAGATGTCCACCGATGGGGCGGGGGGTTTCATTGGGAGCGGGGCACTGATCAAGCGGCAGGGAAATGATCTCCAGGGGCTTTTCGTAAAGCTTCTGGAAGAAATCAAAGTCAAAGGCGCGTGCGCCGTTTTCGCTGTATGCCGCCTGCAGTTTTTCAGCCAGCGCATCACAGCCGCATACATAGACACGACTGCCGCCGATGGACCAAAGCAGGAATTTTACATACCGCTCCAGGTAACGGTAGTCGGCCTGTGCCATTTCTTCGGTGCCGTGAATAAAGGTGTGGCGTACAGAAACACAGCCGCTTCGCTCAACAGCGATGGCGACAGGTTGCTTTGCCCCTTGCAGATATGCCTTGATCCAGACGCCGAAGGGAATAAACTCCGGGTCGAGAACGGGGGCGTTGTCCATTTTGTAGTCGATGCCTAAGTATTGCATAATGATACCTCCAGGTGTTATTTCCGCACCTGAGAAGCGACCTCCTGCACGATGCGGTTCATTTCATTGAATTTTTTCTGCATATCTGCAACCAGCTTCAGCTGAGTCCGGGCACGGATCAGGTTGTGGTCGGGATATGCGGTTTTGAAGTAAATGTCGCCGTCCAGATAATCCTTCAGGAAACGGATACCTACTTCCAGTGTCATAATCAGGGCACCCATAGGAAGCATTTCCACCTCTTTATCCGTCAAAGAGGGGGCGGCCTCCAGATAGCCTCTGGTATATACCTCGAACAGGTGCAGGTCCAGGGCCATTTTGGACACATCCGGCTCGTCCTCGGCGGCGGTCGCCGCACCGAAACGGATAGAGTCGCCAAAATCGTACACGCTCAGACCGGGCATAACCGTGTCCAGGTCCAGCACGCACAGGGCCTTGCGGGTGTGCTTGTCCAGAAGGACATTGTTGAGCTTGGTATCGTTGTGGGTGACACGCAGGGGGAGCTCGCCCTGTTCCCGCATCCGCTGCAGGGTGCCGCCGGTCTGCTCCAGACTCAGGGCAAAATCGATCTCCTTTTGCACCAGGACTCTGCGGCCCATATTGTCAGACTCAATGGACTCCCGCAGCTGGCGGTAGCGGTCGATGGTGTTATGGAACTCCGGAATGGTTTCATAGAGAGTGCTTGCCGGGAAATCGGACAACAGCTCCTGGAACTGACCGAATGCCAGTGCACTTTCGTAAAAATCTGCGTCGGTCTCCGGTGTGTCCAGACAGAAGCCGCCTAAAAAGTCGGTCATTCTCCAGAATTCACCCTCCGGGTCCCGGTGATAGTAAAGACCTTGCAGGGTGGGGATGAAGTGCAGGGCAGAATCGGGGCGGTCACTGCGGCTGTGGAGGAAACCGGTAACGGCGCTGGCATTGGCCATAACCTTTACAGGGTCCTTGAACACATATTTGTTGATCCGCTGCAGAACATACTCCCGACCGGTATCGGTGGTGATCTTCAGGGTGCGGTTGATATGGCCGTGACCGTAGTCCACACAGGCGACCGGCTGGCCTTCTGTACGGAATGCGTAGGCGGCTTGTTCGATGTTCATAATGGATTACCTCTTTATCATAATTTTATCATATAGCAATGGGTTGTACAATTGGGTCAAGTGGTATAAATTAACTGCGTTTTTGTCATTTTCGATTGAAAATGCTTATTTTATCAAATCCCGGATCACTTCTCCGGCAATGATCAATCCGGCTGCAGAGGGAACAAAGGATATGGAGCCGGGCAGACTTCTGCGGCCCTCCGGAAGTTCTTCGGAAGCGTCTGCCTGTGAAGCGATGGGATCCTCGGTGGAAAACAGGACCTTCAAATGGCGGATGCCCCGTTTGGCGCATTCCTTGCGCATAATCCGGGCAAGGGGGCAGACAGAGGTTTTGGAAATGTCCGCAATTTGAAATTTTGTGGGATCCAGCTTGTTTCCGGTGCCCATCGAGCTGATGATAGGCGTGCCGGCATTTTGGGCGGCAGTGACCAGAGCCAGCTTTCCGGTGACGGTGTCAATGGCATCGATCACATAATCATACCGGGAAAAGTCAAACTGGTGGGCGGTGTCCGGTCCGTAAAAAGTTTTGATGGGCGTTACCCGGATCTCCGGGTCAATGGCCCGGACCCGGTCCGCGGCGGCTTGTACCTTGTCCTGTCCTACCGTTTGCCGGGTGGCGAGGATCTGGCGGTTTAGGTTGGTAATGCTGACGGTATCGTGGTCCACAAGGTCCAGTGCGCCAATGCCGCAGCGGGCAAGGGCTTCTACCGCATAACCGCCAACACCGCCCAGACCGAATACGGCTACCCGGGCACGGCGCAGACGGTCCATAGCCTTTTCGCCGAGAAGCAATTGGGTGCGTGCATAGGGAGTCATAAGAACCCTCCTTTTCTGATATTAACATCCTATCACGAATTCCAATAACTGTCAAATTTCTGTTTATCGGGCAGAAGACCGATAAACAGAAATTTGGTAGGGGGTATTGATTTTTTTGGGAAATTACACTATTCTATATATAATAATGTGCGAAAGGAAAAGATTTATGAAGGCTTCTTGGAAGGAATTGGGAAAGCTGTTTTTCTCCTTTTTCCGGATCGGTGCGTTTACCTTCGGCGGCGGAATTGCTATGATCCCCCTGATCCAGAAGGAAGCGGCGGAAAAAAACAAGTGGGTCACCGATGATGATATTTTGGAAGTGATCGCCATTGCGGAGTCCACGCCGGGTCCTATTGCCATCAATGCGGCGACCTTTGTGGGACACCGTGCCTGTGGCATTTTAGGCTCTGTTGCGGCGACGGTAGGCGTGGTCCTTCCCAGCTTTTTGATTATTTTACTGCTGTCGTTTGTGCTGAAGGAATTTCAGGCACTGAAGGCTGTGCAGTACGCCTTCCACGGTATTCGTGCCGGTGTGCTGGCACTGCTTTGCAAATCCTTGTGGACGATGTATAAAAAGAGTCCCAAGGGCTGGGCGGCCTATATTGCGATGGCGGGGGCGTTTGTTTTGACAGCCTTTACCCCTGTGAATGTGATCTTTGTGATCCTGGGCTGTGCTGTTTTCGGCCTGCTGAGCAGTCTTTATCTGCAAAGGAGGGCTAAGCAATGATCTATCTGGAATTGTTTCTGACCTTCTTTATGATCGGCGCGGTGACCTTTGGCGGCGGCTATGCTATGCTTCCGATGATCCAGGAGCAGGTGGAAATGCGCTGGGGCCACATCATTGCCAGCGAGCAGCTGATCGATTTTGTGGCGGTCAGCGAGTCCACCCCCGGACCCTTTGCCATCAATATGGCAACCTATGTGGGCTCTGCGGTGGGCGGACAGAACGGCAGCACAGCAATGGCGGTGTTTGGCTCCTTCTGTGCAACAATGGGCGTGGTTTTGCCCAGCTTTGTCATTATTTTGCTGGTGGCAAAATGCTACGACAGATTTCGCCAGAGCCGGGCAGTCAAAGGCTGTATGAGCGGCCTGAAGCCCGCGGTGGTGGGCCTGATCGCCAGCACGGTCTTATCTATCGGCACGACCGTGTTTTTCGCATCCGGCGTGAGCACGGCTGTGTTTCGCCAGGTGTCCTTTTATGTATCGGCAGGTATTTTTGCGGTGATGACCCTGCTGGCATTTAAGAAGGTGCATCCGATTTTGATCATTTGTCTGTCTGCGCTGGCAGGCATTGCCGCCGGGTACCTGGGCGTATGGCCGGTGTAAGAGAAAAAACAAAGGGAGTGAGATGCCTATGGGGCGCAGTAAAAAACGGTCTTTGAAATTAAAGCCGACCCAGATCATTGCGCTTGTATTTGCCGGGATCATTGTGCTGGGCACACTGCTGCTGCATATGCCTGCGGCATCCCGGAACGGACAGCCCACAGGTTTGCTGGACTGCCTGTTTACTGCCACTTCTGCCACTTGCGTGACCGGTCTTGTGCGGTTCGATACCTGGAGCCAATGGAGCAGCTTCGGGCAAACGGTGATCTTGTGTATGATCGAGATCGGCGGACTGGGCTTTATGTCTGCCGCATCGCTGGTGGTATTTCTGTTTCGCAGAAAGGTAAGCCTGCGGCAGCGGATGCTGATCGCACAGGCGTTGAGCCTCAATGAGATGGAAGGCGCGGTGAAGCTGCAAAAGTGGGTGATCTACGGCAGCTTGTCCGTGCAGGCTGTGGGTGCCCTGATTTTAACATTGCATTTTTTGCCGGACTACGGCTTCCGGCAATCGCTGGTGTGGGGCGTGTTCCACAGTGTATCCGCCTTTTGCAATGCAGGCTTTGACATATTCGGCTCCATTCAGCCGGGAAGCAGTGTGATGTGCTTTAATAACGACCCGGTGGTGCTTATTACTTTGATGTTTCTGATCGCCGTGGGCGGACTTGGCTTTTTCGTATGGGAGGAGCTGGCATCGGTTCGCTCGTTCCGGAAATTTTCTGTTTACACGAAGCTGGTGCTGGTGACGACAGCCTGTCTGATCGCAGGCGGTGCGGCAGTGATCCTTCTGCTGGAGTGGAACAATCCCAACACCCTGGGACCGATGCCTGTGGGGCAGAAGATATTAAATGCCTTTTTCCAGGCAGTGACCCTGCGGACCGCCGGCTTCGCATCGGTGGATCAGGGAGCACTGACAGATGGGGGCAAGGGCGTAAGTATGCTCCTGATGCTCATTGGCGGCTCCTCCGGTTCTACGGCAGGCGGCTTGAAAACCGTTAGCTTTGTGGTGCTGGTGCTGTTCCTTTGGGCACGGGCCAGAGGCAGAAGCAAGGTCAATGTGTTCCGCAGGAGCATCCCCGGAGAAAAGGTGATGGATGCAATGACCATTGCCGGCATTATGGTAGGTTTATGTCTGTTTGGGACTGTGGTGGTGTGCGCCACCTCTCCCATCGGATTTACGGATGCTCTGTATGAAGCGGTATCGGCGCTGGCTACGGTGGGACTGACCACCGGCGTGACCACAAGCCTGAGTATTCCGGCACAAATTCTGATCATTGTTTTTATGTATTTCGGCAGGATCGGTATGCTGACGATCAGTATGGGCTTTTTGATGGGAGACCGGGCATCGGAACGGTTCGAATATGCCCGGACAAATTTGCTTATTGGATAGGAGAGAGAATATGAATTCTTGTGTGGTAATTGGATTGGGTCGTTTTGGCAGTGAGGTTGCCCGGAAGCTGTATGAGTATGGCTGTGAGGTACTGGCGATCGATACCAGCAGTGAGAACATTCAGCAAGTGGCAGATGCGGTTACCCACGCGGTCGTGGGCAATGCCCAGGATAAGGAAGTCCTGCGGGCGCTGAGCGTTCAGGATTTTGCCTGTGCCATTGTTGCCATCGGCGGATCTCTTGCGGATTCCGTGCTGGCAACGATGAACTTAAAGGAGCTGGGTGTCCCCAGAATTATTTGCAAGGCCCACGATGAGACCCATCGGCAGGTACTGCTTAAGCTGGGTGCGGACCAGGTGGTCATTCCGGAGCAGGAAAATGCGGCCCGGCTGGCAAAAAGCCTTTCCAGCCGCAATGTGCTGGATTATATTGAGCTTTCTGAGGAATACGGCATTATTGAAGTGCCGGCACCTGCCCTGTGGCTCAATAAGAGCCTGAAGGAATTGAATGTCCGGGCAAAGCTGGGCGTAAACATTCTGGCAGTGAGACGCCAGGGACAAATCTATGTATCGCCTGCGGCTGATTTTACAATTGCCGCCGGGGATATTATGGTCGTATTGGGAGATACCGCGGCACTGAAGGCGGTACAAAAGCTATGACAGAAAGAATTACAGCCAGAAAAAATCCCTTGCTTCAGCAGGTGCGGCGGCTTTTAAGCTCCCGGAAGGAACGGGAGGAGACCGGTTTGTTTGTTGCGGACGGCACAAAGCTTCTGCAGGAGGCGGTGCGCTGGTGGCCGGGACTGGAGACCGTCATTTTAGCCGACGGCGTGGAGGCCGAGGTCCCGGAGGGGGTCCGGCTGGTGCGGGTGCCGGAGGATGTGATGGCATCCATCTCTCCGATGCAGACTCCCCAGGGTGCGCTGTTTGTATGCCGCCTGCCGGAAAAAAAGGAATTTACACCGGTACCGGGGACTGTGTTGCTGGACGGCATTCAGGATCCGGGCAATCTGGGTACGGTTTTGCGCACTGCAGATGCGCTGGGTGTGCAGGTGGCACTGCTGGAGGGCTGTGCAGATCCCTATAGCCATAAGGTGGTGCGCGCCAGTATGGGTGCGGTGTTCCGTATGCCGGTGGTGCAGACCACCTGGGCAGAAGCAAAAGAAAAGATGCAGGCTGCCAAGATTCCTGTGGCGGTAACTGCCCTTTCCCGGCGGGCGCAGGATATTCGCAGTGCCGCCCTTGGGGAAATGGCTGTGGTGATCGGCAGCGAGGGACAGGGTGTACGAAGGGACATTCTGGAAAGTGCCGATCAGGAGCTGATCATTCCGATGCAGGCGCATTGCGAATCCCTCAATGCGGCCATTGCCGCCGCCATCGTTATGTGGCAAATGAAAAAATAAAAGCAGGACGGGGCTTGCTCTATCAGTATGCAACATATTTTGCAAAGGAGTGTGAAGAAAATGCTGATCTACTGGGTGTGGTTTGCACAGCTGACCGGAATAACTGCGTCACAAAAACTGGCACTGCTGCAGCATTTTCACGATCCTGAGGAAATTTATCATTTACAGGGGCAGATCCCCGGCATTTCGGAGGAAGCACAGCAGGCACTGGAAAATAAGGATCTGACAGAAGCAAGGAGGATCCTTTCTGATTGCGCCAATAAGGGGATTGACCTTTTGACCTTGCGGGACGAAGGGTATCCTGAAAAATTAAAGAACACATACGACCCGCCACTGGTGCTCTATGTCAAGGGCGTGCTTCCCCAGTGGGAGACCCTTCCGGTGATCGGCGTGGTGGGGACCAGAAAAGCAAGCCCTTACGGCTTGCAGACCGCCAAGGACTTCGGCGGACAGATCGCCTCCTGCGGTGCGCTGGTGGTTTCCGGCGGTGCGGCAGGCATTGATACAAAGGCAATGGAAGGGGCACTGGACGCAGGCTGGCCTGTGGTAGGCGTACTGGGCTGTGGCGTGGATGTGGCATACCCTGCCTCCAACAAACAGCTGTTTGCCCGTGTGGTGGAGCACGGGTGTCTGATTTCTGAATATCCGCCCAAAACAGCGGGCATTGCCTGGCATTTTCCCCAGCGAAACCGGATCATCAGCGGTATGAGCAATGGCCTGTTGGTGGTGGAAGCGCCCCAGAAAAGCGGCGCTTTGATCACGGCAAAGCAGGCGCTGGAGCTGGGAAGAGATGTTTATGTGGTGCCGGGAAATGTGGGCGTGGACAGCTGTGCAGGAAGCAATGCCCTGCTTCAGGACCGGGCGGTGGCGGTGCTTTCCGGCTGGGATGTGGTGAAGGAGTATGCGCCGCTGTATGTGGGAAAAGTAAGCAAAAACCGGGTGCCGCCTTATACGCCCGGTGCGGCATTAAAAGTGGCGCAGAAGCCCTCATTTCCCGGGACTTTATCGGAAATTGACGAAATAAACCGGAAAAAAGACATTGACAAGGAAGAAAAATCCACTTATATTGTCTTAGACAGAACAAACTGCGTCCTGTCTGAGACAGAAGAAGCGGTTTTGGCGCGTGTGCCCCGTGAGGCTATGCTTGTGGACGATGTGATCGCACAGCTGGATCTACCGGCAGGAACGGTCAAGTCCATTCTCACAAAGCTTTCCCTGAAGGGACTGACTGTCAGTCACCCCGGCGGGCGCATATCGCGGAAATAACATTTTCGGAGGAAAGTATGGATAAAGCATCCAAACTGGTAATTGTGGAGTCGCCTTCCAAGGCGAAGACCATTGGAAAATATCTTGGTGCAGAGTATACGGTCAAGGCCAGTATGGGCCATTTGCGGGATCTGCCCAAGAGCACGATGGGCGTGGATATCGAAGGCGGTTTTGAGCCGGAGTATCTGCCTATGGAGAATAAAGCAGATACCATCAACGATCTGCGCAGAGCGGCAAAGAAGGCAGAAGCTGTCTATCTGGCAACGGACCCGGACCGGGAGGGCGAAGCTATCTCCTGGCATCTGAAGGAGCTGTTGAACCTGCCGGATGACAAGACTTTCCGTGTCACCTTTAATGAGATCACCCAGAAGGTGGTCCAGCAGTCCATTGCGGCCCCCAGAGGCATTGACTACGGTCTGGTGGATGCCCAGCAGGCACGGAGAATTCTGGACCGGATCGTGGGCTATCAGCTGTCTCCCTTGCTGTGGAAAAAGGTCCGCAGAGGCCTGTCTGCCGGTCGTGTGCAGTCTGTTGCCACCCGTCTGGTGGTAGATCGGGAAAATGAGATCCGGGCATTTATCCCCAGGGAGTATTGGTCCCTGGATGTGAAGCTGGATCGGATCGGAAAGCCCGGCTCTTTTGCTGCCCGTTACTACGGAGATACAAAGAAGCGGGAGCTGGAGAACGAAGAACAGGTCCTGCAGGTCCTTGCGGATATTGACGGCAAGGAATTTACTGTGGTCAGTGTAAAGCAGGCAGATAAAAAGCGCACTGCCGCACCGCCCTTTACCACTTCCACCCTCCAGCAGGAGGCTTCCCGAAAGCTGAATATGACCCCCAAGCGCACGATGGCCATTGCCCAGCAGCTTTATGAAGGCGTAGATGTGGCAGGGGAAGGCACCCTGGGTCTGATCACCTATATGCGTACAGACTCCCTGCGCCTGAGCACCGATGCTATGGCCGCGGCGGCTGATTTTATTAAAAACCGCTACGGTGCGCCTTATTATTACGGAAAATTCCACACCTTCAAAACAAAATCCGACGCCCAGGATGCCCACGAAGCCATCCGTCCGACCCATATCGAGCTGGACCCGGAGCGCATCAAGGCGTCCTTGACAAAGGAGCAGTACCGGCTTTACAAGCTGATCTGGAGCCGTTTCCTGGCTACACAGATGGCAAATGCCGTCTACGACACGGTGTCCATTGACTCCGAGTGTGCCGGTCACATTTTCCGTTCCAGTCATCAGAGCATAAAATTCTCCGGTTTCCTGGCTGTGTATGAGGAAGGCCGGGATGAAGAAGCAGAGGCAGTGGGTGAGCCCTTACCGGATCTGCAGGAGGGTGACAAGGCCCTGTGTGCTGATCTGAAAAAGGAGCAGCATTTTACCCAGCCTCCTGCCCGCTATACCGAGGCAACGCTGGTCAAGGCTATGGAAGAAAAGGGCGTTGGCCGTCCCTCTACCTATGCCACAATCGTTTCCACCATTCAGGATCGGGAGTATGTGAATAAATCCGATAAGCGCCTGATGCCTACGGCTCTGGGCGAGGTGGTCACAGGCCTGATGATGGAGCGGTTCCGGGATATTATCGATGTGCAGTTTACTGCCAATATGGAAAACCGCCTGGATGATGTGGAGGCGGGCAAGGAGCACTGGAAGGATCTGCTGGCAGATTTCTACAAGGATTTCCATCAGGAAATGCTGGATGCTGAGGCGGCTCTGGAGGGCACCCGTCTGAAGGTGCCGGATGAAGTGACCGATGAAATTTGTGAGGTCTGCGGACGGAATATGGTGGTAAAGCTCGGACGGTTCGGAAAGTTTCTGGCGTGCCCCGGCTTCCCGGAGTGCAAGAACACCAAGCCCATCGTGGAAAAAATGCCCGGTCGGTGCCCCAAGTGCGGCAGTACGATCCTCAAGCGCAAGTCCAAGCGGGGCTTTGCCTACTATGGCTGTGAGCGGGGTGCCGCCTGCGGCTTTATGACCTGGGATGTGCCCACGGCAGAGGATTGCCCCAAGTGCGGTCAGACTATGTTCAAAAAGTCCGGTCGGGGCAGAATGAAGCCCTTCTGCGTGAACGAAAGCTGTGAAAACTTCCTGCCGGAGGATAAGCGGGGCTATTACAAAAAGCCTGCTGACAAGGAAGAAGAAACCGGCAAGAAAACAAAAAAGACGACTACTAAGAAAACGGCTAAGAAGACCGGCAAGGAGGCCTGAAAATGGCAACTGTAAAAGTCATCGGTGCCGGTCTGGCAGGTGCTGAGGCGGCCTGGCAGCTGGCACAGCGGGGCGTTTGCGTAGAGCTGTATGAAATGAAGCCGGAGAAAAAATCCCCGGCCCATCACACGGATACCTTTGCAGAGCTGGTGTGCTCCAATTCTCTGCGCAGTGATCGGCTGGAAAATGCGGTGGGTCTTCTGAAGGAAGAGCTGCGCCGCCTGGACAGCCTGATCGTTTCCTGTGCAGATGCTACCCGTGTGGAAGCCGGCGGATGCCTTGCGGTAGACCGGCAGGGCTTTTCCAATCTGGTGACGGAAAAGATCCGCAACCACCCCAATATTACTGTGATCGAAGAAGAGATCACCCAGGTACCGGAAGGACCGGTGATCGTGGCCACCGGTCCGCTGACATCCGATGCCTTGTCCAAGGCGATCGGTGCGTATTTCGGCACCGGGTATCTGCACTTTTTCGATGCGGCGGCACCGCTGGTGACCGCAGAGTCTATCGATATGAATGAGGCCTGGTGGCAGTCCCGCTACGACAAGGGAACGCCGGATTATGTAAACTGCGCAATGAACAAGGAGCAGTATGAGGCCTTTTTGAAGGAATTGATCTCCGCAGAGGAAGCACCGGTTCACGGCTTTGAGGACAAAAATGTTTTTGAAGGCTGTATGCCTGTGGAGGTTATGGGTCGCCGCGGCCCGGATACGCTCCGATTTGGTCCGCTGAAGCCGGTGGGTCTTGTGGACCCCAAAACCGGCAGGGAGCCCTATGCGGTGGTCCAGCTGCGGCAGGACAATGCGGCAAAGAGCGTGTTTAATTTGGTGGGCTTCCAGACCCATCTGAAATTCCCGGAGCAAAAACGGGTATTTTCAATGATTCCCGCATTGCGCAACGCAGAATTTGTCCGCTACGGCGTGATGCACCAAAACACCTTTCTGCAGTCGCCGAAGCTGTTGGATCGGTATTACGCAGACCGGCGGGATCCGCTGGTGGCATTTGCCGGGCAGATGACCGGCGTGGAAGGCTATGTGGAAAGTGCCGCTTCCGGTTATCTGGCGGCGGTCGCGATGGCGGCAAAGGTGCTGGGCAAGGAATTGCCGGATTTCCCCAAGGAGACTGCTATCGGCGCACTGGGCTTGTACATCAGTGATGAACGCATTGAAAATTTCCAGCCGATGAATATCAATTTCAGCATCATTTCCCCCTTGGAGCAAAGGATCAAAAAGAAGGCAGAAAAGAATTTGGCACTGTCAAACCGCTCTTTGGCGATCATTGACCGAATGAAGGAACAGATATAAGAAAGAGGGATACTTATGAAGATCATAATTGACGCAATGGGCGGTGACAATGCACCGTTTGCACCGGTAATGGGTGCAGTGCAGGCCGCAAAGGATTTTAATGCCCAGATCACCCTTGTGGGCAAGGGAGAGGAGATATTGAAGGTCCTGCGGGAGCAGGGGATCGAGGATCTGCCTCAGGGTATTGAGATCGCCAACGCAGATGAAGTGGTGGAAATGCACGATGACCCTGCCAATGTGATCCGCAAGAAGAAAAATTCCTCTATGGTCATCGGTCTGCGGATGCTTGCGGAGGAACAGGGCAATGCCTTTATTTCTGCAGGAAGCACCGGTGCACTGCTGACCGGCGCGACCCTGATCGTCAAGCGGGTCAAGGGTATTCGCCGCGCGGCGATGGGTCCCCAGATCCCCAACAAGGCAGGGGGAAAAACGGTGATCCTGGACTGCGGCGCAAATGCCGAATGTACACCGGAATTTTTGCTTCAGTTCGGTCTGGTCGGCTCTTTGTATGCCAAAAAGTACTTAGGAACGGAAAATCCCAGGATAGGTCTTTTGAACATCGGCACTGAGGATACCAAGGGTACACCTTTGCAGAAGGAGGCCTATGGGCTGCTGCAGAAGGCGTCTGAGCAGGGACTTTTGAATTTCGCAGGCAATGTGGAAGCAAGAGATGTGCCTATGGGTGTTGTGGATGTGGTGGTGTGCGACGGATTTTCCGGAAACATCCTGCTTAAGTCCATTGAGGGCACAGCTTCCTTTATGGGCAGTCTGATGTCCAAAATGTTCAAGAAAAATATCTTCAGCAAGCTTGCGGCTATGCTGGTGATGAAGGATATTAAGGGCTTTAAGAAGATGATGGACTATCGGGAGATCGGCGGCACGATCTTCCTGGGCATCCGCAAGCCTGTGATCAAGACCCACGGTGCATCTGACGAGCTGGCATTCCGCAATGCGGTCAAGCAGGCAATGGATGCGGCGGAAAACGATTTTTCCGCAGAACTGGAACAGGGCCTTAAGGAGCTGGCAAGCGAGGAGAATGCCAATGATTAAAGATCTGGAAGCGGCAATCGGCTACCGATTTCGCAATATTACACTGCTGCAAAATGCGCTGACCCATTCGTCCTACGCCAACGAACGCTGGCACAACAGCCTGAAAAGCAATGAGCGGCTGGAATTTTTGGGCGACTCTATTTTGGGTATGACGGTGGCGGAGTACCTGTATCAGAATTTTCCGGACCGTCCGGAGGGAGAGCTGACCCGTATGCGGGCGGATATGGTCTGCGAGACCAGCCTCGCGGCGGTGGCAGGCAAGATCGAGCTGGGAAAGCATCTGCTGTTGGGTCACGGCGAGGAGCAGGGCGGCGGCAGAGGGAGACCCTCCATTCTCGCCGACGCGGTGGAATCTGTGATCGCCGCAAGCTTTTTGGACGGCGGTATGACGGCGGCTGAGAACTTTATACGGCGTTTTATTCTGTGCAATGTGCCGGTGACCCGTCTGCAGAATGCAGATTATAAAACAATGCTTCAGGAGATTGTCCAGCAAAAGAAAAATCAGGTGCTTACCTATCAGCTTATAAACGAATCCGGACCGGATCACGACAAGACCTTTACTGTGGAGGTCTCTCTCAATGAAAAGGTGGTGGGAACGGGTACCGGTTCCAGCAAAAAACGGGCAGAGCAGGATGCCGCCCGGTCAGCAATGGAAGCATTATTTCCCAATAAGGGCGTGTCGCTGTAAAGCAACACGCTCTTGTTTTAACAAACTACTTGCAAAAACGACAAATAGTGGGTATAATACAAGGGTAAGCATTTACATTTTCTTCGAGGTGAATGAATGATGCAGACGAACGAAGATAAGGTGTATGTTGCACCTGCACCGAAGCCTGTGTACGAAGCTTGCAAGCGAGTCTTTGATATTGTTATGTGCGTATTGGCGCTGATCATACTCAGCCCGGTGTTTCTGGCAGTTGCCATTGCCATCAAGTGCGAGGACGGCGGTCCGGTTTTCTTTAAGCAGGATCGCTTGACCAAGGGCGCAAAGGTTTTTGGAATGTACAAATTCCGCTCTATGTGCATCGGGGCAGAGGAAATGCTGGATGACCTGATGGATCAGAATGAAATAGAAGGTCCTGCCTTCAAAATTGAGGATGATCCCAGAATTACCAAGGTGGGTAAATTTATCCGCAGGACCAGTATTGATGAGCTGCCGCAGCTTCTGAATATTATCAAGGGCGATATGGCGATCATCGGTCCCCGGCCGCCGCTGGTTCGGGAAGTGAAAAAGTATACACCCTACCAGATGCACCGGCTGGATGTGAAGACCGGACTGTCCTGTTATCGGGAATGCTACGGCCGGAGCAATATCCACAATTTTAACGAGTGGGTGGAGTCGGATCTGAAGTATATCCGGGAGCGAAGCTTCTGGGTGGATATGAAGGTGATTTTCCTGACCATTAAGGTGGTCATTAAGTGCGAAGGCGCAATGTGAAAGATGAATAAATCCCTCCGTTTTGCGAAAGCTACAAACGGAGGGATTTTTTATGACGGAAAAGGAATACGGAAAGTTAGTTGCAGACCTTGCGCCCAAGTCGCCCATTTGGAAGGATTGCCTGATGGCATTTGTGATCGGTGGATTGATCTGCACCGTCGGTCAGCTGATTATGAATGGCTATATGGCTTTGGAGCTTAATAAGGAAGACGCGGGAACCGCAACCTCTATGACACTGGTTGCCATTTCCGCACTGCTGACCGGCTTGAGCCTTTACGATAATATTGCCAAGCACGCCGGAGCAGGTACACTGGTGCCCATCACCGGCTTTGCCAATTCCATCGCCGCCCCGGCAGTGGAATTCAAAACCGAGGGTATGATTCTCGGCACCGCCGCGAAAATGTTCACAATAGCCGGACCGGTCATCGTCTACGGCGTGAGTGCCAGTGTAGTGTACGGCTTAATATATTGGATAACCACATTATTTTAACGGGCGGATGTGCCTCAATCCGCCCCCTACGATATACAACAAAACATTGTAGGGGTCGATGCCCACATCGATCTGCAAAAAGGGCGCGTTGCAAAATACTGCAATGCGCCCTAAAACTATGCAATTGTCTACATCCTGCGGATGTAGGGGCGGTCACATAGCCGCCCCTACATTGGGATATCCGATAATCAGGAATTTGACGGCACTTCATAAAATGTATGAAGTGTATAATTGTTCGGGTTTCTTTACAGCCCCTTTTATATTTCACAGCTGTGGGGTCCTGATAGGACACGAATACATAGGGCTTAGGTTGACTTTTTGAACGGTTTTTCTTCGTACCAAGCAGGTTTTCTGAATGTATCCCACTGGATCGTGGCAGAGTCAAATGAGAATTGCATTTGGAACCAGGGTTCATTACCGGAGCCGTCCAAATAATGGCTTCCATTTTCAAGTGTTCCAAATTCGTAGACAGTTGTGCCGTATTGCAATTGGTGTAGTGCTTTTTCTTTGGCGGTTTCGCCGTCGAAGATAACCTGTGGCTCGTCTGTGTAAAGTTTGCCGTTTTCGTCTTGCGTCCACGCTCTGCCCGGCTCAAATGACTTGACTTTGAAATTGTTAAAAGTGATGTGAGCATTCTCTATTTCCATATCGGTATCGTTGGGATTTTGCTCGGTGTTTTTGTGGATGGTTAGGTACTGAACGGAAATCGTCAAAACATTATTTTCAAGGCTTTCCAGCTTAAAATAAGCATCGTGAAATTCAAAATTTGTTTCAATAAATACCATAACGACAACTCCTTTTCTGCGTTGTATAGCATACATCACAGCGGTTTATGCTTATATTGCAGCACGGGGTCAATTCAATATAAATATATGGCTGACAGCTGTTAAGATTTAGAAACGAAGGGGTCATTTATTGGGCAATGGTGCGGGCAACATAGACACCGCTGGCGGAGGCGTGGGAAAGAGAATGGGTGATGCCACTGCCGTCGCCGATAATAAACAAGCCGGGGTGGCGGGATTCCAGATGGCTGTCGACCTCCACTTCCATATTGTAGAACTTTACTTCCACACCGTAAAGCAGTGTGTCGTCATTGGCAGTGCCGGGGGCAACATTGTCCAGCGCATAGATCATTTCGATAATGCCGTCCAGGATGCGCTTGGGCAGAACCAGGCTCAGATCGCCGGGAGTGGCATTCAGGGTGGGAGTAATGAAGGCCTCTTCGATGCGGCTGGGGGTAGAACGGCGTCCCCGGATCAAATCGCCAAAGCGCTGCACGATCACACCGCCGCCCAGCATATTACTCAGCCGGGCGATAGACTCGCCGTAGCCGTTGGAGTCCTTGAAGGGCTCGGAGAAGTGCTTTGCCACCAGCAAGGCAAAGTTTGTATTTTCAGTTTGCTTGGCGGGGTCCTCATAGCTGTGGCCGTTGACTGTGATGATGCCGTTGGTATTCTCGTTTACCACTGCGCCCTTGGGGTTCATACAGAATGTGCGGACCTTATCGCCGTACTTTTCTGTGCGGTATACGATCTTGCTTTCGTAAAGCTCGTCGGTCAGGTGCGCAAATACTTCTGCCGGCAGCTCCACACGGACACCGATATCCACCCGGTTGGACTTCGTGGGAATTTCCAGATCGCGGCATACGGTCTCCATCCATTTACTGCCGCTGCGACCGACAGAGATGATACATTCCTTACAGGTGCTGCTGCCGTCTTCGCAAATGACCTCATAACCGCTGTCCAGGGCGGCCACAGACACGACCGGCTTATCGAAGAAGAAGGTCACCTGATCCTTCAGATAGGCGTACATATTTTCAAGGACTACATAGTTGATGTCTGTTCCCAGATGACGGACAGAGGCATCCAGCAGGTGCAGGTCGTGCTGAATACATTCTGTTTTGAAGCGCGTACCTGCGGTGGAGTAGAGTTTTGTGCCTTCGCCGCCGTATTTTAAGTTGATCTCGTCTACATAGTGCATCAGCGCCAGCGCTTCTTTTTTACCGATATATTCGTAGAGTGTGCCGCCGAAGTCGTTGGTTATATTATACTTTCCGTCGGAGAATGCGCCGGCACCTCCAAAACCGCTCATAATGGAGCAGCTTTTGCAATTGATACAGCTTTTGACCTTTACACCGTCAATGGGGCAGTGGCGCTTGCTCAGCTCGTGACCTGCCTCGAAAACCGCAACCTGCAGATCAGGCTTGCGCTGCATCAGCTCATAGGCGGCAAAAATTCCTCCGGGACCTGCGCCGATAATGATAACATCATAGTTCATAGAGATCATCCTCCTATTTGTGTGTCGTTGCCGTAAAAAAACATTCGCACATTCACTTCCAGTATATATTATATTTGTTTTTTCCATAAAGAGCAAGGGGATATTTTGCAGGATCGGGCGGATAAGAAGAAAGCATCTGCAACACTTGATTTTTTTGTCGAAAAAAGGTAAAATAGATAAGTTAAGGACAAAATTCGGGAAGGAGGAGCGCAGATGAGAAAGACCGTTGCTTCGATTTTTTTGGCGATCGTTTTGTTTCTTTCGGTATGTTTTCCGATGCCCGTTTCAGCGGCTTATGAAAATACATACAAAAATACCGGCGATCAGCGGGCGGATATTATCGGCGTTGCTTTGACCCAGGTGGGTTATCTGGAAGAATCTGGCGGCGTTACCAAATACGGTCAGTGGTTCGGAAGGCCTACTGCAGACTGGTGCGGCATTTTCATCAGCTGGTGTGCAGAGCAGGCGGGCGTTCCTACCAGTGTTTTGCGGAAAAACGGACTGGCAAGCCCCTCCGGCTTTGGCTTTTCCACCTACTATACCAGCAGTCAGTATACGCCCAAGCCCGGCGATCTGTTTTTTACCCCCAATGGACGGGGCGGCTTTTCCCACGCAGGTATTGTGTACTATGTGGACGGAAGCACATTTTATACACTGGAGGGAAACACCTGGTACAGCGGTAAGCCCCACGGGGTATATTGCCGCCAGCGAAATTTAAGTGAATATGTATTTGTTTCCCCGAATTACAATGGCAGCGGCGGCAGTCTCCCCACATCCTGCAGTCATAGCTGGAAGGATGACGGCGTGGTCAAGGAGCCCGGCTGTACCACCAGCGGCAGTAAGACCCAGGTGTGTTCCAAGTGCGGCGTGCAACGGACTGCCAGCATTTCTGCAAAGGGTCACAGCTTTGGTCAGTGGACCGAAAAGGACGAAAAGCAGCATCAGCGCACCTGCGCTTCCTGCAATAAGGTGGAGACCAAAAACCACGATGAAATGCAGTGGCTTGCAGACAATGCAGGACACTGGAAGGAGTGCGAGACCTGCGAAGGGCAGTTTCAGCTTGAAGCCCACAGCTATGCAGGTCCCTGCGGGAGCAAGTGTACGGTTTGTGAATATGCCGGCCAGGACGGGCACAATTACGGCGCCTGGAAGAAAAGCGAGACCGAGCACTGGCAGGTATGCACTGCCTGTGATCTGGAGACGGAGCATAAGCCCCATAGTTTTGCAACGGACTGTGATGAGATCTGCACGGAATGCGGCTATGAGCGGTTGAGCATCCACACCTATGAACAAAAGGCGGATGCAGACGGTCACTGGCTCTTATGCACAGTTTGCGGCAAGGAAGAAGCAAAGGAAAAGCACATTGCCGGGCCGGAGGCAAACGAGGAAAGTGCCCAAAGCTGTACCCAGTGCGGCTATGAGCTTGCCCCAAAGAAGGCGCACATTCACAGCTATGCCTACACCGCGGACCGCAATGCCCACAGGGGACTGTGTGCCTGCGGGGATGAGATCGAAGAAAATCACAGCTGGAGTATGGAGCAAAACGGCTGCAGTGTGTGCGGTGCTGTGGCGGAAGTGACGGAGGATGCTTTCAACTGGGATATTGTGTGGCTTTCGGTTGCAGTTGCAGCCTTTGCGGCGACTGTTTTGTGGGTAGCCCTGGCAGCACGCAAGAAGAAAAAGAAGCAGCAATAATCAGGAATTTGACAGAGAAAGAGCGCGCTGCAGCCGGGAGCTGCGACGCGCTCTTTTTATAGTTGGTATTATGCCAGGTAGATGGCCTTGCAGGCAAGGTAGGTGTGGTAGCAGTCCAGCTTGCTGACGATCTCCATCGGTGCGTGCATACACAGAACCGGCACGCCGGCATCTACAGTGACGATGTTCCGGTTTGCCATATATGCGGCAACGGTACCGCCGCCGCCCTGGTCTACCTTACCCAGGGTCGCGATCTGCCAGCGGACACCGGCATCGTCCAGGGTCTTGCGAACATGGTACATCGCTTCGGCAGATGCATCGGATGCACCGCCTTTTCCGCGGCTTCCTGTGTACTTGCAAATGGAAATGCCGTAGTTGAGCATACTGTTGTTGCGCTTGTCGCAGGTTTCGGCAAAGCTGGGATCAAAGGCGTTGGAAACATCTGCGGACAGGCAGAAGGAATTTGCAAAGCACTGAGTCAGGCGCACGCCCTGGGCTACGCACAGGGTCTCCATAAAGTATTCGAAGGCCTGGCTGAGCATACCGGAAATGCCCACGGAGCCGATCTCTTCCTTGTCAGCAAGGATGCACACGGCAGTTTTGGTGGGGGTGCCGATATGGAACAGGGACTCCATTTCTGCAAAGGCGCATACCCGGTCATCGTGACCGTAGGCGGCCATCAGACTGCGGTCCAGTCCCACATCCCGGCACTTGCCGGCGGGGACGATGGTCAGCTCTGCAGAGTGGAAATCGTCCTCTACGATGCCGTACTTTTCGTTGAGGATGCGCATAACATTCAGCTTTACCAGATCAGCGCCTTCGCCTTCGATAGGCTCGGTGCCCAAGATCACATTGAGCTGTTCACCGGCGATGCCCTCTGCCAGAGTCTTTTTCATCTGGTCAGCGGCCAGGTGGATCAGCAGGTCGGAGACCATCAGGATGGGATCGTTGTCATCTTCGCCGATGGTGACGGTCACAGATGTGCCGTCCTTACGGCAAACAACACCGTGGAGTGCCAGAGGCACGGTGGGCCACTGGTATTTCTTGATGCCGCCGTAGTAATGGGTCTTGAAATAGGCGATTTCAGAGTCCTCATACAGGGGATTGGGCTTTAAGTCCATACGGGGGGAGTCCACATGGGCGGCGCAGATGTTTGCACCCTTGGCGAGGCTTTCAGAGCCGACAACAGCCAGAATGATGCTCTTGCCACGGTTGTTGAAATAGATCTTGTCGCCGGGCTTGGCGTCCATATTGTCAGAGAAGGGCTTAAAGCCGTTCTTTTCGGCCTCGGCAACTGCCCAGACAGTTGCTTCCCGCTCGGTTTTGCAGGCATCCATAAATGCAGCATAGCGCTTGCAGTAGGCGTTCATTTCTGCCCGCTGATCGGCCGTCATATCACAATATCCGTTCTTGCGGGCGGACAGCAGATTTTCGCGCAGTTCTTCAGTAGTCATAAGTTCATCTCCTTTGTGTTTTTGGCGGGCGGCAGATTGCCGCCCCTACATTAGGGGTACTGGCGGGCGGCAGGTTTGCTGACCTTACGATTATAATTCCATTATACCCAAGTTGTGAAAAAACGCAAGGCATTTATTCCGGAAATCTGCCTCGGTGCCGTTATTTTCCAGGACATAGCTGCAAGCCTTTGCGTATTCGGCAGGTGCTTTTTGGGAACGGATGCGCATTTTTGCGTATTCCTCAGAAATTCCGTCACGGTGGATCAGCCGGGCAATGCGGATGTTTTCGTCAGCGGTAACAGCGACGGTCACATCACAAAGCTCTGCCAGTCCGCCTTCAAACAGACCGATCGCATCAATGGCTATCAGCCGGGGGGCATTTTTCAGCTTGGACAGCACTGCCTGACGGACAAAGCTGTGGGTGATGCGGTTGAGATCCTGCAAACCATCCCCGTCTGAAAAGACGATCGCACCCAGCTTTTTTCGGTCCAGACAGCCGTCTGTCACACAGCCGGGGAAACGGTCCCCGATGGCCTGGAGCAGTACCGCGTCTGTTTTGAGCAGATCGTGATAAATGGCATCGCAGTCCAAGATCAGGGCGCCTTGCTGCTGAAGGATACTTAAAAGGGTGGTCTTTCCACTGCCGGTCGGTCCGGTAATGCCGATGATCATACTTCGACCTCCGCGTTTATAATATGAAATGCTGCCGCCTTTTTCAGGCGGTTTTGCACTGCATAGGCAACGCCGCCGCCTTCCGGACAACGGGCAAAGACCCGCGATACATTGGGGTCATCCAATATACGCAAGGCGGCAAACAAACCGGCAGACAAGGAGCCGGCATCGAATTCAGAGCCGTAGGCAAGGGGACTGCAGTCCTTATACAGGGACAGTTCTTCGGTAAAGCACAGCACCCGGTCGCCGGGTCGGCAGTGATTTTTAATATACTGCGCCGCTTTTTCCCGACTGCCGGATACGATCATTACCTGACATTGGGGGGCGTAGTGGCGGTATTTCATTCCGGGGGCTTTTACCACTTCGTCCTGACTGATCTGGGCGGTAACTGCCTTGTCCACCACCAAATCGCCCAATACCGCTGTAAGCTGTTCCGGGGTAATTCCACCGGGGCGAAGCAGGCGGGGGCGGTCCTCCGTCAGGTCCACGATGGTGGACTCCACACCTACCCGACAGGGTCCGCCGTCAACGATCAGTTCGATCTTTCCGTTGTGATCGTGAAGGACATGCTGGGCTGTGGTGGTAGAGGGTTTGCCGGAAATGTTTGCAGAGGGGGCGGCAACCGGCACGCCGGCAAGCCGGATGATCTGCCGGGTAACTGCGTTGTCAGGACAGCGAATGGCCACGGTAGGCAAGCCTGCGGTGGTGCATTTTGGCACGCAGTTCTTTGCGGGGAGGACCATCGTTAACGGACCGGGCCAGAATTTTTCTGCCAGTGTGTAAGCGGCCTTGGGGATGCTGTGGCAAAAGTCTTCCATTTGCCCGGCGTCACTGATGTGCAGGATCAGGGGGTTGTCCTGGGGACGCCCCTTGGCAATAAAGATCTTTGCTACTGCATCCGGGTTCAGTCCGTCAGCGCCCAGACCGTAGACGGTCTCCGTGGGGATGGCGACCAGACCGCCGGTTTTGATTATATTGGCGGCAATTTCCGCTGTTTGAGGGGAATTTGCCGGGAGAAGAAGGGTTTTCATACAAGGTCCTCACAAAAAACAGGAATTTGCAAAAATGGGCAGATGCAAAGCATCTGCCCATTTTTGGATTATTAAGCAATGGGCTGGTTAGCAGCTTCGATGATCTGTACGAACTTCTCAGGCACCAAAGATGCACCGCCGATCAGACCGCCGTCGATGTCCGGCTGAGCCAGCAGCTCATAGGCGTTCTTCTCGTTCATAGAACCGCCGTACAGAATGGAGATGGCACGGGCGTGCTTGGAGGAATAGAGCTTACGAACCACACTGCGGATATGCTCACAAACTTCCTCAGCCTGCTCCGGGGTTGCAGTCAGACCGGTGCCGATCGCCCAGATGGGCTCGTAGGCAATGATCACCTTGCGGATCTTGTCTTCGGGGATGCCCTGCAGACCCAGCTTGATCTGCATAGAGATCCATTCGGTGGTGATGTCAGCCTGACGCTGCTCCAGGCTTTCGCCGCAGCAGAAAATGGGGATCAGACCGCCGTCAAGCGCGGCCTTGATCTTTGCATTGATATCTGCATCGGTCTCGCCCATAGCACGGCGCTCGGAGTGACCGATGATCACATACTTACAGCCGGTCTCCGCAAGCATATTTACGGCGATCTCACCGGTGTATGCACCGCTGGGGTTTGCGTTGCAGTTTTCTGCGCCGATGCCCACACGGGTCTCGCGCATTACGCGCATAGCTGCAGGAATGCAGACGGCAGGAACGCACAGCGCGATGTCACACCAACGGCCCTTGGGCAGAATGGTGCGGAATTTTGTCATATAGTCCTTGGTCTGGCAAGGGGTCATATTCATTTTCCAGTTGCCGGCAATGACGGTTTTGCGATACTTTCTGTTCATTTCAATTCTCCTTAATTACTTATCCTGCAGACAAGCAATACCGGGAAGCTCCAGGCCTTCCAGGAATTCCAGGGAAGCGCCGCCGCCGGTGGAAATGTGGGTGATCTTATCAGCAAAGCCGAGCTGCTCGCAAGCAGCGGCACTGTCGCCACCGCCAACGATGGTCACAGCATCAGAGTCAGCCAGAGCCTGGGCGACTGCAATGGTGCCCTTTGCCAGAGTGGGATTTTCGAAAACGCCCATAGGTCCGTTCCAAACAACGGTCTTGGCAGCCTTGGCAGCTTCTGCAAAAGCGGAACAGGCCTTGGGGCCGATGTCCAGACCCATCTGGTCAGCGGGGATCGCAGTGCAGTCTACATACACAGCGGGAATTTCAGCATCGATGGGGGAGGGGAAAGCGGGAGACACAGCGGTGTCCACAGGCAGCAGCAGGTTTACGCCCTTAGACTCTGCCTTTGCCATCATTTCCTTGCAGTAGTCGAGCTTCTCGTTGTCGACCAGGCTCTTGCCTACGGTGTAGCCCTGTGCAGCCAGGAAGGTATAAGCCATACCGCCGCCGATGATCAGGGTGTCCACCTTTTCCAGAAGGTTGTTGATAACATTAAGCTTGTCGGAAACTTTGGCACCGCCCAGAATGGCAACAAAGGGACGCTCAGGATTTGCCAGAGCCTTGCCCATAATGCCGACCTCTTTTTGTACCAGATAGCCGGAAACAGCAGGCAGATAGTCTGCTACGCCGGTGGTGGAGGCGTGGGCACGGTGTGCGGCACCGAATGCATCGTTTACAAACACATCAGCAAGATCTGCCAGAGCCTTGGAAAGCTCAGGGTCGTTCTTGGTCTCGCCCTTGATGAAACGGGTGTTCTCCAGCAGCATTACATCGCCTGCCTTCAGAGCGGCGGCCTTGGCCTTGGAGTCCTCACCGGCGACATCAGAAGCCATAATGACTTCCTTACCCAAAAGCTCGCTTAAGCGGTCAGCCACGATCTTCAAAGACAGCTCAGGCTTCCACTCACCCTTGGGCTTACCCATATGGGAGCAGAGAATGACCTTTGCGCCTTTACCGATCAGGTATTCGATGGTGGGCAGAGCGGCAACGATGCGCTTGTCGGAAGTGATCTTGCCGTCTTTGGTGGGAACATTAAAGTCACAGCGGCACAGAACGCGCTTGCCGGCTACTTCAATATCCTCGATGGACTTCTTGTTGTAGTTCATTTTATTTCCTCCATTTGGTTAATTACTTTGACATTTTACCGTGGTCCAGAAGGCCGGGGAAGTTTAACTGCCGCAGGGCTTCATAGACCGTGATCGCTACAGAGTTGCTCAAATTCAGGCTGCGTGCCGTATCCCGCATAGGAAGGCGGATACAGCTGTCCCGATGGGCTTCCAGAAAATCCTCCGGAAGACCTTTGGTCTCTTTGCCGAAGAACAGGTAACAGCCGTCCCGGAAATCAGCCTCTATATAGCTTTTCGGCGCTTTTGTGGAAAGGCACCACATTTGGGCTACATCGTTTTTTTGGAAAAAGTCTTCCAGATCGTCATAATCCCGCACATCCACCAAATGCCAGTAGTCCAGACCGGCGCGCTTGACCGCCTTGTCGGAAATATCAAAGCCCAGGGGGCGGATCAGATGTAAAACTGCACCGGTGGCGGCACAGGTTCGGGCGATGTTGCCGCAGTTTTGGGGGATTTCCGGCTCAAGGAGCACGATGTTGAGCATATTGGTTCACCTCTGCCCGATTATTGTAAGCGAAAACCTCAGCAAAAGCAAGGAAAAAATGTAAAAATCTGAACTTTTTATAGTATATACATAAAAATCGAACGGGGGATGAAAAAATTGTGGAATTTGGAGAATAGAGTATATATAGGACGGTACTGCGTTTTGTATTTATAATGAAATCCTTGCTCGTGCAAGGATGAAATCAGCTGTTGCTGATGAAATCCACTATCGTGGATGAAATTAAATCCACCCATCCGCTGCTAACAGCGGATTTCATCCCCGAAGGAGATTTCATCATCGAAGATGATTTCACCCACCCGTTAGGGTGGTTTTAGTTGATAACCCCTCAAATTTGTCTCCGCCAAATTTGGGTGCTTTTCTGCGAAAGAGCGACTAAAAGGTGTATAATTGGGGGAAAGAACGACCAAAAGTATGCATAGCCCTTGTTTTACGCCCAGTGCAACTCATAATAGTACCAGTTATCAGAAATCTTTTTAATAAAGCACCAATCCGTGCCGTTGTTAGGTTTTCCAAAATACGCGCCACCGTCATCTTCGTGCATATCATTTTGAATCTTTTCCAAATCGTTTCCACCATAAAAATCAGGCAGTAACCATTCGTTTTCGGAAGAGTAATAATACCCGTAATATACTCCACCAATACTTAACCCCGTTGCTTTATAATCGTAGAATTCGTTTTCTTCTGCCGGGGAAAACGAATCCATATTTTCTGTTACATAATCGGAAATCTCATTATACATTTTGTTTGATATCGACATCCCACCACAAGCAGACAAAGAAAAGGTGAAAAAACAGATCATTAGCATACACAATAATTTTTTCATTTTGTGCCCTCCTTTAATGTTTTACAAGAGGCGATCAACAGTCGCCTAATGCGACCGCAAAGATTTCTGTGGTTTTTATAGATTTCTTCATCAATCGCGTTCGTATTGAACAACAAACGCAACCATCCTTCGGTTTCGCTACATTCCTTAAGAGCAATTTCAAATTTTGAAAGCATATCCGCTTTGCTTTGCCCGTAATTTGCTTCACGAATGTTTGCATAAACACTGCTCGAACTTTTACGGATCTGAAAAAGAGTGTTAGATGGTGCTTTGATATTTTGGCAAAGCAATTCTATTTCTGTTGCAAGCTGCTCAGAATATATCAGTAAATAATTTTTCGGCACATAACCACTCCTTTCAAGATAATTATACTACTCTTCCGTAAACAAATCAAGGCAAAGCCTTGTATATCATCCGCAGATTGTCTGCGGTATATCATCAATGCGAAGCATTGCATCTCATCAAGCCGCAGGAGGATTTATACACGGCTTTGCCGTGATGATATACAGCCCCTCAGGGGCTGATGAGATACACGCTGACGCGTGATGATATGCCAAACCTGCGGCTTGGATAAAAAAAGAAGTAACTTTTGGTAGACAAAAGTTACTTCTTTTTTGGTGCAGACTACAGGACTCGAACCTGTGACCTCATGCGTGTGAAGCATGCGCTCTAACCAGCTGAGCTAAGCCTGCATATTCAGCGAAAACAATTATAACACACTTACGGAAAATGTCAAGAGGTTTTTCTTTCAGTGTGTGCATTTGTAAAATATGTGTTTTCTGTGATTAAAGTGGGAAAAAAACGGGAACTTTTGGGGTTTTTAGGGCAGAAGAATTTTTTGCAAGTGGGGAAAAGCCGCAGAAACACTGGGTTTTTTCAAAATGCAGGAAAAATCATAAGGTGGGAAAATAATGGGAAGTTTTTTCCCTTTTTCGGTGGTACGATGTCTGTGCCAAGATCACAGGGAAGGAGGTATGAAACGGACCCTATGGCAAGAAGAAGGAAAAAACCCAGTATGGATCGGGTGGCAGAGGAACTGGCGGCTATTGGCTTTGCCAGGGCTACGGACTGCCTGAGCGTGGAGGACAATGCCCTTGTGCTGAAATCCTCCGGGGATCTCACGCCGGAGGTGGGCGCGGCGATCGCGTCCATTGAACGCAGCAGCAGCGGTGTGAAGGTGAAATTTTACGATAAGCTGAAGGCACTGGAGCTTCTGGGGCGGCATATGGGGATGTTTAATGGCTCACAGGACCGGGGTGAGCAGGAACAAAACAATTTATTGGAGGCAATCTTGGCGGCGACCGGAAAGGAGGCAGTGACCGATGATATACCGGAGCTTCAGCAAACGGCAAATTCTGGCGATGACCTGGTGGAACCGCCCGAAGCTTAAAGATTACGACGGTATTATATGTGACGGGGCTGTGCGATCCGGAAAAACTGTGTGTATGACCGATGGCTTTTTCCTTTGGAGTATGAGCCGGTTTCACGGACAGGTGTTTGGAATTTGCGGGAAAACAGTGGTATCGCTTCGCAGAAATATTATTTCCAACTTGCAACAATGGCTCGGCGGCGTTCTGGACATTCGGGAGTATCCCAGCCAGTCGAAGCTGGTGGTGCGAAACGGACGGGGACATCAAAATACCTATTATCTGTTCGGCGGCGAGAATGAAAGCTCGTACAAGCTTATTCAGGGCATTACCCTGGCGGGGGTACTGCTTGATGAGGTGGCGCTGATGCCCCGGTCCTTTGTGGAGCAGGCCTGTGCCCGCTGTTCGGTGGCAGGCTCCAAGCTGTGGTTTAACTGCAATCCTGCAGGTCCGGAGCATTGGTTTTACAAGGAATGGGTCAAAAAGAACGGACAGAAAAATGTGCTTCGCCTGCATTTTACGATGGCGGACAATCCCGGTCTGGATCCTTCGGTCCGCAGGCGGTACGAGAGCCTGTACACGGGGGTGTTTTACCGGCGGTACATTCTGGGGCAATGGTGTATGGCGGAGGGTCTGGTGTATGCCTTTGACAGTCAAAAGCACATTGCAAAGGAAATTCCCCGGAGCGGTCGGTATTTTATTTCCGTGGACTACGGAACACGCAATCCCTTTTCTGCGGGGCTTTGGTGCGTAAGCGGCTCCAAGGCAGTGCGTATCCGGGAATATTACCACAACGGCCGGGAGCAGGAGCGAATGCTTACGGATGAGGAGTACTATGGGAAGCTGGAGCTTTTGGCGGGAGACAAGCCGGTTGCGCAGGTGATCGTAGACCCCTCTGCCGCGTCCTTTATTGCCACCATTCGTGCCCACGGGCGATTTTCTGTGCGAAAGGCAAAAAATGAAGTGCTTTCCGGCATCCGTCTGGTTTCCGGTCTTTTGCAGGCGGGAGTGCTGCAGTTTTCTGCCGATTGTGCTGATACCCTTCGGGAATTCGGTTTGTACCGCTGGGAGGAAAAAGGGGAAAAGGATGCACCCTGCAAGGAAAACGATCACGCAATGGATGATGTGCGCTACTTCTGCGCAACGGTTTTGCGGCGGGAGGCGGATATTATGAAAGCACTTCGCAATCAACACACATAGAAGAACACAACAAGGAGGGATCAACAATGAAAAAGTGGCTCATAAATGGCTTTTTGCCTATGTGGGCAAAGCAGACCGTGCTGTCAGACAACCGGCATTTAACCAAGGAAAACCGGGCGCTGCAAAAGGAAAACCGGGAGCTCAAGGCTTATATTGCGGGTCTGGAACGGGGAATTCGGGCAGGCAAGCGGGTACAAATCTACAATCAGGGAGGGTCTGAATGAGCATTTACGACTATGAAGGGGCGTTCGAGGCTGCGGACATCACCACAAAGGCAATGCGAAATGCCCTGGAGGGATGGTTGTCCCTTTATTATCAGCAGGATGCTTCTCAGGACAGCGATCCCTGTCAGAGAATTCCCTACATTATCGTCAACAAGATCGTCAAAACCGTCTTCGGGGAGTACAAGGTATCTGCAAAAAGCCAGGTTTTGGAACGGCTGATCTCCCGGCTGGACAAAAAGCGGAAGGAAGCGCTTCAGATGGCACTGGTGGCAGGGGAATGCTACATAAAGCCCTGTCCGGGGGCGGAGGGCTTTGGCTTTACACTGGTGCCCAGGAACAATGTACTGATCTTCGGAAGAGACCCGGAAGGCGCACCGGTGGATATGGGAACGGTGGAGAAAACCGTTCGGGGAAATTACTACTACACCCTTTTGGAGCGCAGGACTGTGGATGAAAATGGCTATCTGACTATTGAAAACCGTTTGTTCCGCTCCACTGCCTCGGACAAGCTGGGCAATCAGGTCTCCCTGGGCGAGCATCCGGATTACAGCAATTTGGCTGTGCGCTACCGATACCCTACGCCCATCGGCTCGGTGGGGCTTGCCCGGCTGAAGACACCGATGCTCAACTGCGTGGACGGAAGCTTTGACGGCGTGGCGGTATTTGCACCGGCGGTGGGATTGATCGAAAACATCAACCGCAATGAGGCGCAGATGAACGGGGAATTCAGCCGGGGAGAAAGCCGGATCATTGCATCCAGCGACCTGCTGGGAAGAAATTCCCAGGGGGATAGGGATCTGACAGAGCATTTGTTCGTAGGTCTGGACGAAGATCCGGAGCAGGTGGGGATCACGGTATTTTCTCCGAAGCTGCGGGAGGCCTCTTTCCTGGCCAGAAAGCACGAATATTTGCGAAATGTGGAAAGCATTATCGGCTTGCGCCGGGGTATGCTGTCTGATGCCAATATTGAGGATCGGACTGCCACGGAAATCGCATCCAGTGCCGGAGATTACAATCTGACCGTCATCGATTTTCAGGAAATGTGGGAAAATGCCCTGCGTCAGACGGTGGAGATATGCGCGGTGCTGGCACAGCTTTACCGGCTGGAAGTGCCCGAAGATCTGCAGTTTAGCGTGGACTGGGGCAATGGCATTCTTTACGATGAGGGTGCTACCTGGGAAGCCTACAGGGAGATGGTGACATCGGGAATGCTGAAGCCGGAGGTGGCGTTAGGCTGGCGGTTCAATATGCCGGCGGAAACCCAGGAACAGCTGGCGGCGATCCGGGAGCGGTATATGCCTGCCCAAGAATGAAAAAAATTTTGACCGGGCCGAAGTCGTAAAACTACGGCACCGCGGGAGGAACGACCCTCGTAAAAAAGTGTAGCGGAAGAAAGGAGAATATATGAAACGGGAATTTTTGCAAAATCTCAAGGTAGGGGACCAGTCCCTGAGCAAAGAGGTGATCGATGCCATTATGGAAGAAAACGGCAGGGATATCGAAAATCTCAAGCAGTGGCAGGAAAAGTACAATCAGGCAGTGTCCCGGCATCAGCAGGAGCTGGCGGCGGTTACCTTCCAAAATGCCCTGTCTCAGGCGATTGCCCAGGCAAAGGGCCGCAATGAAAAGGCAATCACCGCGCTTTTGGATGTGGAAGCCTTGCAGGTAAGCGAAGATCAGCCCAAAGCCATCGCAGAGGCGCTGGAAAGCTTAAAAAAGGACTCCGGTTATCTCTTCGATGAGACCCAGACCCCGCCCCTGTACGCAAGGGGCACAGGCGTCAGCAACGGCGCAGAAGAAAACAGCCCGGTCACTTTGGCGGGCGCATTACGACAAAAGTATGAAAGGAAGTAAAAATTATGGCAATTACATTACAGGAAGCAAAAATCGGTATGGCAGACAAGGTAGATCAGCAGGTGGTGGATATGTTCCGTCGGAGCAGTCTCTTGCTGGACAATATGGTATTTGACAACTGCATCGCCCCCGGCACCGGCGGCAGCACTCTGGCTTACGGCTACATCCAGCTGAAAAGCCCTGCAACTGCGGCGGTGCGCACCGTAAACTCTGAGTATGTTCCCGGTGAGGCAAAGAAGGAAAAGAAGACCACCAACGCCATCATTATGGGCGGCGCCTTCCAGGTGGACAGAGTTCTGCAGAATACCTCCGGTGCGGCAGATGAGGTGGCATTCCAGGCAGAGCAGAAGATCAAGGCAACTGCCAACTATTTCCACAATCTGGTGGTCAACGGCGATGCAGACAACGGCACCTTTGACGGCCTGAAGAAGCTGCTTGCCGGCAGTGCCAATGAGCTGGTCAGTCAGGTCAGTCTGACAACATCTGCCCAGCTGGATGAGAACTACAATGCCTTCCTCGATGAGATGGACGGCTTCATCAGCACTCTGGACGGCAACGCCTCGATGCTGCTGATGAACCGGGCAATGCTGGTCAAGCTCCGTTCCATTGCCCGCCGCGCCGGCTACTATGAGCGCACCTGCGATGATTTTGGCCGCACGGTGGAAACCTATGCCGGTATCCCTATGGTGGATATGGGTAAGTACTTCGACGGCGAAAAGACTGTGGATGTGGTGCAGACCGATGCACAGGGCAAGACTGCGATCTATGCAGTTTCTTTGGGACTGGATGGCTTCCACGGCATTTCTCCCACCGGTGATGGCGTCATTTCCAGCTATATGCCTGATATGACTGCTCCCGGTGCGGTGAAGACCGGTGAGGTGGAGCTGGTTGCCGGTGTTGCCCTGAAGAACACCCTGAAGGCGGCTGTGCTGAAGGACATCGCCATCGGCGCTTGATCATTATGGCAGACTATGAGTTTTATGTAAACTGCTATTTGGGCAGTGCCATTCCCCAGAAGGCATTTCCCACCGCGGCGGCACAAGCCGCCGCGGCACTGGATCGGATCTGCCGGATCTATACGGTGGAAGCCCACGGGGAACAGACCCGAAAGCTGGCGATCTGTGCAATGGCAGAGACGATTTATGCATTCGCCCGCCGGAAGGCAGGTGTAACCGCCGCCAGTGTGGGAAATGTGTCGGTGCGCTATGAAAACGGTGAGCACGCGGACAAATCCCTGCGGCGGGAGCTGTATCGGCAGGCGTCTGTCTATCTGGATATTTACCGGGGGACGCAGTTATGAATGGCATACTGGATTATTCTTTGTGCGCTCAGACCGTTACCCTGTACCACAGGCAGGGAAATACGGTGCAGCGGCAGGTGGTGGAAGGCTGTTACTACACCTGGGAGGAAAAGCAGGTCGCAGATGTATACGGTGTCCGCTGTCAAACCCTGTGCCGGCTGATCCTGCCGGGGGATGCCCACCGGGTATATGTGGGTGACCGGGTCTATCCGGGGGTCGGTCCGGAGATCAGCATTGCCGATTGGCCGGGGTTTCTTCCGGTGTCTGTTACCGGTCTTGCCCAGATCGACTATGTAACGCCCTGCTGCTGGGAAGGGGCGGTTTGCCACATCGAGGCTGGCAGAAAGTGAGGAAGAAGCAATGACGCTCTTGACAAAGATCCGCAACTGGCTGCTGACATTTCCCCTCTGGAATGCAGAATGGACACTGTACACCGACTACACCGATGGGATGCCCGGCAACGGCGGACTGTATCCGTCAGGTGCCCAGGAATTGGACCGTGTGGAGGATGTGGCGGGGAATGTGACCGTCCGGTGTCGGTACCGCTTTTGCCTGTATCGGGTGGCAGATCAGCAGGATATGCAGGAAAATGCCAATTGGCTCCTGGCTTTTCAGCAGTGGGTGCAGCAGCAAAGTGCGACCGGGGCGGCACCCCGGCTGGGAGACGATCCGAAGCGGGAACGGATATGGGCGGAAAAAGGCAAGCTTTTGCAGGTAAATCAGGCAGGTACCGGAAAATATGCGGTATCCCTGATCGCAGATTTTGTAAAACAATTTAAGGAGGAATAAAAATGGCGAAAATTGAAAGAAAGTATCTTGCGCATTACATCAATGCCGCGCCTCTGGGTGAGGAGGCGGCATCCTACGAGCGGCTGGGCAAGGATCTGGAGGAGTTCAGTCCGGAGCTGGCGGCGCAGGTGGACACCAAGAAGAATATTCTGGGAGAAACCTCTGTTTTGATCTCCGGCTATGAAAAAACCGGCGCGGTGGAGCCTTACTATGCAGAAGCAGACAGTGCACTGTTTGCGCGTCTGCAGGACATTATCGACAACAGCCGCGTGCTCGATGAGGTGAAGACCGATGTGATCGAGGTGAAGCTCTGGGAAAATGTGGAGGAGGATGTATACCCTGCAATTCGGGAAGAGGTTTACATCGAGGTGACCAGCTACGGCGGTGATACCACCGGTTATCAGATCCCCTTCACTCTGCATTTTACCGGCAACAAGGTAAAAGGCAGCTTTGATGTAAGCACAAAGACATTTACCGAGGGCTGACCTTTTGGCTATGCAAAAGGAGAAAGTGATGAAGAATATTCAATTTGACAGCGGTATTCGGGAGTATCGGATCAACGGCACGGGAATTTTGCGCTTTAACCCCGGCGATCCCAATGTATATGCCCGTTTTCTGGAGGCTACCGAGAAGATATTGTCTCTGGAGAGCCATTTGTCCCGGCAGGCTGCCCAGCTGCAGGAAAAGGACAGCGGGGAACAGATCATCCACCTGATGGCAGAGGCAGACCGACAGATGAAGGAGCAGCTGGACTGGGTGTTCGGAAACGGCAACTGCTTTGATGAAATTTTAGGCGGTGTCAACCTGCTGGCAGTGGCAGTCAACGGAGAACGGGTGGTGACCAATCTGTTTAATGCCCTTCAGCCTGTATTGGTAGCCGGTGCCCAGGCCTGCGCAAAGGAAAAAACGGAGGCAGCTGTGAAGAAGGCACAAAAGCGCAGAGGGGAGCTTGCCGCCCGGACCGGGAGCAATTGATGCTTACAGGATGGGAGCTGCCCACCGGGGCGACGATCGGCGGGAGATACTACCCCATTTACGCAGACTTTCGGGATATTCTGGAGATATTTTCCTATTTGGACGATCCTCAGCTGCCGGAATATTTGCGGTGGGAAATTGCCCTGGCTCTGTTTTACGAAGGGGATATTCCACCGCAATACCGGCAGGAGGCAATTTCTTACCTGGTGACATTCCTCAATTGCGGCAGGAAGGAAAACAGCAGGCCCGGCCCCAAGCTGCTGGATTGGCAGCAGGATGCGCCTATGATCGTAGCGGATATCAACAAAACCGCAGGTCGGGAGATCCGGGCACTGCCCTTCGTCCACTGGTGGACCTTTCTTTCCTGGTTTCACGCCATTGGGGAGGGACAGCTTGCCACCGTGGTATCCATCCGGGACAAGCTGTGCCGGGGAAAGCAGCTGGAAAAATGGGAAAAGGATTTTTACCGGGAAAATAAAGAGCAGGTGGACATACAAAAGCGGTATTCTCCGGAAGAGCTGGCCCGGCAGGAGGAACTGAAAAAGAAATTGGACCGGGCATAAACCGGTTGGGAAGGAGGATATATGAGACAAGAAGGACAAAAATACATTATGATCCCGGATGTGTCCGAGGCAGAGGAGGCAATGATGGATACCACCACCATCCTTGCCGGTATGGAAAATGCCATCCGGGGCATTGAAGAAGAGACTCTCAAGGCCCTCAGCCAGACAGAGGAGGAAATAGACAAGGTAACAAAGAAGCTGGAGAAAACGGAAAATGTCACCCAGACCCTGAAAAAGACAACGGTTTCCACGGCTTCTGCCATTAAAAAATCCTTGGCAGGCTTTGATCAGCTCGACCGGTTGAACGGACCCAATGGCTCCACAAGGACCACGATCCAAACCACAACGACTTCCGGTGTGACAGCTCAGCAGGAAGATACCCTGTTACCGCAGCTGCAGGAGCTTCTGGAAAAAATATGCCTGTGGATCGAGCCGCTGAAAAACATAGACTTAGCTCCTCTGAAGCTGGGTCTGGAAGGCCTGAAAAATGCATTTTCCGGTTTGAGCAGTGTGCTGTCCGAAAGCTTTGCCCGGGTGTGGAATGAGCTGCTGGTGCCTTTGGGGACCTGGGTGATCGGAGAAGCGGTACCGGCAGGTGTCGATGTGCTGACCGGAGCCTTTGAAGCACTGCGCGCTGTCCTTGGACCGGTACTGCAGGGCATTGAAAATCTGAAGACCTATTTGGAGCCGGTGATGCAGTATATCGGCGAAACTGTGCTGGAAAAGCTTCAGGTGCTCAGGGAGCAATTCGGGAAGGTGGCACAGGTGTTCCGGGAAAAGGGCACAGACATTCAGGAGACCTTCGGCTCTCTGGGACAGATCATTGGAGCGGTATGGGAAAAGATCAAGCCGGTGATGGAGCTGATCCGGGGTGCCTGGGTTGGCGTTGTGGACACGATGGGCAGTACCATCAGCGATTTTATCCGGTCCTTTATAGATCTGTTCGGCGGGCTGGTTAAATTTATTGCAGGTGTGCTTACCGGTGACTGGCAACAGGCCTGGGACGGGATCAAGCAAATATTCATTGGCTTTGTTAACGGCATCATCGGCGCGGTGAACGGTATGATCCGGGGCGTGGTGAACGGGATCAACGCCATTATCCGGGCGCTGAATCAAATCAAGTTTACCTTGCCTGACTGGGATGTGCTGGGCAATCTGGCGGGCAAGAGCTACGGGATCAACATCAAAACGGTCGGGATGCCTCAGATCCCCTATCTGGCAAAGGGAGCGGTGCTTCCGGCGAACCGGCCGTTTCTGGCTATGGTCGGCGATCAGCGCCACGGTACCAATGTGGAAGCACCGCTTGCTACTATTCAGGAGGCAGTGGCACTGGTTATGGATGATATGATCGCAAGCAATACGGCAGGTCAGGAGACCATCGTGGGTGTTTTGCGGGAGCTGCTGGAGGCTGTGCTGGGCATCTCCGTAGGTGACGAGGTGATCGGACGGGCGGTACAGCGGTATAATCGGAAAATGACAGTGGTGAGAGGAGAATATGTATGAACACCGTAACAGATCTTTATCAAATTGACGGAAAGTCTATGCTGGCACCGGATATGGGGGTGGAAATGTCCTTTGCGGATTTGGATTCTGCCGATTCCGGGCGAGACCAAAGCGGTGTGATGCATCGGATTATGGTGCGGAGCAAGGTGGGTGTATGGAACTTTTGCTATAGCTTTCTGACCCAGGAGGAGTATGCATATATGCTTGGCATTCTCCCCAAGACCGGACACTTCACCTTTACTTATCCGAAACCGGAGGATTGCACCCAGACGGAAACCTGCACCGCTTATTTATCCGGCTACAGCATTGTATGGCAATCCAACAGGACGAAGCTGTACAGAAATCTGAAGTTTAGCATCATTGCCTGCTAAAGGAGGGTAGAACAATGCTTCGAGATTTATTGGTTCTGCCCTCCGGAGAGGAGCTTTTCTCCGGAAAGCCGGGGGAAAACGCCATTTCCGGTGTCAAGGTGACCCATTGCGTGAATACGGAAGAAGAGCTGACGGCGGGTGCAGTTTGTTCTGCAATGCTGGAGGTGTCTGTGATCGCGGAAAAGGCTCTGGATCTGTGCGCCGGTGATGAGGTGACCCTTTACAGGGTGATGGCAGACGGACAGAGAGAAAAAGTGGGCATCTTCATTGCCCGGAAGCCGGTGTGGGAAAGTGCCAACCGGTACACACTTACCGCCTATGACCGGGCAAGCAGGCTGGACAAGGATCTGACAAACTGGCTGGAAAATTTAAGCGGCTGGCCTTACGCAATGAAGGATTTTGCCAGTATGGTCTGCTCACAATGCGGTGTGGAGCTGGTGGATGGGGAGCTGCCAAACGGAGATTATCCGGTGGAGGCCTTCTCCGGCCAGGGCATTACCGGGCGCGTGCTGATGCAGTGGGCAGGACAGGCGGCAGGGCGCTTTTGCCGCGCCAATCCCCAGGGGCAAATGGAATTTGCCTGGTATGAAAAAGCCGCCAAGGTCATAGGCCCCCAGGAAATAAGCATTTCAGCAGGACCTGCCGGTACGGCAGTCCTGGAGGGGTTGGCGGAGGGGATGCCCATTGAGGCATCCACAAAGACCAACATCAATTTCGCCGGCAGAAAAACCGTGAGGCTGTATCAAAGAGGCCGTAATGTGCTCGATGTCCACTCGGCAGGTATTTATCACAGCAACGGCTACAGCAATATCCGTCATAATCTGTCTGTAACCGACGGCGGTTTTCGGGTGGATGTGACAAGCGGAATAAAAGTAGTGGACAAGACTCTGTGGGGCTTTTGCCTGGGTACAGTCAAGGCGCTCAAGGGCAAATGCTTAACGGTTTCAGCGGAGTATTCCACCAATCAGACCACAGATTATGCAGTTCCCTATATGACCTTTTGCAGTGTAACGGAAGATCCGGTATACGAAACGGGAGATACATTCAACGGTGCCCAGGGAGGCTATTTGTACAGCGGCGCATTCAAACAGCTGTGTTATGCCACCGGGAAGGATGCCAAAAGTCTTACTTATACGGCAACCGGGGATGAAACGGGGGAATATATTGCTGTTTTATTTTGTCTGGGAAGCCCCGGCAGAGTGGCGCTTTCCACGGGCGACTGGGTGCAGTGGGATAAAATTCAGGTGGAATATGCAAGTGCGCCCACACAGTACCAGCCGTATATCTTCCGCAGCTATGAAAGGACCTTCCCTGCACTGTATCAGGGCGTAATGAACTGGAACACCGGCGAGCTGACAGAGTACTACGGGAAGATCCAAAGCTACAACGGGGAGGAAGTCCCGGAGGGGTGGGTATCCAACACAGGAAGCCTTACTGCCGGTGCGCAGGTGCTGTATCCTTTGGCTGAGCCGATCGTTACCCGGCTGGAGCCCCAGCCGATCACAGCCATCGAGGGAAAAAACTATCTGTGGTCCAGCACGGGCAACACCTCTGTCGCATTCTATCAGGGCTATTATTTTTCAGGCAGCTTCAGCTATGAAGACTATCAGACTGCACCGGTAGAAAAGGTGCAAATTCAGCTGACGGATAAGGACCTGGGCGCGGTTTATCCCGATGACACCGGGGCAAGCAACACCTACATCCTTTCCGGAAATTATCTGCTGACGGATGAAACAGGAGAAAAGAATGAGGCAGTTGCCCAATGCCTGTATGAGATGCTCAAGGATATTACCTATACCCCCTGCAGGCTGGATGTGCCTGCAGGTATGGGCATAAAAGCGGGAGATGTGGTGACGGTGATCAGACCCGATGGGAAGGAAATGACTGTCTATGTGATGAGCCACACCGCAAACGGTCAGAGGGACATTTTGGAATGTACCGGCAGTCCCCGGCGGAACAGCTCGGAAATTACCAACAAACAAAGCTATAAGGCGTTGTCCGGTAAGATCCTGGAGCTGCAAATGGATGTGGAAGGCTTGTATGTGGCAAATCAGGAGGCCGCCGGAAATCTGTCCGGACTGGAGCTGACGGTTGAGGGCATTGCTGCGGCGGTTTCTCAAAGTCAGAAAACGGACGAAAACCTGGTGCAGGAAATGACCCAGCTTCGCCAGAGTGCGCAGGGCGTGTCACTTCTGGTACAAAAGCTGCAGGAAGGCGGCGTGTCAAAGGTAAAAACCGATATAGGCTATACCTTTGACAATGAAGGCCTGAAGATCTGCCGCAGTGACGGGGAAATGGCAAACCTGCTGGATAATACAGGTATGTATGTAATGCGGGGCGGCGATACCGTCCTGCAGGCCAACAGCGATGGGGTGCAGGCAATGAATATCGCGGTGCGCAATTATTTGTCTGTGGGCAATAACGCCAGATTTGAGGATTACAACGACGGAAGCAACAGCAAGCGCACAGCCTGCTTCTTTACAGGGGGATAATATATGGTAACAGGATTTCATATTGGCATTATACAAAACAGTCAGGATGCGGCATTGAACCGCTCCAATGTAACGGTGGCCCTGACCATCACCTGGAACGGCGGCTCTTACAATGCCACCGGCAGTGCCGCGGGAACACTGACCGTTGACGGCACAGACTATCCGTTTACTGCCGTATTCAACACCGGCAGACAGACCAGCGGCAGCCAGATCCTATACAGTAAGACTCTGGAGATCGCCCACGATGCCGACGGCGCAAAAAGTCTTTCCTGCAGTGCAAGCTTTGCCACCGGCACGATGGCGGGGACAGTGACGGCATCTGCCACAAAGACCTTGACACCCATTCCCAGAGAAAGCACCGTAGGCGCGACCGATGCCAATATCGGCGCTACATCGGTGATCTCCGTCAACCGGAAAAATACTGCCTACACCCACTGTGTCGCCTACTGCTTTGGGGGCTTGAGCGGATATCTGGCAGACGGAGACGGAACCCTTTCCGATGAGGAGGTAAAGCTTACGGCAGTCAGCCTTTCCTTTCCCATTCCGGAGGCATTTTATGCCCAAATTCCCGACAGCAGATCCGGCACCTGTCAGCTTACAGTGAAAACATACGCCGGGGACACCCAGGTGGGAACGGAGAAGACTTGTACCTTCACGGTCACAGCTGCAGAGGAAAAATGCCGCCCGGATATCAGCGGCACGGTAACGGATATCAATGAGACCACACTGGCACTGACGGGAGATGAGAATACCCTTGTGCGGGGCTTTTCCACAGCCTTGTGCACGGTGGATGCCCAAAGTAAAAACGGTGCGTCTGTGGTAAAGAAAACCGTAGGTGACACATTGGTGGAAGGGGATACATTGTCCGTTGCCGGTGTAGAGAACAGCCGCTTTGTCTTTACTGCCACCGATAGCCGGGGTTATACAGGAACCTTTGAAAAAACGGTGAATATGGTGGAATACAGGATGCTCACCTGCAATGCGGAGGCTTACCGCACAGATCCGACCAGCGGCAACGGCATCCTCAATGCAAAAGGGAATTTCTTTTCCGGCACCTTCGGTGCCAGAGAAAATACTCTGCAGGTGTATTATCAGATCGACGGGGGCGAGCCGGTGCAGCTTCAGCCCCAGATCACAGAAAACCAATATACCGTAACCGCCGGATTGAGCGGTCTGGATTACCGAAGTGCCCACACAGTTACAGTAACTGCGGCAGATCAGCTGATGACCCGGACAAAGACACTGACAGTAGGCAAGGGCATACCGGTGTTCGACTGGTCCGAGGAGGATTTCGTATTCCGCGTGCCGGTGACCGCCGCCAATGGTGTGAACGGCGTTTTTATGGGGAGCCGGTATGTGGACGGGGTAAATCTGCTTACGGTGCAGTCGGAAAAGGCTTGTTTTGACGGCACAGGGAAGGGAAGACAGATCTTTTTCATTACAGGCTGTGCAAACGGATTGCCGGTTTGCGGGACGGTTGGTGTATGGTTAAAGGACGGTAAAACATTTATTTCCGGTGTGGGGATCGCCGATGCCACATCGGACACGGCAAACGGGCAGGTAGGGATCGTGTTTGATACGACACCCTGGGATACCTTTACTGTGATCTCCGGTCTGCCCTTTGCCTTTGTATAAAGGAGGAATTATGGAATTTAGAATTGCGTACGGCGCAGGCCATAACCTGCAAACGGCCGGACGGCGCGTTCCCAAACCGCTGGACGATGCCGAAACAAAGGAGTGGGTGCTCAATGACCGGGTGGCAAGGTATTTTGAACAGGCGGCGAAGGCCTATGAAGGGGTGCAGCTGCTTCGGGTGGACGATCCTGCGGGGCAGGCGGCAGTAGATCTGGCTGACCGCTGCAAGCGTGCCAACGACTGGGGTGCAGATTTTTGTCTGGCGATCCATCACAATGCTTTTCGGGGCACGCCCTGGAATGGCGGCGGTATTATAGCTTACAGCTATCCGGGAAGCACAAAGGGTGCGGTCTATCGGGATGCTGTTTATGATGCGTGTATTGCCGCAGGCGGTCTGAAGGGCGACCGGTCCGAGCCCAGGACGCAGGAGAATTTTCAGGTGCTCCGCCAGACCAATGCGCCGGCAGTGCTGATGGAATACGGATTTATGGACTCTGTGACCGATGCACCGGTTATTTTGACGGATGCATATGCAAAGCTGGTGGCTTACGCCACAATGGAGGGGATCGCCAAGGTGGCGGGATTGAAAAAGTCCGCTGAGAAAGAGGCTAATATTACACTGCACATTCTTTCCAAGGGGAGCAAGGGCGAGCAGGTCAAGGCACTGCAGCGGATGCTCTTTGCAATGGGCTATGCCCTGGGCACAAAAAATCCCATCGACGGAGATTTTGGGGAAAAGACCTATGCCGCCGTTCGGGCATACCAATCCGGCGGGGGCTTGAAGCCCAGTGGCATTGTGGACGCACAGACCTGGGAAAGCCTTTTGGGTGCATAATATGACAGAAGCGATCATTACAGCGCTGATCACCGGGGGCTTATCTCTGACAGGTGTGGTGATCACCTGCCTGCTTACTGCCCGAAAAAGTGAGACAGCTATGAAAATCTCCCAGGCAGTTACCGATACAAAGATCGAGGAACTGACCAGGGAGGTAAGGATGCACAATAATTTTGCCCAGCGGATGCCGGTGGTGGAAAACCAGATCGAAAATATCCACGGCACCTTGAAAGAATTGAAGTCTTATCACAGACCAAAGGAGGCTCGTAATGTTTCTGCGGAATTTAGCTAATCTGATCAAAGTAAAAACCCTTGTCACGATTGCAGTGGTATGCGTGTTTACAGTGCTGGCACTGCGGGGAAGTATCAGCCCGGATAATGTGATGATCATTATTTCGATGGTGGTGTCTTTCTATTTCGGGACCCAGCACGAAAAGCAGACGGAAAACAACAAATAACCGTAGGGCGGTGGCTCGTTTGAGTCACCGCCACTTTTATTTGGTTTCTGAGAGGGGGCGGAAGTATTCCACTGTAAATTCCCGGAAGGCATCCTGAAGGCGGGATGCGGATTTGAAGGAGTTCCAGAAAATGTAAGTGGATCGGTAAAGGGACGGAGCGGTGGGCACAAAGACCACTTTATCGCTGTGCAGGTTTTGCCAGGCGATCTCCGGACCTAAAGTTACCGCCATCCCGGCGCCGATATATTTCAGCAGGCACAGCAGGTCCGAACAGGTGATGGAGGCCTTCGGCTCAAAGCCCGCCTGCCGGCATTGCTCAGCAGCCTGAAGCCAAAGGCTGGAGCTGTGGGAGATCACCGCAAATTCTTCATCCTTCAGCGCCCCGAAGGAAACTGCAGGCTGTTTTGCAATGGGATGGTCTGCAGATACCACCAGCTTGAGCGGTTCGGTGATCAGGCATACACTGCCGGAGAAAGCCTCGCCGGGCTGCTGACAGGAAATGCAGATATCAAAATCCTCTGCCGCATCCTGGTCGTAAAAAATACGGAAGGAGACCTGGGGATACTGCTTCTTAAATGCCATAATGCAGTCGACCAGGGTCTCTCTGTGCTGCAGGACCAATATGTTCAGCTCACCTTTCAGGGGCGCATCGGCACTGCTGATCTGCGCCACACCTTCGTCCAGAAGGCTCAGAGACTGGGAAACGGCGTGATAAAAGGCTTTTCCCTCGTTTGTCAGGGATAAGCGGTTTTTATAGCGGTCAAACAGGGTAACACCCAGCTCCTTTTCCAGCTTGGAAACGGTTTTGCTCATAGCCGGCTGGGGGATCATATGGCGTTTTGCCGCCTGGGAAATATTTAAGGTTTGCGCCACGGTGGCGAAATATCGAAGCTGCAGAAGTTCCATAAGCGACCTCCTTTTTTCTATATCATACAATATATATTTGATGGGTGCAAGTATGTTTTAATTTCGTTTGCGGGGAAAACTGAGACTTTTGTACTTGAAAATGAAAAAAGCTGTGCTATGATAAGCATAAGAAAGGGGGCGCGCAAGAAATGGAACGAGCCAAACACGGACTGGCATTTGAGTCCTTTGAGCTGAGCAAAAACCCTGTCTTTGCAGTCAGAAGAGATTTCGCACCCGGATTTCGCAGTACACTGAATGTACACGATTTTCCCCAGATATGGTATTGCTGTCGGGGGCAGTATTTCCACAGGGTAGGTCAGCAGGTTTTTCAATGCGGGGAAGGGTCTGTAGTGCTCCTGCCGATCGGTACCGAGCAGCAGTTCTGGACCGATACGGGGATGGAGCTGATGCGTGTGGATGTGCGTTATGACCTGCTTGGCGACGGGGTGACATATAAAAACACTGCCATCAATTTGTTCCTGCCCTGTTTCTTTGAGGAGCTGGGGCTTTCCTTCTCACCGCAAACGGTTCTGGGAAAGCAATCGCGGCTGATCTGGGAGCAGGCGATTTCTGACATTGCCTTGCTCAGCTATGCCTCTGCGGACTGTGTGAAAAAAGAGGCGTTTCCGGAAAAGCTGGAGGAGATCTTCTCCGCCCCGGAATATGCCGTTGACCCCAAATACCATAAAAAGGCGGCGCGGATCCTGCACAACTGGGTCGGTCCCATATTGCGGATCCTCAGATACCTGAACATACACTATGCCGAAAAGATCACGGACGAAATGCTCCTGCAGGAGGGAAATATGAGCCGTGCGGTGATGTACCGGTATTTTAAGCGGGTGTTAAGGGAGACCTACGCACAGTACCTGCAGCAATTGCGGGTGCGGCATGTGCAGCTGTGCCTGCGCAATACTACCTATTCTCTGCCGGATATTGCGGAGCTTTGCGGGTTTTATGACACCTATCATATGTCCCGTGTCTATTCCAAATGTGTAGGGGAAACCATCAGCAAGCAACGGATACGGATCGAAAAATGCCGTACCGGAAGGATAAATAATACTTAGACCTGAGGGCGTGTTGCAAAATGCGCAAAATCTACGGTAGAATATGTAGGGGCGATTATTAATCGCCCGCGGGCGGTCAATGACCGCCCCTACATCCGCAGGATGTAGACAATTGCATAGTTTTAGGGCGCATTGCAGTATTTTGC
>JAZNDF010000194.1:0-1899 GCA_045587925.1 Faecousia sp.
GCGGTTGCAGATCTCGTTCTGGTCGTCTGCCAGGTGCGCGGGCAGGGGACGGAACATCAGGCAGCCGTGGATAGCGGGGTCAGCATTGCTCTTGTCGATGACAGCGATCAGCTCTTCCTTGGTGCAGTCAACGGGCAGAACGAAGTTCACGATCTTAACGCCGACAGCCTCAGCGCGCTTGGTTGCGCCTCTCTCGTAGGACAGGTCGGAACCGTTTTCGCCAACGCGAACGATAGCCAGAGTGGGGGTAACGCCCTTAGCCTGCAGAGCAGCGCTGCGCTCAACCAGCTGTGCATTCAGAGCAGCAGCTACGTCCTTACCGGACAGAATGTTTGCCATAGTATTTTCCTCCAAATAATATATTTGTTTTTCTTTAAAAAATCGGTGTGTGCCACCGGTTATTACAAATGATTACTGACCGAAGCCTGCCTTGACCTCGTTAAAGATCTCGTCAGCCATAGCGCAGTACTTTGCCATCATGGCATTTGCCTTTGCGTTCATCTCCTCAGCAACCTCGCGGTTCTTCAGCGTCTTGGTGTTGATAAAGACATTCAAAGAAGCGGCCTGCAGAGCAGCCTTGCAGCATACGGCACCGCAACCGGCATCAGAAACAGCCAGACGGGAACCCTTGGCAGCAAAAACAGCAATGTAGTCAATAGCTTCGCAGCACAGTTCCATGATATGCATGGGAACGGCACAGGCGATGACGGTGGCTTCTTCCAGAACGGTGTCCCGGTTGGGGTCGTCCTTGGGAATGCCGTAGGCCTTGGCCAGAGGCAGGAAGTTCACTTCGTCCATCTCCACCTGATTCAGCAGTTCGGTCTGCAGGGCGTCACACTTGGCCTTCAGCGCAATGATTTCAGCCTCCACCTCGGCGTACTTCTTCTTGCCCACGGTCAGAGAACCGACCATGTTGCCCAGAGCAGTACCGATGGCGCCAACCAGAGCAGCTGCGCCGCCGCCGCCGGGAGCGGGCGCGTCAGATGCCAGGACCTCCACAAACTTGCGGCAGGATTCCATTGTCATATCCATAGCAAAATTTCTCCTTTGTCGAAATTTCCATTGACAATTGACAATTGATAATTGACAATCCCGTGTTTTATCCTGAAACTGTCAACTTTCAACTGTCAACTGTCAACTTTTCAAAATGCTCCAAAAGCAGAGGCGGAAAACCGCCTCTGCTAATGGGCATTACAGAATTAGAACAAGCCGGATACCTTGCCGGTCTCGACGTCAACGTCAACACGGCGGTATGCGGGGTCAGCAGCAGTACCGGGCATCATGGAGATGGTACCGGCCATGGGGCACAGGAACTTAGCGCCGCCGTACTCCAGAATGTCACGGATGGTCAGCTTCCAGCCGGTGGGAACGCCCTTCTTGGTGGGATCGTCGCTGAGGGACAGATGGGTCTTGACCATCATGGTGCAGTAGTCAGCGTACTTGGGATCCTTCTCGAAGCGCTCAGCCTTCTCAACCGCCAGGGGCAGCCAGGTCACGCCGTCAGCACCGTAGACTTCCTTGGCGATCAGCTCAACGCGCTGACGCAGGGGCATCTCCAGATCGTACAGGAACTTGACTTCCACGGGATCCCCACAGGCCTCCACGACCACGCGGGCCAGCTCAGCAGCACCCTCGCCGCCGTAACGCCAGTGGTTGGACTCGGCGCAGCGCACACCGCGCTCGGCGCACAGCTTCTTCAGCAGGGCGATCTCAGCATCGGTATCGGTGTAGAAGCGGTTGATGCAGACCACGGGGTTGATGCCGGACTTCTTGATGGTGTTCACATGGTGGAACAGGTTGCAGGTGCCCTTTTCCAGCAGTTCCAGGTTCTCTTCCTTGTATTCCTTGGGCAGGGGAGCGCCGGGGGTGACCTTGGGGCCGCCGCCGTGCATCTTCAGG
>JAZNDF010000195.1:0-8641 GCA_045587925.1 Faecousia sp.
AACACGCAAATTGGCCAGCTGCTTTTTCTTTTCATCCAGCCCATTGCCATCGGAAAGGATCTGTTTCAGTGCCGCCAGCATTCCGTCTTCAGTGTTTTCACACACCCAGCCGTACCCCGTCTTTTCGATCATTTCTCTTGCAGAGGAGGTCTCCATCGACAGGATCGGTGTTCCAAGACAAGCCGCTTCGCCGATCACCAGGGGTGCCGCCTCGCTTCTGGAGGGGATCAGCAGCAGATCTGCCCCTTTCATATATCCGTAGGGATTTTTCCGTGCACCGCACAGGGTAACTGTATTCTGCAGGGATGCTTCCCGGATAATTTGCTGTATCACAGGCAGCTGTGTGCCGTCGCCAACAATATAGTAGTGTATTATTTCTTTCAGCGCACCCAGTCCGGCAATGACCCGCACTGCCCGCTCCACACCCTTTTCTGTGCCCAGACGGGCAACGGTGACAAGGTTTATTTTATTTGCCTGCATCAAAACAGGCTCAGCTTGGGCTTGTTTGCAGATCGCGTCAAAACAGTGGCAATTATACACCACACGCACCTTTTTTGCAAGGGAAGGATTTTCCTTCAAAAAGGCATCGGCACAGCCCTGGGAACAGGCGGCGATCCTGTCAAACTGTTCATACTGCCTTGCATTTTCCTTTGTCCTTGCGCCGCACAGGGAATAGTCACAGTGTAAAAAAGCAATTTTCTTTTTCGCGGAGGTATGATTTAATACAAACTCATTACAGCCGCCATAAAATGCCTTATCTGTGCTGTTATGCAAATAGGAAATCGCCGCATCATATTCGCCCAGCTTTTTTTGTCCCAGCGCCATCAGTCTGACCGCAAATTTTCTTCCTAAAAGCCGGGTGATGCCTGCATAAAAGAACCGTCCCAGCTTATGCTGCCATTTTTTTGTATCTTTTCGTGTCATACCCAGATAACGATAGCCGGATCCGGGTGTGATCACTTTGACCTGGGGTGGGAGTTCGTCTATATATTCTCCGCCGGGGTAAAACAGCAATAAGGTGATATCATAGCTTTCCCGGATCTCCCAGAGCAAGCTGATAAGGGCCTTTTGCACACCGCCAATGTGAAGGTTGTTGTTAACGATCAAAAGTTTTTTCATATCATTTCGTCTTTATGGTTTTCAGTAATCCCATAATCTTTTTCCGCTTCCAGAATGCTATCAGGCACATTGCCAACAGCAGACCGTAACGAATCAGGATTGTGTTGTACAGTGCCATGGCCACCGCCGCACCGGCTAAAAGAGCCAGACCCAGCACCACAATAACTTTTGTGTCATAGATCTTTACCTTGCCCAGATTTGCCTTTATGACCATCTTCATAAATATATAGTGGGCAACCGCACAAATAACATAGCACAGCAATGTGGTGTATCCGGCAGCGGTAAAGCCAAAGATCGGAATAAATACTGCATTGAGCGCAACATTCAAAATTGCGGTGACTACGGTTACGATGGTAACATAGTGGGTCTTTTCAAAGTAAAATTCAAAGTTTGCGAACAATTCGTGCAGGAAGGAAAAATAAACGCTTGCGGTTATGGGCGGTATGACCCACAGTGCCGCCTGATAATTTTCCGGTGCCATAAACCACAAAATTTCAGGGGCGCACAATACCAGTGCTAAATTCAGCAAGGCGATCACTGCCAGTACCCAGTAGGACACTGTTGCGATTTTTTTGTAGTCTTTTGTCTTTAGACTTTGGAACAGCCAAGGGTTCATTGTGCCGGATACAGAAATATTGAACATCAGAAGCACCATTGCAATGGTATAGGCCACTGTGTAATAGGCCGCTTCTGCCGGGCCGCAAATGGCATTGATCATCAATCTGTCCGACTGATTGAATACAATTTGGGACAGGTAATGGGGCAATAGGGGAAGGTTAAAGCGCAGGGCGTAAAGCCAATATTTTTTGTTGAAAAACTGGCGCCCTTTTTTGAATATGGAGATATAGATGCCGGTAAACAAAAGTACATTGACTGCCGCAGTAGACAATATTCTGGCTTCTGCCTGACAGTCTTGCTTGGACTGCAGTACGAAAACAATGCCCAGTACCGGTTTGAGAACCACATAGGTCAAGGTAAGTGCCGCCAATTTTTTATAGCGGTAAGCAACCTTTTCCCGATTGGTCCAAAACTGATAAGCAACTTGCGCCCAGGACTCCACCAGCATGGCCACCACCATAATAGTGGAAAAGCCCAGCAGATTATTAAACAATTTGTGAAGCAGCGCATAGATAACTGTCCAAACAAGAATACAGGTTGTGGACAAACCCAGCATTGCAGAGGAGAAGCGGTCCTTATCATCCTCGTTCTTCACAAGTCCCCGAACATACACATTGGCGGCCAAATTCAAAGTTACAATAATCTGAATAACCGTCAGCCAGGTGTGATACACACTGAAATTTCCGTATTCCTCCTCCGTCATAATCCGGGTGAACACAGGTGTTGTCAGCATGGAAATGCCTTTTTGCAGGAAGCTGCAAATCAAAAACCAGAGGGATGCCTTTACTGGGGCTGTTAAATTTTTATAGTAGCTAAGTAATTTTTTCAGCATTCTCTAACCCCAATACTTTATCTTTTTGTTGCCATCAAACACTTTTCTGCAAACAGCATTTGTATTTGCACAAAAATATCTGACAGGATGTTTCTTGTGAGGGGGGAATTTTCATTCCCCCGCTCACAATATTGCAATTTATTTGGCAACCATCTTTCCGTCGCTGCCGAAGTAGTAGGAACCGGATGCAATGCCATATTCGTTGGCATTGACCCACATAGTAGCATCCACACTCATCGCGCCACTGCCTGCATTGAACAGGTAGTAGTTATCGCCAATCTTGGTGAAGCCCTTGGCTCTGACCAGATCCTCGTAGTAATAGGTGTAGCCGTTGGTACCCTTTACGAAACCGGTCTTCACCAGCTTGCCTTCTGCATCGAAGTAGAAGAAGCCTGCGCCGGGAGCGATCAGATCGTTGAAGCTGGACAAATACACAACCGTGTCAACTGCCAGAGTGCCGTTGGGATTTGCATAGTAGTACTCGCCGTCCAGCTCGTTCAGACCATTGGTCTGGTTCACGCCGTCGATGGTGAAGTACAGCTTACCGTCCTTCTCGACGATCGCTCTGGGACCGTTGGGATCGGGGATGTACATAGTACCGTCAGCCTGGAAGTACCAGTAGCCGGACTTAATGCCGTAGCTGTTAGCGCCGACCCACATCGTTGCATCCTGGCTCATTGCACCGCTGCCGGTGTTGAAGAAGTAGTAGTTCTCACCGATCTTGGTAAAGCCCTTGGCTCTGACCAGCTCCTCGTAGTAGTAAGTGTAACCGTTGGTTGCATTTACAAAGCCGGTCTTGATCAGCTTGCCCTCTGCATCGAATGCGAAGAAGCCATTGCCGGGAGCGATCAGGTCATTAAAGTTGGACAGATACACGACTGTGTTCACTGCCAGAGTGCCGTTGGGATTTGCATAGTAGTACTCACCGTCCAGCTCGTTCAGACCGTTGGTCTGGTTCACGCCGTCGATGGTGAAGTACAGCTTGCCGTCCTTCTCGACGATTGCTCTGGGGCCATTGGGATCAGGCACATACATTGTGCCATCAGCCTGGAAGTAGTAGTAGCCGGTCTTAATGCCGTAGCCGTTGGTGCCGACCCACATCGTTGCATCCTTCCACATTGCACCGCTGCCGGTGTTGAAGAAGTAGTAGCTTTCGCCGATCAGGGTAAAGCCCTTGGCTCTGACCAGCTCCTCGTAGTAGTAAGTATAACCGTTGGTTGCATTTACAAAGCCGGTCTTGATCAGCTTGCCCTCTGCATCGAATGCGAAGAAGCCGTTGCCGGGAGCGATCAGGTCATTAAAGTTGGACAGATACACGACTGTGTTCACTGCCAGAGTGCCGTTGGGATTTGCGTAGTAGTACTCGCCGTCCAGCTCGTTCAGACCGTTGGTCTGGTTTACGCCATCGATGGTGAAGTACAGCTTGCCGTCCTTCTCAACGATCGCTCTGGGGCCGTTGGGATCGGGGATGTACATTGTGCCGTCAGCCTGGAAGTACCAGTAGCCGGTCTTAATGCCGTAGCTGTTGGAGCTGACCCACATCGTTGCATCCTTCCACATTGCGCCGCTGCCAGCATTGAAGAAGTAGTAGCTTTCGCCGATCTTGGTAAAGCCCTTGGCTCTGACCAGATCCTCGTAGTAGTAAGTGTAACCGTTGGTTGCATTTACAAAGCCGGTCTTCACCAGCTTACCCTCTGCATCGAATGCAAAGAAGCCGTTGCCGGGAGCGATCAGTCCGTTAAAGCCGGACAGATACACGACCTTGTTCACTGCCAAAGTGCCGTTGGGATTTGCGTAGTAGTACTCGCCGTCCAGTTCGTTGAGGCCGTTGTTCTGCTTCACACCGTCAATGGTGAGATACAGATTGCCGCCCTCTTCCACGATCTTCTTCTCGCCTTCGGGATCGGGGATGTACATTGTGCCGTCAGCCTGGAACAGATAATAGCCGCTTGTGATGCCATAGCTGTTGGTGCCGACCCACATCGTAGTATCCTTTGCCATTACGCCGTTGCCGGCATTGAAGAAGTAGTAGCTCTCACCGATCTTAGTAAAGCCCTTTGCGCGGACATAATCGGCAAAGTAGTAGTCATTGCCGCCGATGGTTACAAAACCGTCAGAAACGATATAACCGTCCTTATCGCACCAGTAGTAGCCATTTTCCAGGCCAGCCTTGGAGTCCAGGCTGTCGGAAACATAGCAGCTGGAGTTGATGTAAACCTTACCGTAGGTACCGCAGAAGATGATACCATTTTCTGTCTGGACAGCGCCGTAGAAGACCTTGCCGTCCTCACAGTAGTAGGTCTGGCCTTCTCTCTGGATGAAGCCGTCGCAGATGCCCTGGCGAATACCGGTGGTCTCATCAAATGCCCACCAGGTACAAGCCTCACGGCCTGCTTCAATAACGGGGAAGTTGCCATAGCAGACATAGCCGTTATGGTCAGCACGGTAAATGCCTTCCTCCAGCTCGATCCATCTGGATACCAGATATGCACCAGCCCAGTAGTATCTTACGCCGCCGCTGACCTTCACAAAAGCACCGCGGGTCAGCTTGCCGGCATCATCGAAGGTGTAGGTGTAGCCTGCTACCTTCTGAACGCCGGTGTAGGCAGCAAAGTCATCTGTGCTGAAGTAGTAGTAGTCTCCGTCAACAGTCTTCCAGCCGGAGGTCTTCTCGCCGAGGCTGGAGTAGTACAGCTTGCCGTCCTCGGTGAACAGGCCGCTATACTTGGTCTTGCCATCGTTGAGGCCATCTTCGCCGAAGTCGTAGTAGTAGCCATCTACCAGCTGAATGCCGGTGAGCCGCTTGCCGTCAACATAGTAAGCGAAGCCGCCGTCCTCGTTGATCCAGCCTTCCTTCAGGGAGCCAACGATCACATAGGCATCCTGGAAGGTCTTGTAGGTATCCTGGAAGTATGCGCCGCTATCTGCGGAGTTATCGGGATTTCTGTAGGGATACAGGCCGTAAACTGCCTGGTTTTCGGGCTTTTCAGCGAAGGTGACCAGAGAGCTTGCCCGCATATAGATCTTGTAGCTGATATCGCCCGCGTTGACAATGTTCAGGCGGTTGTTGCTGCTCCAGGAAGCATCGTCCTTGGGTGTCAGAACGATACCGCTGACGATACACAGGGGGTTGGCAGTTGCCGCATTGATGGGCTTGCCCTGCTTGATCCAGCTTAAGTTCATTGTGACGGTGTTGGTTTCCTCGTCCAATGTCACACTGTCCAGATCAAAGTACTCATTGACCACAACAATGTCGCTAATATCCACATTCAGGTTCTGATCGAACTGAACCTTTGCAGTGATGGTAGACAGGTCGCTGATACGCTCTGCCAGCTGCAGCAGGAAGGTCCATGCAGAAGCACCTTCGATATCGGAGCCGGGGAGCATATAGGTCAGCTCTTCCAGTCTTGCAGGAATGGGGATCTGGGTCATATCGATCGCCAGAGTATACTTGGTAACCATATCCTCATCGGGGTCAACGATCAGATAGGTATTGGCATCCTCCTGCTGGGCATTGGTGACCTCGCGGTACCAAGCCAGAGTACGGTCGCCGCCGGTTGCCTGATCAAAGTCGAAGGTCATTTCGCCCTGCTTATACAGGGAAACAGCCGCAACGCCTCTGACGGTCTCATCGGCAGTCAGTGTGGCAACGATGTTCACATTCTTGATGCCGGCATTTTCATTGGCGGTAGCAATAAACTTGCCGTCTTCCAGCTTACCGGCATTGCCGTTGCTCAGAGAGAGCACATAATCACTGTCGCTCAATGCAACAGCCTTGCCCTGATACATTGCCTTCACATTCAGCTCAACGGTCGCACCGTAAACGGTGTCGATATTGGACTTTTCGAAATACAGGTTGTCAGGAACAACGATATTGATGGTCGTGCTGCCGATCACCAAATCGCCGGAGTACAGATATACTTCCACAGAGCCGTTTCTCAGGGCAGTGAGCACGCCGTCCTGGGTGACGGTTGCCCATCTGGAGTCGGAAACATCCCAGGAAAGGTCCTCAGGGAGCTCTGCCTCGTTACCGGTTGCGCTCAGGCCCTTGGCAGTCAGCTGCAGGCTGGTGCCAATGGTCAGGTGGCTTGCTTCGCTTTCGATCACTGCGTGATCAAATGCGGTGGAGCTGGGAGCAGTGGAAACTGCGAAGATAGAAGTTGCAACACTGCGCTGAACACCGTCGGAAGGACTGTTCACAACGCTCAGTTCCTCCTCGCCGGGCAGGCGGGCAACATAGGTGGTAGATCCGCCGCCGTCCAGGTTGATGGCGTGGACACAGCCTGCTTCCAGCATAACCTGTGCAATTTCTTCATAGTTTGCGCCGCAGGACCAAACGCCCTGTCTGCCGTCAAAGACCATCATAATGATCTTGCCGGTGTAGGTAACACCGATGGCGGTACGGCTTGCACGGGTGCTTCCGGAAGGCACAACGATCTTGCCGTTTTCGATCAGGGTCGCGCCGAAGCCGGCAACGCCGTCACGGAGCTTGCCCTTATAATAGTTGTTATAATCCTCAGTGGTACCGAAAACAGGCTCGCCGTCCTTGGTAATACCGAAGAAGCCCTGGCTATTGATGCCATGGTACTCAACGCCGCCCATAACCAGCAGACCGCCGGGCTCACCGGTGGACATATTAAAGCCGGAGGCATTGGTACTTACGATAACATTGTAGTTGGGGATGTAGTGCTCGCTTTCCGGATTGCCGTACTTTTCCTGTGCGGCATTTGCCTGATCGAGAACACGCTGCATTGCCCAGCCTGCGGCGGGGTCGTTGTTGTTGTAGTTAACAAATACATCCACATCGTCTCTGGTGATGTCAACGGTTGCTACATAGTAGACCATCTGCTCACCGCCGGCAGAGGTTGCCATCTTGATCTCCTGGGAGATACCGGGCGCCAGCTGCTCGTACTTACTGGAGAAAATGGTGTAGTAGGGGTTTTCCGTGTTTTCGTTGTAGTCGCCGCCCAGCTGGCACACATAGTCAGCAAAAGCATAGCAAACTGCCATTCTCAGATCGTCCAGATTGTCGATACCGAAATCTCTTGTGCCTTCCAGGGTGCTGACCACACGGTTGGTGGTGTATGCCTTATAGACTGCATCCCGAACGCCCATACGGTTGCTGATACCGTCCAGACGGGTTCTCAGGAAGTAATCTGCGCGGGCTTCCATCGTCAGATCTTCCGTAAAGTAGCTCATAAAGAGCTCACTCAGGAAGTAGGTGTAGTACTCGTTGGTATAGATCTGATCCATAATATACAGAACATCCAGGTCGCCGCGGATATCCAGCATATTCATTGCAGACTGGCCGGGATCAGAGGGTGTTACGCCCAGATAATCATTCTTAACAGTCTCGATCAGCTCATCCAGGGTGCCGGTGGGCTTACCGGTAGCGGAGAACTCCAGCAGGTCGCAAAGGTCGCCTGCCCAGCCGCCCACATCGGCGTGGTTCTGGCTATTTTTGTTGTGATAGGTAATATCCATTGTGCCGAAGATATGACCCAGATCTGCCATTTCGCCGTTGGGCAGCTCGAAGACTTCGATGTCCTTCATATTGGTGAAGCACAGCATCTCGTCGGGAGAGGTGGCTTCTGAATTGATCATATCTTCAATTGCGGAAACATATTCGGCAAAGCCTGCATCCTCGTAGCCTGCCATAATACCCCAGGAGCCGGAGTTATAGCGGTCCACACCGGTACGGATGTACTTGATGACCAGCTCAACCGGGTCCTTGCCGGGATTTTCTGCCGCATAAGCCTCAGCAATTTCTTCCAGAAGCATCAGGTTGAAGCAGAAGGTCTCAAAGTCTGCCACAGGAGGTCTCTCCAGCGCAGGGATCTCCACATAAGTGGAGTAATCGCACAGCAGGCAGTCCTGATAGGCTTCGTAGCCGGGCGTGGTATAGGTGGGCATCTTTGCATCGTAGTAAAGGATCTGGTGTCCTCTTGCAGGGATCTCCTGTCTGCCGGTCAGGGTAATGCCGCAAACGGAGCAGTAGGTACCTGCGCCCATACCGGGCTCTGTACAGGTCGCGCCTACCAGCTCGCTTGCCACCTCGGTGTGGCCGTTGGC